>CAZOLZ010000101.1:0-1984 GCA_964580965.1 uncultured Flavobacteriales bacterium | reverse complement strand
AAAATCCGCGAGGATTTTCGTAAGTAGGCCAGAACTAGCAATAAATTATATACGGTGTTGCCAATAGTTTTTTTATTCAAATTTAAATAACGAAGTAGAATCGTAAAATTCAACTTCTGTGTTTTTTAGGATAGATTTGATTCTATTCATTTCCGATTTTAATTCGTTCATTGTTTTGTTTTCAGATATTCTAATTGAAATAGCAACTTTGTCATAATTCTCGTCAATTGCTTTTACAATATGCAAATCTTGGTCACTTAATGATTGTCCATAAATGACAAGATTTTTGTTTTTATTTTCTTTCAGTTCTCTAAAACAATATGTCAGATAATTATTTGACTGAATACCTTTTAATTTCATTTCAGATGTTCCTTCACTTATAAATAAAGGATAATTGTCTTTAGATATTTCTTTTGTAATTACTTCAATCAGCCAATTTTCATCACGTTTTATTTTTATTGTCTCTACAGATTTTTCAAAAACAAAAAGTGCTCCGTGTAAATAGTAAATATGATTTTTCTTAAAAACATCTCCAGTTTTAAAACGCTTAAACCTTTCGTCTTCAAAGAATGGCATATAAAAATAATCTCCGAATTTTTTACTTTCTAAAATTAAATAGTAAAGAAATAAGTCATAATTTGTAGTGAAAATTTCCTCGAATTCCTTTATTTGTTCCGCTACAAGTTTTATTTGGTCTATTTTTATTTCGTCAGGTGTCGGATGAATACGATTAATCGAATCGATTAAACCCTGTTTAATTAAATCTTTATTTCTACTTATTCTTTGTTGTTCAATTTCTAATGCACTACAAACTCTTTCTGTCGATTCTAAATGTTCTAAAATAATTTCAAAGTTTGTCGATTTAAATTCTTTGAATAGTTTTTTAGCATCTTCTGGACAATTTTCTATGTACTTTTCATATAAATTACGATAAAGTAATCTCGAACTGAAATTTAGGCTAAAACCATTTCCTAAAAGTAAAGGGCAATCTGGAAATTGAACTTTAATCCAATCCCATTGTCTTATTCCTTCAGCATTTAATTGTTCGGTCGTGAATTTCATTTCAAATTATTGGCAACGTGGTTGTGTAAGATTAGTTGCGTGTTTCAAGCAACTAATTTACTAGATTAAACACGAACGGCGAAATTCCGAAGGAATTTCCCAAGTGAGCTAAAACTAGCAATTAATTTTACACGGTGTTGCCACACGTAATTATTCAGATTTTTCATTTTTCAAATATTCATAACTATTTTTAAAATACTTTTTTATTGATGGTTTCAAAAAGTTTGAATATTCCGTATTTTCATTTCGCTCATTCGATAACCAAGCCATTGAATAAGCTATTATTTGTTCAGGCAAATATCCAATTCCACTTGATTGCCATCCAAATCCTCCATTTGTTGAAAATTGTGAAAAATTAAATCTTGAATTTCCTATAAAAATTCCAAAACCATAACTTATAGCGGTTAAGTCAGTTAAAAATTCATCATTTTCCTCAATTCGATTTTCTCCTAATAATATCTGGTGAGACAATTCGTGAGAAATTGTTGCAATTAATGAAATAGGATCTTTTAATTGTTGAGTTTCAATTGAGATTATAATACCTTTTTCATTCTTTTCGTAAGTTCCAGCAGCACTTTCCCATTTTCCATTTATGTCAGCAGGAGTTGTTAAAATTGTTCCATTTTCAGATTCTACAATTCCATCTGAAAAAAAATCAAGTTTTATTTCCAAATCTTTGATGCTCATTAATTCCATTGTTCGTTCTAAAATGAATTCAGCATCTTTTTCTGTTTTATCGAAATTCCTGTTGTAAAACTCTTTAGTTGGTTTCACAGTTTTAATTTCCATAAAATGTTCTTTTCCTAATTCAGCTTTTAACCAATTTAAATCTTCATCAATCCAAACTTTGTCTTCTTCTGTAATTGGTAATTTTTTTCTTTTATTCCAGAACATTTTCGTTCAGTTTTTTATGTGTGGCAAC
>CAZOLZ010000100.1:0-2135 GCA_964580965.1 uncultured Flavobacteriales bacterium | reverse complement strand
TGAATTGGATTGAACAATATCTTTCAGCGCAATCTTCTTATTTATCTTGACTTGATTATTAAGAATGAAATTTTTAATTACTCCGTTATTGTTCTCCGATCCGCCATCTACAATCAAATCGATTGATTGTTCCTTAAGATTCAAATCGAATTGTTCCTTGACGGCACGTTCAATACTCTTTAAACGTGTTTTTGCAGAAAGTTTAGTACTGATGTCCCATGCAAGAATCATTCTTGAGAAATTATCTACAAGCGTGTAGATATAGAATCGTACATTATCGACTGTGATGTAGACAGAAACATCCGCATGCCATATTTGATTGACGCATTTAGCTCTAAGCGGAACCTTTTTCGGTTTGAATCGTCGTGAAATCTTATAGCGTTCTAATTTCAGCATTTTTGTGTACTTGTACCATGTGGCTCTAGACAATACAGCTTGTTCGGTTCGTATTGCCATAGCCCAAAGTGAAGCTGCCGGCCAATGCGCAAAATCTGGATTGGTCATTAAGGCTTTGATAACTTTCACCTCTTTTGTTGTGATTTGCCGCGTGATCTTTTTGAAGCACATCTTTAGATGAGAATCCTTACAAAAATTTAATGATGATGCTTTCCAAGCGCTATAAATCTTTGGGTTGAGATTGAGATATTTCAGCATAGTCGTCCCTCCAAAAATCGGCTTGACCTTTTCTATTAAAGATACGACAGCAGATTTGTTTTGCCGAAGAAGCTTTTTGAATTCTTGCTTTCCAATTAGTTGAATAATCGTGATTTTGATCCGACAAAAGGCTACAAAGAGTGCACGTTCATGTCTTACTTTATCATTTAAAATAATATTCGCATGATCAAGGTTCTTAGCAATTCTGTTAGCAAATTCATGACCAACATATTTAGCTTCGTTTTCGACTTTCCAGCCATGATAAGTTGATCTAGGTATTTGCTTCCGAAGGGTTTTAGGTAACAATTCTTCGAAACCTAGCGCATAACATGTTTTGATACTAGTGTGGTAAGAGTTTTTAGTTCTCATTGCAGAAAAATAGTATAAATATTGAAAATATGACTTTTGTGAACCTAAGTATCTCGGTGAACATAAGAGAAAAGCCCTATCAGCATACTAAATAAAACTCAAAACGAGTTGAATATCTTCTTTCAAAAAGTTCGATAATTGTCCGGTCTCGGGTACTAAACCGGAATTTTTCGTTTTTACACGAAACTTTCCGGTTTTTTTATTGTCAGGAGTCTTTTATCAGCAGACAAGACAACAATAGTGGGATTTTCGCTAAAATTATCATTTTCAACAACAAAGTATCGACCTTTTTCATCTATTGAAATGTGTTTATTCATCTATCTATGTTTTGAAAATAAATTATTTTTTTCGATGGTTCATTCTTTTTAATGAAATTGAAAAACGTAATTATGATTATACCTCATCATTTCCAATGATCTTCTGAATCTCCTTTTCAGTATTTTCAAGTTTTTTCTTACAATGCGACAGAACCTAAGTAATAGATCAATATCATTCCCATTCAGAAATATAGTAATCTGCCTGTTTAAATCCTAGTGATTTTAATCTTTCCGCTTGTCGGTTCTGTCGCATTAATTATTTTTCGACGATTTTTCATCAAATTCCTTGAATATTCAAAAAGTTAACTCACATTATTTCAACGGTTTATGGTTTTTCGTTTTGTGTGAATTAGGCTTCAAATAGTGATTTTTTAGTTAATGCGACAGAACCATCGTGAGCTGATGACCGTAAAAAAAATCAAAATCCGACAATGCAAATACTTAAACAATATAGTAGAACAAGACCACCGAAATATAAAGAGGCGAATATCAATAGACACCGGCTTCAAGGAGTTTGAGTCAGCACAACGCACCTTGGCGGGTATCGAAGTTGTCAACATTATTAGGAAGGGTCAAATAGCTGATTCGGGAAAAACAACGTTCAAAACATTTTGTTCTTTGGCAGCATAACTCATAGATAATTACTAAATTTCAGAATCAGAATTAATTAATGCGACAAAACCTAACAATGTATTAAAAATTAACTTCATTATCTTTAATGAAGTTAATGCGACAGAACCCAAGAAAAGAGGAATAATCAACCAGCCCATAACATTACATACAAAACAATAAAAT
>CAZOLZ010000099.1:0-2144 GCA_964580965.1 uncultured Flavobacteriales bacterium | reverse complement strand
CGCTAATGATGGTACTTATACTTACAACTTAGTTTCTGTTCAAGATGCTAGTTCTTCAAGTTGCTCTCAAGCTCAAAATGGATCGGCAATTGTAACTGTATATGTAAACCCAATAGTTAATTTCACTGCAGATGATTTAGATGGTTGCGTTCCTATTAGTGTTAATTTCACGAACAACTCAACTCCACAAAGTGAGCAAGTTGTTTGGGATTTTGGAGATGGAACAACAAATACTTCTTCAAACTCGATTAATATGGTTAACCATAAATTCAATCAAACTGGATGCTTTGATATTACATTAACATCTACAACTAACAATTGTTCAAATTCATTGACATTACCGCAATTAATTTGTACATTCCCTAATGCTGTAGCAGATTTTGAAGTAGATGAAAATACTAAAAAGTCATTAATTAATCCAAAGTTCGTCTTTACTAATACATCTTCATATGCTACTAATTATTTCTGGGATCTTGATGATGGTAATGTGAGCAACGATTTTAATGTTGAACATATTTATGATAAAACAGTTACCAATTACATTGTAACTTTAATTGCTAATAATGACAACAACTGTCCCGATACGACATTCAAAGCAATCGCTGTCTTAGATGAATTAATATATTATGTACCAAATACATTTACTCCAAATGGTGATGATTTCAATAACACATTCAAAGCAGTCTTTCATAGTGGGTATGATAAGTTTAATTTTCATTTATTAATATTTGACAGGTGGGGAGGGGTAGTATTTGAATCATTCGATGTAGATGTAGGTTGGAATGGTAAATATGGAATTGAAGGGAAAGAATGTCCAGACGGTATGTACATTTGGAAAATTCAATTTAAAGAAAATGGAATTGATAAGCAATATGAAATTAATGGTCATGTACTGCTTACAAAATAACAAAAAAAGAATCTATCATGAAACTCTCTTTTTCATATGAACTACATGGTCACATATTTTTTCATGTAATTCTAATTGAGTATTCTCTATGGAAAAATCTATATGGGGTTTCATTTAAAGTTAAAGAAGCTACTTTAACCAAGTATAAACTATTTGGAATTAATCTGGAAGAAGCAAATGGTAATGACGATAATGTTTTACCAGTACCAGCAACTTTTATAATCAATCAAAATAGACAAATTGAATACATTCATTTTGATGAGAATTACAAAGATAGACTCTCCGTTTCAGAAATTATTAAACACCTTTAACTACTTTAAATAATCAGCTATTTCATCTACAGTAAATTCTACAACAGTATAACCGTATAGGTAATAGCAATTTTCGGTTGCAAAATCAAAAACAGCATAGAAATTAACTTTATCGTCTTTGAATTCTAAGCCTAAATTATTAAAAGTATAACTAGGAGCAGCATCAGTGTTAAAGCATTCTTTATCTAACTCATATGCTTTATCAAAATCAGATTTAATCCTTTCATTAATAAGGGTTAACAATTCATCCTTTTTATCGTTAAAAACCTCATCATTATTAGCGGGAACATATCCTGAACTGTCTTTTTTAAATAGTTCAAAAGTCCATGTAAAACGATTTTTGGTATCTGGAGTTCCAGTTATAACACTTTTAAAATCTTTGAAATAATAGTTCTCAATTCTTTTTGGCTCCTGTTTATCTCTTCTGACCTCATGTACTTTCTTGATTGAATCCACTACAAACTTATTTTTATCACTCAATTTTTGTAATAATGTTTGATACCTGATTGAATCTTCTTCTCTTTGCTCTTTCGAATACCTTTTTGATTCTTCATTTACTTTTTTCAAAGAGTCTAAACTTTTTGAAAGCTTTTTATTTTTTAAAACAATTAAGTCTTTTAACCTAATAACAGAATCTTTTTCTAACTCTAAATAATTATTATCTATGGATAGCTTCTCAAACCTTACCTCTTTAACACCAATGACACTGTCTTTTTCGTTTGAAACCGTTTGAAGACTATCTATTTTTTGATTTAAAACAACAATCTGTTTTTTTCTAGTAAATACATCTACCACCTTTTCTTTTAAAGTCATTTGAGACATCAACAATTGTGGCGTAAATATCACTAATAATAAAAACACAACAGATAAATTCTTTTTGACAATATTCATTTACAACCTTTTTATTTCAGTTTTTTTTGAGGAGC
>CAZOLZ010000098.1:0-2173 GCA_964580965.1 uncultured Flavobacteriales bacterium | reverse complement strand
TTCCCAATATTGGGTGCGCTTCTGAACGTGTTAAAAATTCTTTTTTTGTGGTTTGTTCTTGTTCTTGATTCATCAAAAGGAATCCTCCACCAAGAATAAGTGAAGCGGATAAAAAGGCCGTAATTTTTTTCATGAGAGCGTGTTTTTGTAAACAGTACAAAAATACTGTGCTGTTAAAGTTAGCGAAAAATGGCTGATTTTCAATGGGTGGCAGGGTGGAAAGTCGAATTGCTTTAACTATCTATTGTTTCATTTTCATCTGCTTATTTGGGTCTTCAATTTGCACGTCTCCAAGGTTTAAAACGCAATACGCATCTGAATCCTACAGTAGGAAAAGATTTATCCTTATCTCGAAATGTTTTAGGATATATACCTCCTCTATTTACTCTCCAAATAGACCCAAATCTTTGATCGAGAAAATTAGCACCTATTATTAAATTACCATGTTTATCATTTTGAAGTATCCTATTTAGATCCATTTCTCTTTTGTAATCACAATATTCTGCCAAGCATAGACATTTATAATTGATGTATGCTTCAATAAGTTTTTCATAGTTTGACGTGTAACTCTCATTCATCCATTCAGAGACATTGTTCGATAAAAATGTTAGACCGTTTGGTAAAATGTCTTGTTGATTTTGAATGGAGACCAGCTCTTCAATAGTAAATCTAGATCGAATTTTACCTTTCCTCATTTTTCTTTTGATCTTCTTACTGCTAGCACTTTTTGGAGCAAATACAGATTGCAGGTTTCCACTTTCAAGTTGGAGAACTCGCTCAATTGAATGATCTCTTTCACTCGAATCGTGCACACCTAAACTGAGATTTGTTATTAATTCATTATCGAGAATATTTGATATTAGTGACTTGTTTTGACCGAAAGTAATTGCCCATTCATATTCTTGGAGGTTTGGTAAGTCATAATAAAAGTAGTTCGCGATTTCGGGAAGTGCTTTTTCAAGTTGTTTTTGTTTCCAATGACAATAAGCCTTGGCTTGCTCGTAGCTAATTCCGATGACCGGATAATTGTCGTATGCAGGATGCCAAAAATAGACGTGAAACATCAACCAAGAATTGTACAGTTTAGGAGCTTTTAACCAGCAAGATGTATCAGGATATATATTCAGTTCATGCTCAATAAGAAATTGATCTAAAATATTAACTTTATTCGGATCTTTGTCCTCGAAGTAATCTTTATATACCCCACTTAAAGATATCGTCTGATACTTATAACTCAAGTGATTTTGACTAAATTCTCGTTTCTTATACCAACGTCTTCCATGACCTTCAAAGAGCGGCGAAATTGCACGTGCAACTTTTTCGTCCTCGAAATTCTCCCAATAATCAAATTGAATGTCGAGCGGGTAGAGTTCACGTATTATTTCCCTTGGAAATTCAGAAATTGCTTTACTTGTGGGATTAATTTCATCAGTGATTCCATTTTGTCGGATGGATTTTGGAATCTTCAATAGATATGATGCTTCCTCATTCGACAGTTCATTACTGTAGAATAATGTTTCAACAATTATAGAGTCCTTTACCCAATTCATAAATTCTTTATACTCCCTGTTGGTTACTTCGTATTTAGAAAGAAAGAATGGATTGAAATAATTCTTTACTAAAGTTGCATAGTTGTCCTCCCTGATTTGATTCGAGGCTATTTCTATGGAGTCCAATCGAGACTTGTTAATCGAGTCATTTTCTGAATTCCAATTTATATAAATCAATTCATCAGGATTGACATAATATCGCAGTGAATTGGATTGAATTTGGTTGACTGTCTCATCTAATTCATCCACAGGTTGTATGAAAACATAATTAAACAACTCCTTTTCCTGCTTTTTAGACAGTTCAATTTTTTTTGGATAAATCGTGTATTCTCCTTGAATAGGATGATAATATTTTAACGACGGATGCATTCGTCCAAGCACATCAACTTTTAACGCTACCTTTTTTACCTGTGCATGCAGCCATGGACTGCACATAAAAAGAATGAAAACAATTATGTTTCTGATTTTCATGTAAAGTTTAATGTGTCGAGGACAGATAAGTTACATTATTCTACTCAAGCTTCACTCAAACACAACAGGGATCGTAATGTACGATCTAACCTTAGTGCCATTATTTTCCGCTGGAATCCAATGGGGCATCGACCTTATAATGTCAAGAGCGG
>CAZOLZ010000097.1:0-2231 GCA_964580965.1 uncultured Flavobacteriales bacterium | reverse complement strand
TATTACCTTAATGCATTCTGATTTACAGCAGATAGCCAATGCGATTTATTTATCGCAAGCAACGATGAAGACCATCCGTCAGAATTTGTTTTGGGCGTTTGTTTATAATTTGATTGCTATACCAATTGCAGCTGGAGTTTTATATCCTAATTTTGGATTTTTGTTAAGTCCAATGATTGCTGGAGCAGCGATGTCGATGAGTTCGGTATCTGTTTTGGCGAATAGTTTACGTTTAACCCAATTTAATCATTAGGAGTTCATTAAGAACGAACTATGTGATTTAGTTGGGTTTAACCCCGATTTATAAAATCTTACAATAATTGTAAATTATTGATTTAGATTTTGTTAATCGAATCAGGATTTCTAATACTGATTTTGGGATTAAGAAATAAGAAACATAAAAAATAAGAAAATGAATACATTTCAATTTAAGACAAATATTAACTGTGGAAGTTGCATTAAATCGGTAACACCATTTTTAAACGAGTTAGATAATGTAGATACTTGGAAAGTAGATACAGAAAATCCAGATAAAATTTTATCAGTTGAATTAGACGATGAGAATGTTTCTAGTGTTGTAGAAGCTGTTAAAAAAGCTGGTTTTAATATTGAGTTTCAATAAACTTAGTGAAAAGAGAGGTAAGCTTCTTTAGTGTACCTTAATGTGTGTTTTTTCAACCACACTTGAAAATTATGTAATTTTTAGATAGTGTAGAATAGTAGAATTCTCCTAAAAAGGATGAATTAAGAACTCAAAAAAATTTATTTCTAAAAGATAAAGTGTTATATTTATGTAATTAATTGCTCATTTTGTTAAAATTATAAAACATGGTTAATAGATTTGAATGGTGGGATCGCTGGATTGAGAAAAAGCACAAGTATGCAAGAACAACTGAAAAACAGTTAGATCAAGATAAATTTAACGCGATATGTGTGGGTACAGGTTTACCAAGTATTCATCAAACATCAACATTTAAATTTAACAATGTACAAGATGGTGCAGATCGTTTTTTAGGTATGTCGCCAACGGGTGAAAAACCTTATGCTAGGATTTATACGCGTTTAGGAAATCCAAATACTGAATATTTAGAACGTGTATTGTTTCAATTGGAATGTGATCACATCATTGAAAATGCATTAAAAAACGATGAAAAAGTTCCAACAATTGGTTGTTTAGTTTTCGCTTCTGGAATGGCAGCAATTTCTACAACAATTATGGCATTTATTAAGCCTGGTGATGCTTTGATGATAGGTAACGTTTATGGTTGTACGGATTCATTTGTACGTTATTTAGAAACTCGTTTTGGTATTGAAATTGTTTTTACAGATACCACTAAAATAGATGAGGTTGAAAATGCCTTTAAAAACCATCCAAATATTGTAGCGTGTTTAATAGAAACGCCTGTGAACCCAACATTAGAAATTTCTGATATAGAGGCTATTTCTAAAATCACGGAAGCGAATGAAGCTTTATTAATGGTTGATAATACATTCTGTTCACCTTATTTACAACAACCTTTTAGATTAGGAGCTGATATTGTCATTCATTCGATGACAAAATATGTAAATGGACATTCAAGTTCGATTGCAGGTGCAGCGATGGGGCCTTACGAGTTCTTTAGTACAGATGTATTTATGGCTTACAAAGATTTTGGTCCAACACCTTCTCCTTTTGATAGTTGGTTGAATAGCTTATGCATACAAGATTTAGGATTAAGGGTACAAATTCAAAGTGAGACAGCAGTAAAAATTGCCAACTTCTTGAATGAGCATCCAAAAGTTCAGAAGGTTACTTATCCTGGTTTAGAAAGTCACCCGCAACACCATATTTTCTTAAAACAAATGAGAAATGGTGGAGCAATGATTTCATTTGAAGTAAAAGGTGGTTTTGAAGGAGGAGTGAAGTTGATGAATTACTTTGCAAGAAAAGATACACCAATGGAATTAGCAGTAAGTTTAGGTTCTGTAATTTCATACATCGAACACCCAGCGAGTATGACACATTGTGTAGTTCCAAAAGAAGACAGGGACATCAGAGGAATTAACGATTCATTGGTGCGTTTATCTGTAGGAGCCGAAGGATATGGTACATTGATGAGAGCTTTAGATGAAGGTTTAGCGTTGATAGATTAAACGGATAAATTGTTATAAAAACCTAAGAGGGTGTCCGAAAAGTGATTGCTTATATAAAATTAACCATATAAGGAATTGAAGATCATATAAGAGTTATT
>CAZOLZ010000096.1:0-2438 GCA_964580965.1 uncultured Flavobacteriales bacterium | reverse complement strand
CACTTGTTGTTGAGCGAACATATTACTACATAGTAGAGCAAAAAAAATAAATAATTTTTTTTTAATCAATTTTTTTTAAATTTATAGGTATAAAAATAACATATAAATATTAGTTAATTTCTTTTTTTGTGACAAACAACCAAGGCAAGTGATAAAGAGCATTCTTGACTCATACTTTTTGATTATGTCGACCAAGGATAATATTTAACGAGAATACCGGTTGCTCAAGAGGTTGCTCCGCAGGTTTAATTCCTTGTTATTTCCTTTGATTTCTCTTTACTATTTTATAATGATTTAGTCATTATACTATTGATTTTCATTGACTTATATAAAAACAAATAATATGAGGTAAAATCTAAAACTTCCTGGAGGACCCCATATCCTCCCTCTATTTAGGGTGAAATCGACTTCTCCAGAGGGGGGGGACGATACCCTGAACGAATATTTTTTCAGAAAAAAGATCATGAGGGGGGTTATCCGTCTAAAAGTAAAAAAGAAATTTTCCGGAATTTACTCAAAAAATCAGTCTTTATACTTTAAGTATTTTCTCCAGAATTTTAACCATAGCATAGGTATCCAACTTAAAGTAATCAAGTAGTTGTCTTCTTGTTTCCTTAACATCACCCTTAAATGAACCATTTACCATAGAAAGAAAAGTATTGGATGCTGTAATCACCTTCTTTGATTTCAAGGTCATTGTATGAAAGTTCTAGAACCAATACTGGTATATTATTCTGTTGTATTCGTAAAATACATATTGATTATAAGGACTGTTTATATAATAATAAAGTAATATTTTCAATACCACCCCTCTTCTCCTCGATGAACTCATCTGTAAAAACAAAAAAATCAAATTGAAACTGCAAGATTCAAAGAGTTCTAAAAAGAATCTAATGAACAATTAAGTCAATTAGAAAGAACAATTCCAACATTAGAAAGTGAAGTTAAGATATTAAAAGAACATGCAAAATCAAGTGAATTTATCATCCAAGAAGCACAAACTTTATATGATAATTGAGACAAACTTACCAACGATGAAAAGCGAAATGTAGTAGAAGCTATTACAAAAGACATTATTGTAGGCGATCAAGAAGTACATATAAACCTTTATTCCTTAAACCCTCCGAAGAAAGACTCCTCACTTTCTAAATTGATTGCAAATGGGCAACATGGACTATAATTAATGGCTAGTTCTAGCCTACTTACGAAAATCCTCGCGGATTTTCTATTCAGTTTGTATTTACTAAATTAGTTGCTGAAGCACGCAACAAACCATATATAAACACGTAGTAGACAATTTCAGAAAATGAAGAACTTTCGATTAACTTTAATTACTGAAAATCAAAAATCTCTTGAAAAAGGGAAAAAGTTTGCGAATTTGATATGCAAAACTCTGCATTGTGAAAATGGATTTGAAATCTCAAAATATGAGAAACTGAAAAACTCATACCGAATTGAAATCGTTGGAAAAATAGCTGACCAAAATAACTCGATTTCTGAATCGATTGAATTGATAGACAGAATTTGTTCGCTTTGGATTGTGAATTTTGAACGAACCGAACATGAAGTAGAATTGATGTTTAATAAATCTGAATTAACCAACTATCGGAATGAAAATTTCAACACTCTGAATTGGGCAAATTTTTTGATAGAAAAAGAATAAAAACTGACTACAAAAACGTATCTAAAAAATTGTTGTTGTTGCGCTTAATCAAGGATCATAGCAAGTTTGCTGTGTCTGATTTATTTTCGGAAATTCAACTCAAGTCAACCTGTAACTTACCATATAAAAACACATCATGTAAAGTAAATTGAACAAGATAACATGAATCTAAACCAAATAACAGTTCCTTCATTAGATTTGACAAAATCAATCCCCTTTTATGAAAAATTGGGACTTAAATTAATTGTAAAAGCACTACCCTACTACACACGATTTGAATGCCCTAATGGAAACTCAACTTTTTCAATTCATCAAACAGATAAATTACCCAAAGGAGATGGAATCTATATCTATTTTGAATGTGAAAATCTTGACGAGCAAGTTGACAGCATAAAAAGTAAAGGAATTAAATTTGACCAAGAACCAACCGATCAAACGTGGTTATGGCGAGAAGCCAGATTAAAAGACATTGACGGAAATCAACTGATTTTATTTTATGGTGGAGAAAACCGACTTAATCCACCTTGGAGAATTGAAAACTAAAAGAGAAATTGAATAAAACACGACACACAAAAATATATCATCACAATTACGGCGTATTTGACTTTGTTTAATCTAATGAGAATTGCTAACAATAGTGAATTAAAGAAAAATAATAACAAGTTTAACTCCCAACTAAAGTTTTTACGAAACTGTTAGCAAATCAGCTATATGTTAACCCAATTTTTTCTCTAACATTATCTAGAGTTTGTATTAAGGTTTTAGAGAATTCAAA
>CAZOLZ010000095.1:0-2474 GCA_964580965.1 uncultured Flavobacteriales bacterium | reverse complement strand
TCGCATTAATTAATTCTGATTCTGAAATTTAGTAATTATCTATGAGTTATGCGACAGAACCTCGTTTTGACGTATTATAATAGTTTCTTACTATTTTGATGTTGCTATCAGTGTTTCGAGAGAATATTAGGATGAAGTCAAAATCGTCGAAAACCGTCTAAAGACGATTTTGACTGTTTTGAGACGATTTCGGATAAAAAAAGACGGTTTTAGCTAAGTTATTTTAGCTTTTAAAATGAAATTATAGAAAGTCCGATTATTATTAAATGGAGTAACTTCAACACTCACAAAACACTAAACGACTATACAATTCAAAACATTCTATTTTCTTCAAGTTTCTTTTTTTGATAGTTATCATATATTTTATACCCGACATAAACGAGTCCAATCGACACGCCAGCTACTATCAAGATTTTCGCCAATGGAAACTCATTGCCTGGAGAAACGGTATTAATTATTTGTGGTGGTGCGACAATTGCTTTTTTAGGAATTGAGTTTATCAGTTCAGCTGGAGACATAAAATGCTGTTCAATGCTTAGTTTCATCTTTCTTAATTTTAATAGTGATTATTTTTGAGTTCTTATTGTAATGCAGATCGTATTTACCAATTCTTTGCGTGGGATTCATATTGCTATCATATTTAGGAGTCCGCCACAAATCTAAATCAAGACCTAAATCCGTTAGAGTGGATACATGAACTTCAAATTTACCTTTGAACACAAATAATTCAATAATTTTTAATTGTTGTTTAATAGCTCTTATCCATTCATTATGTTCTTTATATTGAACTAAATTGTTTAAATACCAAGCACGTTTACGACATTTTTGATTACAGTATTTCCTTTTAGCACTAACATATTGCGGTATATCTTCTCCGCATTCAGGATTTTCACAAAATTTTATTGGTCTTTTCATTTTATTACTTATATTTGATGTAAATATATATAAACATTCCTAATGCGTAATAAAAAAATAGAACTTAATTTTTCATCACCTGAATTAGCTCAGAAATATTCGAACTTAATCTTGCGTGAAATTCCTTTGTCAGCGACCGGTGTCACGTCTCGAGTTTTTTTCTATTTGAAGGATAAAAAGCTCATAGATTATAAAGTTGCAAAAGCAACAGATAAAAAGTCGTGGGTAAAACTCAATTATTTCGAAGCATTTTGGCTAATGATGATAAAGGAATTTAGAATTTTTGGTATTCCAGACAGGCATATAAAAGTAATTAAATCGGTATTATTCAAAACTACTGCCGAACTCTATAAAGAAGGTTACTTTGAAAAGGAGACACTTATGAAACAATTAGGTATGATCTGGGTGAATGAAGATGAGAGAGAAGAAATGTATCAGATGTTTGATCATTATCTGGAAGGGAGTGAGAAAATCCCTGAAGCAGATTTAATTTATTTAACATCAATAGGTGGGATCGTCTCAACATTACTTCTTTCCTCTGACATGCCTGTATTTGTTTTAGTACCCAATACAAACCCTGAAACAATGAAAGATACACCATTGATGATTGAAGTCATTACTGAATTAGTGCCCTCTGACCTTCAAATCCGAAATGAAGGGCTTAACCCACATGTATCAAAACTTACAATTCCTTTAAGACCTATTTTTGAAAAGCTATTCACATCAGAAATAAAGAACGAATTGTTTTTACATTACCGTTTGATAACCGATAAGGAAAAGCAAATTTTAGATTTAATACAAGAGGGAGATTTCAAAGAGATTGTTATTAAAATGTCGGAAGGTGAACCAATATTGAATATAAAAAACAAAGGAGAGTTTATTGGAGATAAAGTGAAAGAAATAAGAAAAATTCTCGGAATTAAAAATTACAAGAACATCACATTAGTATTCAGAAATGATAAACACATTTATTATGAAAATGAATCAAAAATATAATACAGACCTGATAATAACAGCTCTAATTTATTTTCCCTTGCAACAACTTAAAACTTCTTGCGAGATAAACCATTCATACAATGGAATTATCACCGGAAAAACAAATTTTAAACACAAAAAACAAGAATCAATTTTTCATCTTAGATGAATTAAAAAATGTAAAAAAAGTAACGAAAGAGAGTATTAAAAATTACAAGGGGTTTGAACAGATCTCAGAAGCCCAAGCTTCAGTTCTGCTTACTACATTAGAAACCTTTTGCGAAGTATTGTTAAATCAAACTCAAAGAGAATTATTATGAAAGATCTAGAACCATTTAAAATATTTGCAAAAAACGCTAAAGGCATACAACTTAAAACAAGTGGAAAAGCAGTTATATATACTCGAGTATCAACAAAAGAGCAAGCAGATAACAATTCTAGTTTAAGTACTCAGAAGAAATACTGCGAAGAATTTGCAAAACGAAAAGGCCTTGAAGTTGTGGAATATTTTGGAGGCACATATGAGTCTGCAAAGAGCGATGAACGGAAAGAGTTTCAAAGAATGCTTTCATATGTCAAAAAAA
>CAZOLZ010000094.1:0-2539 GCA_964580965.1 uncultured Flavobacteriales bacterium | reverse complement strand
AAGCAATAGAAATTTAACTATTCCGGACTTTTGGTTTAATAGATGCGACAGAACCTACAGAACATAACATAAATAATAATCTCCATATTTTCAATCTAAATTATTGCCAACGTTTTGGCTATGCGCAGTGTCCCGAAGGGCATTGCGTATAGGTTTTGTTGTAATCAGTTATTTTTTATTAAATAAATCAAGTATCATTTAGTCAAGTGAATTTTTCTGCTCAAAATCTCCAATTATAATTGAATGGTCGCTGCTTGCTAATTTCGAGTTGTCATAGTCATACCTTAATTCTTTTGTATTCCATCTATCAGATTTATAGATGTGGTCATATCTACGGGCTACTTTTCTTGCATAATAAGAAACTGGTAACTCTTTAAATATCTTTGTGTTGGAAGTAACTGTATCATTAAGATGATGAACTTTGTTGCCACCAAAAATCAAGCTTGCAAATCTACCTCGACCTTTATGCTCCCAAAATTCTAATTTATCAGAGTCAAAAGAGTCAATTTTTGGTTCATTAGCATCACAACAAAAAAAATCTAAATCATTATTCAAATGCAGGAATTCAGCGATCGATGCAAAATTACTTCCTTTGGCATTTTTATATCCAACACCCGTCAAGGAATGAAAATTCAGGATTGCTAATTTTTCATTGTCAAACAAAATTTTTGAATGTAAAGTCCTATCAGGGAAAATAGTTCTTTCTAAAACTGCTGATTCTTTCATCAATCCGTCAAATACAAGCGTTAAAACTCCCATTTTCCTATTCTTACCGTCAAAAAGTCCCGGTTGTCTGTAATCTAAGCTGTATGAATAGTCAGAAGGGTTGAGTTGAGATATTAATTGGTCTTTATGAGTTAAAAGAACTTCTTGAAGGCAAACAATTGTTTTACCTTCAATATGAGATTTTAGGTATTCTGAAACTTTATCAATTTTGCAGCTGTAAGAAATATTCCATTGAATTACTCTTATGTTCATTTTTTTTCAATTGATTACAACGTTTGTGTAAAGATATATCTTTATTTTTCTTATCCCAACACCTTGCTATAATTGCATTTCAGCAATAGGGCTTTTTATAGCCAATACATTTTTACTGCTGACATGTGTGTAAATTTCGGTTGTTTTATTCCATTTAAAAGAAATAAAGTATATTAGCTTTATTCACATATTTGGGGTATTTATCATTGAATAAGAAAGAATACTATAATTATATTGACAAGAATGGCATTCCTATTTCAGAAAAGTCTGGAATAAGTTTCACCACTGATGAATTACTTTCTGGAAAAATTGACACACGCCCCAAACGTTTTGTTGAACTCGCTCTTCCTTTTCAACTTGATCAAGATGAACAGCTCCAATTAGTTGTTGATTACATTTATGATCTAACAAACATTCGTATCTCTTCCTTGGAAGAACTAATCGCAAAAAAAAGTTTAAATGGACTTCCTTTCATTTTAGAATTAAATGAACATGAAGATCAAAAAAAACTAATGGTGGCTTTTAGAATGATTTCTGGATCAGTAATTATTCGAGGTGATCAGAAATGGAAGGATAATGGGCATGAAATTCGCTCTCTTGGAAATATCGAAGAAATCAAAGGTGATTTAGGTCTTTCCAATACAGAAATAGAAGATTTGGGAAAGTTGAAACTAATTCATGGTGATTTTTGGTTTAGTGGAAATGATGAATTTCGGAAATCTGGATTCAAAATCAAAAGCTTATATCCGCTCGAAGAAGTAAAAGGAAATGTTTCTTTAAGAGGGAATTCTATTGAAACACTTTCAACACTCAAGACTATTGGAGGTAATCTCAGTTTAAGATATTCAATGTTAAAAGACTTAGGAAGTCTGGAATTTGTTGGTGGCAATGTAACTATTAGCAAATATCATCCAGAATTACTTGACTTTAGCAGTATAAACATTAAAGGTACAATTCGTGCATACAATGACAAACCATTGTGAAAAATGTACCTATACATGGAAGCTTAAATAAATGTCTGGCGCTTTGGATTCATCTGATATGCCCTCTACTTTCAATAGTTAGGACTGACATGGCGGCCGGATGGTTCTGTCGCATTAACTAAAAAATCACTATTTGAAGCCTAATTCACACAAAACGAAAAACCATAAACCGTTGAAATAATGTGAGTTAACTTTTTGAACATTCAAGGAATTTGATGAAAAATCGTCGAAAAATAATTAATGCGACAGAACCTTCCTAGGTATTTCTCCTTCTTTTCCTGTCGCCAACGGTGTATGGTCGAACGTGGAATATTTTTTCTAATGGAAGGAGCTATCAACTTTTCCAATCCTCCGCGATAAAGGTGTTTGATACTGGTATCATAACTTGTTCTTGTTCTCATGCGCGCTGACCTAATAAAAATTGAGATGAATTACATTTCTGAGATGGTAGTTATCTGCAGCTTTAATGAGGCTCTCTTCTGAGGTCAGTTTGATATTGTTAGACACGCTGAAAGCTGTGGATAAGCATATTAAATAAAGCTTAAAACTAATTGAATATCTTCTTTCATAAAGTTCGA
>CAZOLZ010000093.1:0-2672 GCA_964580965.1 uncultured Flavobacteriales bacterium | reverse complement strand
TGTAAAAATTTAACGAAGAATTTATTTGTTTTTTAACTCAGTTCTTTGTTGTGCAACGTGCTTTCTCGCAAATAAGCAAATGACTGTGGCGGATTTAACCCAAAATTTTCCTTGATGCAAAGTCCGACTTTGTATTTTTTTGGGTTTTTAACTTCTATTGCATAACCACTATTTTTTCCATTAAAATACTGCATATAGTAATCTTCAGAAATTCCTGAAAATTTTGATGTCTGATTCCATAATTGGTCTAAATCCTCGTGAAAAATTCTATCAATTTCAAATTCGCCTATAACTTTACTAATTGGTGCAGATGCATAAACAACAATTTTTTTCACCTCTTTATTCTTAAATAAAGTTCTACGAAATTCAAATTTTTTGGTGCCGTTAAATATTTTGTTTGCAAATTCTGGTTTAATCGATAATATAACTTTCATTAGCTCTTGCTTCTTTCAATATTTGTTCAAATTTAGCATCACTTATTGGTTCAAAACCTCGTGGTGCATCTTGTAAAATGTTTAAATCTCTCAATTTCTTTAAGTTAACTTTTGGCATTGGGAATGACTCAATATATAAAAAATTTACAATAAATGGTCTATTATATTTATTCCAGTTCCAATGCTTTTTCAGTTCATCATTATCAAAAACACTCCTTTTTCGGCAGAGTTCGATAAAATGGTTTTCATCTCTAATATTAGTTATTACATTTTCTATAACTCCAATTGTTGATATAACTGAAGTGTGATGTGCTGGACCATTAAACTTGGTTCTATAGAAAAGCACTAGATCTCCGCCATTCAAATTTCTGTTAACTGAACGTGATATGTAAACTTTTTTAATGGCATTTCTATAGGGTTTATTTTCCGTGAAATCTTGTGGCGATTCGTTATTTAGAATTGAATCTGGAAATAATTCAGTATGATATGCTGGATAAATTGGTACAATCCATTTTGTCGTATTTTTGGATACCGCTGGAAATGATAATTTAGGTTGCTGCAGATTAGGACTTGGTGTGCATTCTCTAACAAAAACTTGTTCAACTCCATTATCTGTTGTTTTAGTACCCCAATGTTTAAATCCCCAATCTTCAAGTAAATAAATAAGTCTTAATTGTTCATCCCTTTTATTGAAGATTGTAACATAAATTTCTTCTACCTTATATTGTAAAGCATTATCAAATATTACTTTAAGAAATCTTTCTCCTAATTTATAACCTGTTGAAGTTACCTTGAAAGTTCCAATTTTAAGTCTTTTCTTTTGAGGGAAAACAGGTTCTATATCATTATAGATTTCATCTTTATCTTCTTGTTTTAAATATAAAAACGCTTTGACGTCACCATCTGTAACACACACGTAAGAAATATTGTCGGCTTTCCTATTGAACCAATCACCAAATTCGTTGTAATCTTGTTTAAAAGAGTCGAAGAAAGTGTCATTTATGTTTATGTTACCAAAGTATTCTTTTTTTACTGCTAATACTTGATAGTTTTTTAATTCAGGATTTTCAGCGATACATTTTTCCAAAAATGCATCGATTTTGAAGACCTTTTCTGCACAATGCAAATATTTAGCTTTTCTATGAATTCCTCTGTCCTCTGTTATAAGATAATCGACGCGATTATTGTAAACTTCTTTTACTATGCTTGTGTCTATAAAGTCATTACGTGACTTGTCAGATTGTCGAATTTGAGTTATTAGTTGGTCGTCTGCAGATTCTGTTTTTAGCAAATTGTAGTTAGCAATTTTAATATTCATTGTTTTAACCACACTCTCGTCTTGATAACCAGAAATTTCTTCAATAGAAAGAGGATGAACACATTTTTCAAATTTTAATCTATCAAGCCAATTGAAAAGTAGTCCAATGTCTTCGTTTATAACTCGATTAGCTTCTCGATGAATAATTATGTTGGTGTCAATTAGTATTCTCATAACTTTTTTAAATGTTCAATTATTGAATTCGTATTACCATCGATAACTGTAAACAAAGGTATTTCTAATTTTTTGGAAATATAGTTAGCGTGTTCTACTTCCATTTCTTGCATTTTTTCGAGAACGCTTAATTCGTAAATTGAATTATCTCTTTGTTTTAATCTTTCAAAGATTATTTTAGGTTCACAAGTCAACAAGATTATAGATTTTGGGCGTATTCCAATAAATGTAGATTCATCGATTTTTTCTGGTTGTCCTTTTGAATTTAATAAAGTAAAATGACCGTCGAGTAAATATTTTTTATTTGGTTTAACAATTTTATCTAGGTTGGTCAATAATCTATCTTGAGTTGTAGTGAAATTTTGAACTTTTTTGTTTTTGGAATCACTAATTTCATTCCATTTTAGCACTTGACTTGCTGATAAATGCTCAAAATCGAATTTTTTTGCCAATTTTTTACAAACAGTTCCTTTTCCTACTGCGTGAATTCCTCCGACAAATATTATTTTTCTATCATTCATAGCTTTCGTTCAGTACGTTGCACAACGTAAACACGTTTATGCAACGTTTTATAAACATACTTAGCTAAATTAAGAAATTTTAACAATAATTCAACACGTAAAAACACCCTATTTAATAAAAATCAATTGAATTATATTTCCTTGGATATATTTTCCTTGGTAAATAAAAGTATTTATTGTAACTTTGTCTAGAATTTAAAAACAATCAAGATGAAAACAACAAAA
>CAZOLZ010000092.1:0-2726 GCA_964580965.1 uncultured Flavobacteriales bacterium | reverse complement strand
CTTAAATAAACCAAAACTATAAAACAAAAAAAAGCTGACCTATTCGATCAGCTTTTAATTATTATTTTTTGAAACGATTAGGCTTCTTGCATTTTTATTAAGTTCAATGCAGATCCAGCTTTGTACCATTCAATTTGTTGTTTATTATAAGTATGATTCAATGAAATAGATTCAACTGAACCGTCTTTATGATTGACTTCTAGAGTAACTTGTTTACCTGGAGCGAAATCTTTCAAATCTACAAAGTTGAATGTATCATCTTCTTGAACTTTATCATAATCAGCTTCATTAGAGAATGTCAATGCTAACATACCTTGTTTTTTCAAGTTTGTTTCGTGAATTCTTGCAAATGATTTAACGATTACCGCTTTAACACCTAAATGTCTTGGCTCCATTGCCGCATGTTCTCTTGAAGAACCTTCGCCATAGTTATGATCACCAACAACTACAGTTGAAACTCCTGCAGCTTTGTATGCTCTTTGAACAGCAGGTACTTCACCTAATTCACCTGTTAATTGATTTTTAACACTGTTCGTTGCACCAGAGAATGCATTTTCAGCACCAATCAACATGTTGTTAGAAATATTATCTAAGTGACCTCTATATCTCAACCAAGGTCCTGCCATAGAGATATGGTCAGTAGTACATTTCCCTGCAGCCTTAATTAATAATTTAGCTCCTGTAATGTTTTGACCATCCCAAGCATCAAACGACTCTAATAATTGTAAACGACTAGAATCAGCAGCTACAGCGATTTCAACATTTGAACCATCTTCAGCTGGCGCTTGATATCCTGGATCTTCAACATCGAATCCTTTTGTGGGTAACTCATCACCTTTTGGAGGATTTAATTTTACTTGCTCCCCTTTATCGTTTGTTAAAGTATCTGTAATTGGGTTATATCCTAAATCACCAGCTATCGCTAATGCAGCAACCATTTCAGGTGATGTTACGAAAGCGTGTGTATTCGGGTTACCATCAGCTCTTTTTGAGAAGTTTCTGTTGAAAGAGTGAACGATTGTGTTTTTTTCTTGTTTTTCAGCACCTTCTCTTGCCCATTGTCCAATACATGGACCACAAGCATTCGTAAATACTTTTGTACCCATTTTTTCAAATGTAGCAATGATACCATCTCTATCGATTGTATATCTCACTTGTTCAGAACCTGGGTTAATACCAAACTCTGCTTTTGGAGTAATTCCATGAGTAACAGCTTGTTCAACTATTGAAGCAGCTCTTGACATATCTTCGTAAGAAGAGTTTGTACAAGACCCTATTAATCCCCATTCAACTTTTAATGGCCATCCGTTAGCTTCAGCTTCAGCTTTCATTTTAGAAACCGGCGTACCTCTATCTGGAGTAAAAGGACCATTAATATGTGGTTCTAATTCTGATAAGTTAATTTCTATTACTTGATCAAAATATTTTTCAGGATTAGCATATACTTCTGCATCACCAGTTAAATGTTCTGCAATCTTATCTGCAGCATCCACCACTTCTTGACGTCCAGTTGCAGCTAAATATCTTCTCATTGAATCATCGTAACCAAAAGTTGATGTTGTTGCTCCAATTTCAGCCCCCATGTTACAAATAGTTCCTTTTCCTGTACAAGATAAAGAAGTTGCACCTTCACCAAAATATTCAACGATACATCCTGTCCCACCTTTTACAGTTAAGATATCAGCAACTTTTAAGATTACATCTTTTGCTGATGTCCATCCGTTTAACTCACCAGTTAGTTTAACACCTATTAATTTTGGGAATTTTAATTCCCAAGCCATTCCAGCCATAACATCAACAGCATCAGCTCCACCAACACCGATAGCAACCATACCTAAACCACCAGCATTAACTGTATGTGAGTCTGTACCGATCATCATACCACCTGGAAAAGCATAATTTTCTAAAACAACTTGGTGAATAATACCAGCTCCTGGTTTCCAGAAACCTATTCCATATTTATTCGAAATAGAAGATAAGAAGTTAAATACTTCGTTATTTTGATTGATTGACTCTTGTAAATCTTTAGAAGCTCCAACTTTCGCTTGAATCAAGTGATCAGCATGAACTGTAGAAGGAACAGCTACTTTAGATTTACCTGCTTGCATAAATTGTAACAACGCCATTTGAGCAGTTGCATCTTGCATTGCTACTCTGTCTGGTGCAAAATCAACATAAGAAGTACCTCTTGAATATGCTTCTTGTGCTGCACCATCCCATAAGTGAGCATAAAGAATTTTCTCTGTCAATGTTAAAGGTTTACCAACTACTTTTCTTGCAGCTTCTACTCTCTGAGGATAAAGAGAATATACCTTTTTAATCATTTCTAAATCGAATACCATAAATTGTTTATTTAAGATCAAAATTTTGTCTTTCGCGAAATTAGTTATTTAAAATTAAAATCGAAAATATTGTAAATGTATTATGGCAATAATAACAGAATACGGAATGAATCATTAAACATTTAACACTAATAGAACTGATATTTTATAAAAAATAAAGTTACTTCTTAAAACGATAAATTAACGTACCATAAAAACTGATACCATCTGAAGGAATAATTCCTGGTCCTGGGTATGAAATAGCCCTACGTGTAAAATATTGTTGATTTGTAAAGTTGTTAACTCCTGCTTCAATAGAAAATGATTTACTTAATTCATACTTTGTTGAAAAATCAAAAACTAAATAAGATGGTACAAGTCCTATCAAAGCATCTCCTGATGGTA
>CAZOLZ010000091.1:0-2852 GCA_964580965.1 uncultured Flavobacteriales bacterium | reverse complement strand
TTTTGCTTACTTTTAGCTAAACTAAACCGCAACTAAAACATAGCCTAAACCGTTGGCGGTAATTTGAGAAAAACGAAAAACAATATGAATATTAAACAATTAGCATTCGGTCTTTTGACAATTGGGCTAATAAGTTGCAATTCGACACCGAATGAAAAAAACACAGAAGAAACAGCAACCTATTCGGACATTAAAATTGTCGGTGCAATGAAAAATGTAATGTGGAAAGGCGAATTAGGAAGTAGCATTGACCTTGACACCATTTCGGACAAAAATGGACTTTATGGGCTTGGACCTGTAAGCTACTTAACAGGCGAATTGCTAGTTAATAACGGAAAGAGCTACGTGTCAAAAGTTACTTCGGACTCGACAATGACCGTTGAAAAAACATTTGGTACTTCAGCACCTTTCTTTGTTTATGGAAATGTAACTGAATGGAATGAAATTGACTTGCAATCTGACGTTAAGACAATTCAGAATTTAGAGAAATTTATTGACGACAAAACAACTGATTTCAAAAGACCTTTTGCTTTTAAACTAATCGGACAAGTTTCTAGTGCGATTATTCACATTCAGAATTTGCCCAAAGGAACAAAAGTGTCGTCACCAGACGAAGCCCATCAAGGACAGACAAATTACAATATCGAAAATGAAGATGCTGTAATAATTGGATTTTTCTCGACCGAACACAAAGGAGTTTTTACGCATCACGATTCCTTTTTACATATGCACTTGATAACCAAAGACGAAAGTAAAATGGGACATTTGGACGAATTAGAAATTAAAAAAATGAAATTGTATTTACCGAAAAAATAATAACTACCGCCAACACCGTATATAATTTATTGCTGGCTTCTTGCGTACTTACGAAAGTCCTCGCGGATTTTCTAGTTCAGTAATTATTTACTAACTTTAATGCTTAAACGACGCAACTAACTTTGTACAAACACGTTGTGCATCATGCCAAGAATTTAAAAAGCAAAAGGTCAATATGAAATTAGCATCGAATAAAACAAACCATCATTTTTTCTTAAATAGCTGTTTTATACTGCTTCTCTTAACAAGTTTAACTTCATGTTCAGAAAAAGGGAAGAAAATTAAACTATACCAAAGACCTAATATAATATTGTTAGTAGCTGATGATTTAGGTTATGCTGATTTAGGTTGTTATGGTGGTGATATTGAAACTCCAAATATTGATATGTTAGCCGCCAATGGTTTACGATTTAGCAGCTATCATACTGCTCCTTTATGTGCCCCGACAAGGGCAATGCTCCTTTCTGGAAACGACAACCATATTGCAGGAATGGGTAGACAAGGTCTCAAAACTAACGAATTTGGTTATGAGGGAAAGTTAACGAACCGAATAGCAACTATTCCTCAAATTCTAAAAAATTCTGGTTATCATACCTATATGGCAGGTAAGTGGCATCTTGGCGAAACACCTGAGGCGAATCCTCATCAAAAAGGGTTTGAACATTCATTTGCACTTCTTGATGGGGCAGGTAATCATTACAATGATCAAGGATTATTTGAAGAAAATCCAATTTCTAAGTATACAGAAGACGGTAAGCCAACTACATGGAAAGATGGGGACTTTTCAACAGATTTTTATACTGATAAATTAATTGAATATATAAACCGACATAAAGAAGATAAAAAACCTTTTTTTGCATTTGCTGCTTATACTGCCCCCCATTGGCCATTACAAGTTGATGAGAAATATTGGAAAAAATATGAAGGACGCTATGCAGATGGGTATGATAAACTGAAAGAAAGGCGACTTCAGAGTCTTAAAAAGGCTGGTTTGATTCCTGAAAATACAGTACTTCCTCCAAATCTTGAAAGCATTAAATATTGGGATTCCTTGTCTGAAAAAGAAAAAATGAAAGAGTCCAGAAAAATGGAATTATATACCGGTATGGTGGACAATTTAGATTTTAATATTGGTCGTTTAATACAGCATTTGAAGGAGATAGGAGTATATGAAAATACTTTAATTGTATTTATGTCTGATAACGGAGCAGCAGGTAATGACTTTTATAATAGTGATAGATTCGGACCATTTATTAGAGAACATTTCAATGATAACTATGAAAATATGGGGCAACCGAATTCCTTTATATCCTATGGAGCTCCATGGGCAGAAGCAGGGTCTTCCCCATTTCGATATTTTAAAGGCTTTACAACAGAAGGAGGCATGACCGCTGCAATGATTATCGCAGGCCCTAATGTGGAAAGAAAAAATGAAATCTATCATGGATTAACTACGGTAATGGATATTGCTCCTACTTTTTATGAAGTGGCTAATACAGAATATCCTAAAATATTTGAGAACAATAATTTATATCCTCTGAAAGGTAGTTCTATTATGCCATTAGCTAATGGAAAATCTAAAGAAGTACATCCTTCAGATTATGTCTTTGGACTAGAGCATAACAACTGGGCAATGATAAGAAAGGGGAAATGGAAAATAACCAATATCAAAAGACCTTTTAATATTGAAAATTTTGAGCTATTTGATCTTTCAAGAGATTTGGGGGAACAAAATGATCTCAAAATATTGGAACCTAAAAAGTACGAGGAATTACTTGAGGAATGGATTCATTTTTCTAATGAAATAAAAGTACAGGTACCAACTCCATCAGGTGGTGATTAGATGTTAGTAAAATGCACGATACACTACAAAGTAAATAAAAAATAGCGGCGGATGGCTAAACGAATTGAAATTCCTACTTTTAAAAAACAATAAGACTATCCCAAAAGTCCGAACATAAAAATCCGCTACTTTTAATATACAAGACCGTTGTGTGCAATTTGAGAAAAATTTTGCTATTATACCAGTTTTTGGT
>CAZOLZ010000090.1:0-3133 GCA_964580965.1 uncultured Flavobacteriales bacterium | reverse complement strand
TCTTTACTTCATTTAAGATTCAAAAAAAATAGGCTGTTCAAAAAGAGCAGCCTATTAAAATATATAATAAGGATTAAGTTCTATCCAAACATAATACTACTTCCGTAAGGACTATCAATTGGATTGATAACTACAGTAGGTATCTGTGATGAATTCATGATTATATGTTGTTCATGACCAGAAGTAAGAGCTCCAAGAACACTGTTCTTATTAAGGTTCATGATAGCAATTAAATCTGCATCTATTGTAACAGCATGTTTTAAAACTTCTTTCTGAAAGTTACTTGTAGTAGCATGTTTTGCAGTTACTTCAATTCCTCTTTCAGAGAAAAAACGGTTAGCAAATAAAATATTAGCTTGTACTTTTTTCTTTAAAAACTCATCCGTTTCTTGAGGAGTTATAACGTGAACACGAGATTTAAAGTAAGTAGCAATATTAGCAACAATCGCTAATTTTTGTTTAGTCTCTTTATTTAAATCCAAAGGAACAACAATATCATCGTATCCAGTATCTTTAATTCCTTTTTCTTGAACAATAATAAAAGGAACATTAGAATTAGTAACAACTTTTAAAGCATTACTTCCAGTAATGTGTTGCCATCCAGTAGTTCCATGTGTACCCATGAAAATCAATTCTGCATGATGCTCTGCAGCAAAATCACCTATATCTTCAAAGATATTACCTACTCTTACTTTAGCAATCAAATTAACATCAGGATCTTTTGTAGCAATTAATTTATTTAGCTTAACCTCAGCATCTTTTATATTTTTTTCTTTAGACACAACGTGAATAACATAAATTTGAGCTTTCAATGGTTTTGCTGTAGCAATTGCATGATTTAAAGCATTTTCAGCAACTTCCGTGAAATCGTGAGGAACAATAAATGTCTTAGTTTCCATAAGTTAAACCTTTTATTTAATTTTTTGTACTACAAAAGTAATCATTATCAAAATCAGAAAGTTATAAAAATAAAAATCTTTTTTAATATTTAAAATAAACTTAATACAGATTTCACATACTTTTTTTAAAAAAATTGGATTTTTGAACTTCTATAGTCGTTGTTATAAAACACTGGCTTACAATGAAAATCATCCTATCTGAGATAGGTCTTAAATAATATTAACAAAAGATTACAAGATGGCAGTAATAGGGAAATTGTTAAAAAAAACGAATGAAATCAGCTATAAAAAAATATTTAAAAAAGGGAAAGACTACAATAATCAGTTAAGAACACTCTATAAACTCCTCGATAAGGCAAAATTTACTCGATTTGGTAATGAATACCATTTTGAAGGAATAGTTATTAGTGAAAAATTGGTGGAAGATTTTCAACAATCTGTTCCAATTACCTACTACGAAGAATACCATGATAAATGGTTAGCTGCAACGATAGCAGGCGAAAAAAATCACACTTGGCCAGGAAAAATAAACCATTTTGCACTTTCTTCAGGAACTACGGGGTCTAGCAGTAAAAGAATCCCTGTTACAAAACAGATGATTCGGTCTTTTCATAAGACGAGTATGCACCAAACCTCTACTTTTTATAAATTACAGCTTTCAGACAAATTCTATGAAGCAAAATTTTTAGCAATTGGAGGTTCCACAAAATTAAATAAATGCAATAATCGTTTTGAAGGAGACTTGAGCGGAATACTTAAAAAAAACACTTCTTTTATTTTTCATCCATTTACAAAACCAAACAATAATATTTCTAAAATATCTGATTGGAATAAAAAAATGGATCGAATAGTGGAAAAAGCACCTACTTGGGATATCGGGATTATTGCAGGTGTGCCTAGTTGGTGTATTATGGTGATGGAAAAAATTGTCAACCATTATAAACTAAATAGTATTCATGATATATGGCCAAACTTAGAAGTTTACCTTCATGGAGGAGTATATCTAGATCCTTATAAGTCGAGGTTAGATAAAATACTTGGTAAAAAAATAAACTTGTTAAACACATATTTGGCAAGTGAAGGGTATTTCGCTTACCAAACCTCTGCTGAAAGAGAAGGGATGCAACTTCTTCTAGGAAATGGTATCTTTTATGAATTTATCCCTTTTAACCGTGACTTTTTTGATGAAAACGGAAACCTAAAAGACAAAAAAACGGCTTTCAATTTGAGTCAAGTTAAGAAAGGAGTTAATTATGCAATGGTTATCACCACAAATGCTGGATTATGGAGGTATATGATTGGAGATTTAGTTCAATTTACAGACATTGAGAAAAATGAGATTAAAATCACAGGAAGAATTAAACAATTTTTAAGCCTTGTAGGGGAACACCTTTCTTTAGATAACATCAATGAAGCAGTGAAATTAGCTGGAGAAAAATTAGAGCTTGAAATAGATGAATTTTGTATCGCTCCTGATGTTGAAAATTGCATGCATGAATGGTATATTGGAACAAATCAAAAAGTAGAAATGACAAAGTTGATTTCAAAAATTGATGATAAGCTTCAACTTCTTAATGACGATTATAAAACTTGTAGAAAACATAACCTCAATATGCCAAATATTCATTTGCTTCCTCCCCAAGTTTTTTATGACTTTTTGGAAAGAAATGGAAAAACTGGCTCTCAAAATAAATTTCCAAGAGTATTGAATCAAGAACAAGCAAAAAATTGGAAAAGTTATATTCAGAAATACTAAACTGAGTGGTTTAAAAAATTACTCAATCAATGTTTAATTTTCATATTGTTTAATAAATTTTAAATCTCTAAAATTGCTTTAAATCTTTTAAAATAATTAAAATCTGAATTCAAAATAACAATTGAACTCTGGTTATATGCAAATTACACTTTCAAATATTAACTTTGCCCTAAATAATTAAACAAGGAAAAATGACAAAAGATCATTCTATGACTGCTCAGTGGTTAGATCAATGGCTAATCGATACTTTCAATATCTCTACAGATTATGTAATTTTCTTTAAGTTACCTATTCAAGTAATTGGTCTTTTGATCATTGCTTATGTTTCTTGGATTTTAACAACCAGAATTGTTGTTGCATCTGTTCACCGTTTGTTTTTAAAAACAAAATCAACTTGGGATGATTTACTAATTGAGCGTAAAGTTTTTGACAAGCTTGCTTCTGTTGTCCCTTTTGGAATAATCGCTATAAGTGTTCC
>CAZOLZ010000089.1:0-3273 GCA_964580965.1 uncultured Flavobacteriales bacterium | reverse complement strand
TTAGCAGGTTCAGTAGGTATCGAAAAAGCTGCTAAAAATGGAGGTGTTAATATAAGCGTACCTTTTATAGCTGGTAGAATGGATGCGATTCAAGAGCAAACGGACGAAGAATCTTTCAATTTGTTGGAACCTATGGCAGATGGTTTCAGAAATTATAAGAAGACAAATTACACTTTAACTACGGAGCAATTATTAATTGATAAAGCACAACTTCTAACACTTACTGCTCCAGAAATGACTGTTTTAATAGGAGGAATGAGAACTTTAGGGGCAAATTACAATGATGCTTTAACAGGTTTGTTTACTTCTGATAAAAATAAGTTGAGTAATGATTTTTTTATAAACTTATTGAGTATGGATTATAAATGGGTACCAGTTGATGAGGAAAAAGAGTTGTTTGATGTCATTAATAGAAAAACAGGTAAAAAAGAATTTACTGCTTCTCGAGCTGATTTAATTTTTGGATCTAATTCAGAATTAAGAGCATTAGCAGAAGTTTATGGAAGTGATGATGCCAAAGAAAAATTTATAAAAGATTTTATTTCCGCTTGGACAAAAGTGATGAATTTAGATCGTTTTGATTTGAACTAAGATTCACTTTTATTATTTTAAACCGAACATTGATTTTATACAATGTTCGGTTTTTATTTTCTCAAAAGAAATGCTGTTTCAATTGTATTTATTTCACTAAGCAGTCCACTGTGTTCAAGCTACTACGGCGCGGAGTAGTATGTCACTTAAAGTCTAACAAATTTCATTTACCGAATATCCTTTTGCTTCCCAAGAATTTAAATTTTCGATTGTAGTATCTGTTATTCCTTTAAGGGCTTCATTGGTTAAAAAGGCTTGGTGACCTGTAATTAAAATATTATCATATGATTTAAGCTTTAAAAATAAATCATCATTAATAGGAGAGTTTGTATGATCAAAAAAGAAGATAGGCTTTTCATTTTCATATACATCTAATCCAGCTGCACCAATGATTCCCAAATCAATGGCTTCTATTAAATCTACTGTATTCACAACTCCACCTCTTGCTGTATTGATAAATACAACTCCTTTCTTCATTTTTGAAAATAGTGTTTTGTTGAAAAGGTATTTCGTTTGTTCGTTTAGTGGACAATTGATTGAAATTACATCAGAAAGTTCACATAATTCTTCAAGTGAAGTATATTTTATGTTAGTTGATTGAACTAATTCATTGTTAATTTCAATATCGTATCCTAATAATTTACATCCAAAACCATTCATAATTTGAGTAAATGCAGCACCGATTTTTCCAGTTCCCACAACTCCCACAGTTTTACCATATAAATCAAATCCAATTAAATGATCTAATCGATAATCTCCTGACTTCATTAATTCTTGACTAAGTAATAATTTACGGTTTAAAGCCATTAATAATGCAACAGAATGTTCTGCAATAGCATACGGAGAATATGCAGGTACATTGGCTACTTTAATCCCTAAACTTTTAGCAGTATTTAAGTTAACATGATCATAACCTACTGACCTTAAAGCAATATATTTTACTCCTGATTCATGAAGTTTTTTTAGAACTTCTTCTGAAGCATTGTCAGAACTAAAAAGTGCAACTGCTTCGAATCCTTTAGCTAGTGAAACGGTTTTTATAGATAAAGGCTGTTGAGTAAATTCCATTTCATGAACTCCTTCAGAAGCAGCTTTTAAAAAAGGTTGATCAAATCCATGTGAACTATATACTAATGTTTTCATTGTAGAATTTAGTTTTGTATTATTAAATACAAAGGAAGGGGCTATTTCAAAAAATTAATATCGTTATGATCATTATTGAAATTGATAACCATCATTAATTTAAGGCCTCTTTTAGAAAAAATGTTTTCAAAAAATCGATCTCGAACCAGAGAACTTTAATCTAATTAAGATTTTTTATACCCAATTTTCTTTCGATCTTCAATCTGTTTTTCCAAGTTGTCTTTTTTTAGAAGGTAATTAATTGCTTCAAATACATCATCAAACTGTTTATCGTATTTAGTTTCTATTAGTTTAAGTTTTTCTAGTATTTCTTTATGAGATAAAACCATTTTTTTGAGTTCAATAAAGGCGCGAATAATTGAAATACTTACTATAATTGCTTTTTTAGATTTTAAAACAGCGCTTAGCATAGAAACTCCTTGTTCTGTAAATACAAATGGCTTTGCTCCACCGAAGTGACTTTTAGACGGTATCACAAATTGTGACACCATTAATTCAATTTCAGTATCTGTTAATTCAAACATAAAATCAGAAGGAAATCTTTCTATATTCCTTTTTACTGATTGTTTTAAAACTCTAGTTTCAACTTCATAAAGTCTGGCTAAATCGAAATCAAACATTACTTTCTGACCTCTTATTTCATAGATTTTCTCTTGAATTTGTGTTAGTTCCATTAGGTGGATTTTAAAAATTATAACATTAAGTTAGTTAAAAAGTTTAAAATTGAAAATAGTTAGCATGTATATTTTATAGTTGGTACCGCAATAGTTGAAGTGTAACGAGATGATGTAATGATTAATGTTACTTCTTTCTCCCTACAAATCGAATAACCGACCCTAAACCGATATGGAATTTACCTTCGTTTAATTCGACTTCTGTTTCTGATAATTCAATGATTTCATAATTTGAAAAATCAGCCCTGATTTCTTCGATTGAAAATAAAGCGTCGAGGTCTTTTGGTCCACCTACTGCTGGATTTTTTGAATTATAATTAAGGTGGTTTTTACTAAATGCTTCAAAAATGATGATCCCACCTTTCCTTAAAAGCTTTTCAATTTTTTTGTGACAAGAAGATTTTATATTTCCAGGAAAATGAGCATAAATTAAGGCAATCGCATCAAATTGTTCTGTTTTGTAGTCAAGATCACTTATTTCTCCTACTTGATAGTCGATTTCAACGTTATTTTTATCTGCAAGTTGTAAAGCTTTCTTTTTACCAGCTTCACTGATATCAAAAGCTGAAACTTCCCAACCTTTAGTTGCAGCGAATACAGAATTTCGACCTTCTCCATCTGCTGGAAAAAGAATGTTACCAGGAAGTAGTTTTTCTAATTGTTCTTTTAAAAAGTTATTTGCGTCTTCACCATAAACAAACTCAGAATCACTATACCTTTCGTTCCAAAAATCTATTGTCATTTTTTGTAGTTTCTAGTGAGGTAATTTCTCTCTAATATAACCATAAAGATAGGTGCCTAATAATCCAAAAAGGACAACTATAATAAAACTTACATATCCATCCCCGATACTTACAACCATTGG
>CAZOLZ010000088.1:0-3513 GCA_964580965.1 uncultured Flavobacteriales bacterium | reverse complement strand
AAGAAATAAAAGGTTATACCGATTATGTTTTCAATATAGACCAATAAAACTGTTCTATTTTCAAACTATATCGGCATTATAATCAATTAGACTAAAGTATAAATGTGATTGGTATTATATATTCTTAAAGTAAGCTGTCTGAAAAGGCAGCTTTTCTTTTTAAACCATGTAAGGTCATATAAGTGATTTTATTGAATACGATTAGACTTTTTATTCCTTTAAAACTAATTGGGTTTCGCTCTGCACCGCAGTCGTTTTAACGAAGTTGACTACTGCGGAAAACCCTCAATTTTATTGCTTCAGTAATCTGTTCAATGTTAGTTTTTTGTCATTTATGTATATCTTTGAATTAACGGCAAATAAAATGCTGAAAATGTGAGCATTAACCGCTTAATACAACTAAACATGAAAACAATTATTTATATAAGACTTTTTAATTTCTAATCTTAGCTCATGTAATTCCTGTGAAAATGACTCTGAAATTATTTTGGATCATTCTTAACTTATGTTTTTATTAATCATTTGCATCACACGATATCTAGACTATTTGTAAACGAATTACAATAAAATATTTATTTTTTTTGATAGAATAAATGCATGATTATAAAATGAGGTAAACTAATGCATGCAATAAATATAAAAAACTGTGTCCATAATGCATAAATAGAGTCAAGTTTAGAAGCGCCTATTGTGATTAGGGCAAATACTAATAAGGCGCCTAAGGTATATAAAAAGGATTTTCTGTAAAGTCCAATTGAAGTAATTTTTAACCCTTCCTTTAGGTGTTTCCATGCATTATCGCTGTGCTGTATAATGAAGTACAGTCCGAAAGCTACAATTAATGTAGTCGGAATACCTAGAACCAAAAGAAAAATAAGACCTAAATAAGCATTTCCTTTCGAAAGTATATTTTGGATTAAAATATAGGAAAAAGAAAGGCAAGAAAGAATCAGGGAAAAGTTCTCCAATTTGAATTTTGTTAGATCGATATTCAAGTTGAGATATGTTATGATACTGATTGATTCATCTATATGTGAACTAATAATGAAAAGTAATACACAAAAACCCAAAAGAAAAGATTTTATAAAGGAAAGAGGAGATTGAATATTTGTTTTAACCTCTATTAATTCAGATTCTCCAAAGTGAAATGAAGAATAGATTATAAAGAGAAACAGCGATAATAATGGATATAACTGCCAGAGAAAATAATACAAAATAATACCCATACAATACTTAAACAAAAAGAAAGTTAGTGAGAATTCCTTTGTTTTTAAAAGTAAATGATCTAGTGCGCCATGAGGTATACCTAATGTAATGAGACCAATTGAAAGAGTTGAATAGCTAAATATGCGCGCAGCGTTTATGTTGTAGTTGGAAAGAATAAGATATGTAGAAACAATGAGGAATGATAGTACATAACGTAAGTATCTTTTTCGTTTCAGATGAACGTAAACAGCTTTCAGAAATGGTAAGATTGGCAAAGAAGCAAAAATCTTTAGTTCTTCATAAAATGATGTTTTTTCATCCAGAAATTGAAATATGAGTTTGGGTGATTGTTTATTATATAATTGAGTAAAAATTGGTTTACCCTTTAAAGGCCACTTCAGTAAAATGATGAGTAGAAGTGTATCATAAAATTTAAATCTTTTTTTATTGATTAAGTTAGACTTATTAAAGTTATCATACTTATTTTTTGAAATCTGCTCACTTACTTTTTGAGCAAAGGAATACATTTTTTTGAATCCATATCCGGTGCTTGGTTTTATCAAATTAGCAGCCGTTCCTGTATTCAAAATTCGCTTATTTGCGCTGGGTTCATTCTCGAAGGTAGTCATAGGAATACAACCTGCCTCTTCTGCAATTATTGTGTATTGACCAAACTCATTTAAAATGAAATTTTTGAGAAGTTCTGCTGCATAATTAAATTCGATTTTTTCTATACCAAATCGTGTCAGTTCAACTAAAGCTTCTTGTGATGAAAAGGGTATGATATAAAAAAACTGTGTCGCTCCATTTTGTTCAACATTGAAATTCATCATTTCAAAAGCGTCTTTTAGAAAAACAGCATTTTCGCATTTAATGTGTAAACCAAAGAAGGATTGATTGATATAAATATCCTTTTCTGTGATTTTGTATAGTCTTGGAGGTCTGCTATCAAAAATAAAACGAGTTCTAAATGATTGGGAATTTGTTAAAACAGAACAAAAATCCTGATCTTCAATAATGTTGGTTACTTCAGCTCTTTCAATAACTATTTTTTCTTCATTTAATTTGTTAAACGTATGATTGTAAAGATCAATACTACGAATGTAATAATAGAAAAGTCCTTCTAAACTTTGGACATTAGAGTTATTTATTTTTATTTTATCGAATTGATGTGAAATGATGGTGGACAAATCGTCAATTATTGAATCATTCTGTGATGACCAGAAACAATAAGTCTTGTCGTTATTGGATTTACTTGATGACTCAACAAACAGAACTTTTTTATCTTTCAGAAGTCCATTCTTAATAAGAGATAAAACGATTAAACTGTTACTAGCACCAAGCCCAATAAAGATGAAATCAAAGATGTTTGATTCGTTATTTTCTATGTGACCAACTTGCTTTTTCATCATTTTAGAATTGACAACATGTTAAAAAAATAGAGGCTAAACGTAATGTTTAAACCTCTATCTAATTATTTTAATGAATCTGTCTGATTAGTCTTCAGAATTTCTACTTAAAGCATAGATTACCAAACCAAACCCGATTTTGTTGATTGCATCAGCAATGTTGTATACAATGTCCATCGCATGAGCTGCTGCTGCTGGGTCAGCAACTAATTTAATCCCAAACAAACCACCTGGCGTGCCTAAAATGTAGCCAAGAGGGTAGATTGCCCATCCAACTAATACGAACCAAGCCAACACACGAGTAGCTTTTGTTACCTTAGGACCTGCAGTTTGTGCTAATTTCGCTACTTCGCCGAACCAAATCAAATAGACGATATAGAAATATGCCGCTCCTGAAAGTACTCCCCAAAGTACACTTCCGTCACGATCCAATACTTCACCTACATATCCTGTAAGTAGCATGATTAGAGAAGCAGCAATTAACTTCCATAATAACCCAATTTTCGCTCCAGCTTTCTTTGTAATCAAATAGAATTCCACACACATCAATGGAACAGTTAGAATCCAATCAACGTACCTAAAAAAGGTAGGTGAATCTCCAGTTTCGAGGTTATACCCTCTCATGTAATAATAATGCACCGCAGCAATAAAAGTTATCAATCCTGAAACCAACACTGATGTACGCCACTTTTGTGATGTGTTGCTTAATTCAAAAAAGAAAAACACTGATGCTGCCATCATAGCCATTGTTCCAATAAAGAACGTAAATGCTACATAATTGTCGCTCGCAATTTTTAAACCTTCCATATCAATTATATTTTTAAAACTCCTACTCTTTTGGCTTTTCGGACTCCGCCTTTTTTAGTAAATATAATAAAATAATTCAATATTGTTTAAT
>CAZOLZ010000087.1:0-3534 GCA_964580965.1 uncultured Flavobacteriales bacterium | reverse complement strand
GTTGCAAAAATAGAAAATAATCGAATGAAGTCACTCAGCTATCTTAATAAATATTTCATAAAGTATAAATGGCATATGCTTTTGGGAATTATTTTCATGATCATTTCAAATTATTTTGGAGTCCAAATGCCTATTTTCGTGAAAACTACGATTGATTCTTTGTTTGAAGCTTCAACCCCAAAAAACTTTAACGAAGTACTCATGATGATGCTTAAAATTGGCGGAATCTATATGTTACTTGCATTTTTTAAAGGACTATTTTTATTTCTACTTCGCCAGAGTATAATTATTATGTCAAGATTAATTGAATTTGATCTAAAAAATGAGATTTATAACCAATATCAAAAATTAGATTACTCTTTTTTTAAAAAGAACAGTACAGGTGATTTAATGAACCGAATATCAGAAGATGTAACGCAAGTGAGGATGTATCTTGGTCCAGGAGTAATGTACACCATTAACCTTGTCATACTTTTTACATTGATAATCACACAAATGATTCAAATTAATGGTACCCTTACTCTTTTCGTTTTACTTCCACTTCCTTTAATGTCATTTCTTATCTATAAGGTTTCAAGTAGAATGAACAAGGCTAGCCATTCTGTTCAAGAAGAACAATCAAGAATATCGACCCTAATTCAAGAAACATTTTCAGGTATAAGAGTTGTAAAAGCTTATAGTCGCGAAAAAGAAATCAAGCAAAAGTTCAACGAATCAATAGAAGAGTATAAAAAAAGAAAAATGAAATTGGTATATATAAATGCTTTGTTTATGCCAACCATTACTTTTTTGATTGGATTAAGTACTTTATTATGTATTTATATTGGAGGTCTGATGACTTATAAAAACGAGCTAACTCTTGGAGAAATTGTCGCTTTCATCTTTTTTGTGAATAATTTAACTTGGCCATTTGCCAGTGTAGGTTGGGTAACATCTATCATCCAAAGAGCAGCCGCTTCACAAGAAAGAATAAACGATTTTATGCGTGAAGTACCTTCAGTAACCAATACTAATGAAACTCCTTTTACTTTTCAGGGAGAAATTGAATTCAAGAACGTATCCTACACCTATCCAAACTCTGGTATTACAGCTGTTAAAAATCTAAGTTTTAAAATTAATAAAAATGAATCTTTTGCAATTGTAGGAAATACGGGAAGTGGAAAATCAACTGTTTTAAATTTATTAATGAGACAATTTGACCCATCACAAGGTCAAATTTTCATTGATAGCCAAAACATAAAAGACATTAACATACATGACTTTAGAAAACAAACTGGTGTTATCCCACAAGATATCTTTTTATTCTCTGATTCAATTGGAAACAACATTAAGTTTGGCTCAAATGCTCAAAACATATCCGAAAAAGAACTTATTGAAATCACTAAAAAGGCACATGTTTATCATAACATTGAAGCATTTCCGGATAAATTCGACACCTTGCTTGGAGAAAGGGGAGTGAACTTAAGTGGTGGTCAAAAACAAAGGGTAAGTATTGCTAGAGCATTAATTAGAAAACCGTCACTATTGATAATGGACGATTGTTTATCAGCTGTAGATACAGAAACTGAAGAAATAATACTAAAAAACTTGAAAAAGGATCAAAATGTTCATACTTCCGTTATTGTTTCTCACCGTATCTCTTCTTTGAGAAATGCAGATAAAGTAATTGTTTTAGAAGATGGAACTAATTTTGAAGCTGGAACGCACGAAGAACTTCTTGAAAAGAAAGGTATCTATTATGAAATGTATCAAAAACAATTAGCAGAGAAAGAAGAGGTGACTAAATAATAAAAAACTAATAAGTTGAAATGTTTGAGTCATAGATCTGATTTTTATTGGAATTCTTACATCTTTCATTTTTAAAAACTTAAACCTGAATAGAAGTTATTTCACAAATAATCGGACTATATCATACTAATCAACTATCACCACTCATCAAACATTCCCCACTTTCTAATCCACCAATTTCATTTGTTTCAATAAAAAAGAAGCATTCATGTTTTGACATATTCCTTTATTGATTTTATAATCGAAGCTTAATTTATCGCCATCAATAATCGAATCAAAGTACATGTTCTTAAATGCTTTGTCAGAATCTTCTAATACACATAAGGATAAATCATGCGTTGCAATGATTCCTTTTGTTTTTAATCGTTTTAACTTTTGAAGAAAAAGGGCAGAGCCAATTTCCTTATCCTTGCTATTGGTTCCTTTCAAGATTTCATCTAAAATGATAAATACCTTTTCCCCTTTTTCAATCTCATCTACAATAAATCGTAAACGCATCAATTCTGCATGAAAGTAAGAGCTTTCGACTGTCAAATCATCACTTGTTCGCATACTCGTGAAAAGTTTCACTTTTGGAAGTTTACATGAAGTAGCTAAAATTGGTAATCCAGCATTTGCACAAATAATCGCTAAACCTAAACTTCGTAAATAGGTGCTTTTTCCAGCCATATTAGGCCCTGTAAGTACAATAAACTGCTCCTGACCCACGATTTTAACTTCATTTGTAACACATTTCTCTTTGGAAACAAATGGGTGACCTAAATCTTTTATTTCATAAGAATCATTTTCAGAAAGCATTGCATAAACCGTATTTGGGTTATTAAATCGATATATTGCACCTGAAATCCAAAATTCAATTTTAGCAATTTGATTCTCCCATTTTGTTATGTGTTCCCTGTTTTTATCCAACCATTTTTTACTTTGAACTTGTAACTGTATATCCCAAGCTAAGAAAAAATTTAAAACAACTCCTACTAATAAGTTAATTCTAAAATCAAAACGTTTCATGATGACATCTAACGCTTTCACTTCTGACAAAACACTTGATTCATGATTTAGCAACTCTTCTTGTTGAGCCTTTAAAACAGCATCTTTCGTTTCTAATTTTTCGTATAAGTGTAATTGCTTTAAAATAGTTTTCACCCTCCCACTTTGATCTGTAAATTGCTGCGCAATAGCATTTGTTTTTTTCAACTGCTGACTAATCATAGATAAAACAAGCGCAATAATTACAACAAAAAGTCCTCCTCCAATGATATCAAACGCGTATAAAAAAGTACTCGAGAAACTAATAATGGGTAGAAAGAAACGTAAAAAATGCGTTATACTAGTTACATCAACAGTGAAATCTGAAAGCAAGGACAAGGACAAAATTTTATCTCCTTCTGCCTTTCTAACTATTCCTTCAGACATGAATTCTTGTCCCCACGAAATATTATTAGTTAATGCTTCAATACATTGAGCGTTTAAACTTGGATTATTAGTTCCTTCTGATAAGGCATTAGCTAAATATTTCTTACCATTGGAAGAAACAGTTCTGTTTAATAATTGAAAAACACTTTTATTACCAAAAAGATCCATATCGTTGGCATAAGCATGTTTCGGATTTTTAAATTCAACTCCACCTTCCATAGAAGACCAATCTCCTTCTAAAACCTTCAATTCATTCTGATTAATTGAAATCAAAGCTTCAAGCAGGTCTTTTTCTGTTTTTTTGTTTACCGATAAATTTACAGAGAACAAAAA
>CAZOLZ010000086.1:0-3945 GCA_964580965.1 uncultured Flavobacteriales bacterium | reverse complement strand
TATTGACGCCAGACTAGCTCATTACAATAAAGAGTTAGAAAAGGCTGATGGTGACAATAAAAAGACGATTCAAGATCAGATTGACAAGCACAATAAGCGTAAAGATGATTATGAGCAAATGGATAAAACGCTTGACCAGACTGAGGAAGTTCAAATATCAACTTCAGACCCTGATAGTAGAAACATCATCATCAGAAACCGAATAACGGAAGTGTGTTATAGTGTTCAAACCACCGTTGATGCTAAACACAATATTCCTATTGATTACCTAACCTCTAATAAAAATGATGCCAAGGCAATGGGGCCTATGTTAAAGCGAGCAGTTGAAATAATTGGACATAACAAATTCACCGCACTTTATGATAAAGGGTATCACACAGGTTCCGAGCTCAAAACAGCAGTTGAAATTGGAGTAAACGCAATTGTATCGGCTCCTGACTTAGGTAGTGCTTCAAGAGCTCAAAACCCAGCTTACAACGTACAAGAATTCGAGTATGACAAAGAAAATGACCAATATATCTGCCCAGAAAATCAATCATTAAAATCAAATCAAACCTGGTATACTAACTCAAATACCAGAACAAAATTCCGACAATATAAAACCAAAGCATGCCTGAGTTGTAAGCTCAAAAAGCAATGTACTTCTGCTAAAAACGGAAAGTTGATATCTAGATCTGAATACCAAACCTATTATGAAGAAAACAAACGCAAGTTATTTGAAAACATAGCACTTTACAGGCGCAGACAGGCCATAGTTGAACATCCATATGGAACAATAAAACGTTACTGGGGCTTTAATCACGTAATCACCAAAAAAGGATTGGAAAGAGCAAGCGCTGATATCGGTCTAATGTTTACAGACTACACACTCAAACGAATTTTTAACATTGTAGACCGCGAAAAATTGAAAAAGTACCTGAAGGATAACAAACTTTATTCAGCAATTTATTTGATCACTCAAAAAGCAAAATCGGCCTTTTTAAACCGCTTGATTTATTCTTGTCAATATCCTTCAATTCTAATAAAAAGAGCTTAAAAAAGGGTTAAATGACTCCGCTTTTTATTTATTTTTAGGGTTATTAGACAAACAGACGTTAGAAGCAATTAAAAAATAAAATAACTTTAAATAAATAATATAAAAAATGGAAACAAGAGAATACAAATTAAATATTGGGACTGTTAAAGTAACTATAGATGGTGACACATGCACTGGAACTTACCAAAACAACGGTAAATTTTCAGGAACCATTAAGGATAATGTAGTAAAAGCAAAATGGACGAATGAAGGAAAAGAAGGTTTAATTGAACTGGACCTCAGTGGCAATAAACTTGTTGGGAAATGGAAACAAGGTTTAGATGAAGGCCCAATGAGGGGTAAGTGGAATGGCGTAATCATTAATTCTAATGAAAAAAACGGGTTACCAGATGCATTAGAGGAAGTACTAAGCCTAAATCAAATCATTGAAAAAATTAAAGTCGTATGTAAAGACCATGAAAGCATAGATGAAATTATAACAGACCTTTCAGATAATACGTATTTAGATCATTGGGCTAAACAATTAATTGATGATGAGAATAATAATGTCAAGGGAATCGCCAAAAACTTGTACTTAATATATATTACAAACCTAGAGGATCCATCTTTTGATGATATTCTTACTGCAGCAGAAGAACTTGCAGATGAGTCTTTGTTCAACGATATTCATCTTGCAGTATCTTATTATAAAAAAGCAGAAGATTTAGCCAAAAGCTCTGGGGATTTTGCGCAATTAGGTGAAAAATTAATGGACTCCAATAGAGACAAGGCCATAGAGCTTTATACAAAAGCCGAAAGCCTATCCGAGACACTAGATGAATTTGTTGAATTAGCAAATCTAGTAATTGTCCAAGACGAAGAAAAAGCCATTATGCTATTTAAAAAAGCTGAAAGTATAGCTACCACTTTTGATGATTATGTCTCTATTGGTTCTGCTATCAAGGACGTTGATAAAGATTGGAGTAAAAAACTTTATGAAAAAGCATCTAATCATATTTCGAAGTTAGGTGAATTTAATGCAATAATTAACAATGCTTTTTATGATTTTGAAGATCATAAATGGGGTTCAAAAATGGCAAATGAAGCAATAAGGGAGCTGATGACAGCAGATGATGTTTTTGAGTTTTGCGAGTATTATGATGCTTTAATTGAGCTTGCAGACGAAATTGTAAGTGAAAATGGTTACAATGATAAAGAAGCCGCTAAAAATATTTTCAACAAATTATTAGAATATGAAGCCGTCTCAGCACAATTGGAAGGGGGCAGAAAAGTAATTGAGGTTTATGGTTTAGATGATGAGTATACCCAAGAATTCTGTAATAAATGCGTTACAAGAGCTATTGAGTTTGTTGAAGAAGGGTATTACATGGATATATTTAGGTTTATTCAGAATGACTTACAAGAAGAAGATAGAGCATCTGATTTTTACTCTGAATACGAAGAAGAATGTGAACATGATGAAGAAAATTATTAAATAAGAACTTGAGAAATATTAGAATTGATGATAATCAAAGATTTTGATATTTATTGGTCTAAATTAAAAACCAAATACAATGATGAACTTGATTATTGGGTAAACAATGATGTTGAATTCGAAGAAGCTTTTTTAAATGATCTTCAAGAAAATATTCATCCCCATATGACCAAGAGGGCTGAAGAGTCCGGTCAAGATTATATTTATGCCACAAATAGTTGGGGTAATTTTAATAATTTAAATGAAATTCCTGTAAGCCAACTTAATTTGACCGAACAAAAAATGGCAATATTGCAAATACTTTATTGTTACCATTATTGGTCTTAGTGTTCTCGCAACGAAGGACGTGTCAGACGATATCAAGAAAGATGGTTTTTTGATGTTTTTGAAATTATGGAACAATACGTTTAATAAAAAAATGCGAAAAATTAGCTGTCAATAATATAAATGAAAAAAAAAACAATATTGTAAGACTAACAATGACTTGTACTGAATTACTTGATACTCTTTTTTATGAAAATTAGCAAATTAAAGCAACTTTACAGTAATAAGTATCCGTTTGAAAATTATTACGAACTTGTTCAAACCATCCTTGTGAATAATAACTTTATTCCAAAAACAAAATTGTCAGATGGCAAAAAGGTTGAATTGAATGAAAAAATAAGCACAATTCCTGGAGATATTAGAGTGGATCTTCCTATCTGGTTCGGGGACATTTCAAACAAGAGTAGAATTATATTTTTGGGATTAGAACCTAGGGATACAAATGACAAATACAACATTGAGAAAAAAGACAATTTTATATTTGGGACACCGTTCGGCATTGAATTTTGGAATGACAAGAACAAATATTATAAATCATTAAAATCCGTTCTAAATCAGAATGATTTATTCGTTTATTTCACAGATGTTGTAAAGCATTACGAAGTGAAGGAAACAAAAAATGAAAGCGATAAAAATGCCAGAAAGAATTTTTGGAGTAAAGCCGCTTTAAAAGAAAACATTGATTTTCTTGATAAAGAGTTTGATCTAATTAACCCTACCCATGTAATAGCTCTTGGTGGAGATAGTTATAAATTTTTAAACCGTCATTTTGGCAAAAAATGGCACATAATTAAAGTAATTCATCCAGCAGCAAGAGCTGATAAAAATGGAATCAATGCATTTGAGAAAGCTAATGATACTTTAACAGAAATAGTAAATAGCTTATAACAAGGTTCTGTCGCATTAATTAAAAAATCACTATTTGAAGGCTAATTCATACAAAAAGAAAAATCATAAACCGTTGAAACAATGTGAGTTAAATTTTTTAATAGTCAAAGAATTTGATGAAAAATGGTCGAAAAATAATTAATGCGACAGAACCTTCCAAACTAATTCTAATACCAATTAAACATGAAAAATTTAAAATTACCTTTTAGTTCAATTGTATTAA
>CAZOLZ010000085.1:0-4357 GCA_964580965.1 uncultured Flavobacteriales bacterium | reverse complement strand
GCCCATTGTTTGTAAATATATTGTATTGGGCTCCATTTTATAAAACCTGGCACTTCAATTCCAAACTGCATACCATGTGTATGGCCTGATAAAGTTAAATGAATATGTTTATCATGGCTCAGTGTTTCTGACTCCCAATGAGAAGGGTCATGAGAAAGTAAAACTTTAAATTTTGGATTTGGAATATTCTTAACCGATTTATTTAAATCGCCATATTTATGAAAACCTTTTAATCCCCAGTTTTCAACCCCTATAATTGAAATGCTTTCGTTGTCTTTAGTTATATTTGTGTTAGAATTTAATAAAAGTTTAAATCCAATTTCTTTGTGAATTTCTTTTAGTCTAATGAAATTATTGTTTTTGTCTTCATCTGAATCCCATTTAACATAATCTCCATAGTCATGATTACCTAGAATTGATATTTTTCCATAAGGAGCTTCTAACTTTTTAAATGTTGTGATCCACTGTTCCATTTCTTCAGCTTTATTATTGACAAGGTCACCAGTAAAAACGATTAAATCACTTTTCAGGGCGTTTGTGATTTTAACACCTCTTTCAACAGCCTCTTTATCTTGAAAGCTTCCTGAGTGAATATCTGACAATTGAGTGATTTTAAAACCATCAAATCCTTTTGGTAGGTCTTTAAACTTTAGTGTTACATGATGTGTTTTGTAATTATATTTCCCTTTGAAAACACCATATATTAGACCTACAAAAGGGATTGAGGCGAGACCTAAACTTAATTGACTTACAATTCTTCTTCTTTCTGTTAAACCTACTTTATTAGAACTTGATATGGATAGTATTTTATGAATAAAATAGCTACCAATTCTAATGACGTCTTCAATTAACAGAAAGGGGGTGATAATTAACTTAGGAGCTAAAGATATAATCATTAGTCCAAATAATGAGCTAAACATTTTACTTCCACTGTTATCTATTTTTCCAGAAAAATATAAAAAGAGAATAATGGATATTAGTATGATATCAGTTACCCAATAGATGACATAGACTGCGTTTTTAATAGAATTTTTATTGTTTTGTAAACTTGTTTTTATTGCTTGAAAACAGTATAAGTCAATTAATAACCAAATTATAGATATTACTAGAAATCTCATAGCTTTATTATTTTTTTTACTTTTAATTTATTGTTTATTGTCTTTACTTTAACAAGATATTCTCCTTTAGATAATTTTGTCAAATCCATTTCAACTTCTTTAAAAAAACTTTGATTTAATAATACTTTTCCTTTCAAGTCAATTATTTCAATGTTATTTTCTTCTAAATTATGTACAACTATACTTATAAACCTTTTTGTTGGATTTGGGTATATTTCAATAAGTTCAATGTTTGTATTATTGATATTAGATAGGTCTAATCCTTCATCTTGAAAAATCGTATCAACTTTGTTTATTAACCAGTTGTTTGGGTCGATGGATTCTATTTGATTTATTTTTCCGAAATTTTCAAAATAGAATTTTTGACTTGGTTTATTTAAGTTGATTCTTATTGTAGTATCCTTCTTATTAGAGAGTTCTATTTTTAATTCAATCGGTTGAGTAAAAATTTGTGTCAGAAATTCTCCCGATGGAGATTGAGATAATTCAACAATAAGGTCTGTACCAAATGAATTCCACTTAGCATTGTAAGTTGGGAATCCTTCTCCGTAGTATAGTTGTTCAAATGTAGGTTGTAAATCAATGTTAGAATTCTTTTCGATATATAGTCGAACGTCTTCAGCTGAAGCTGATCTTCCTTTAAAATCTTTTTGAAACTGTTTCAAATTATCGAAAAATAAAGAGTCATTATTAATTAAATACCTTAATGTATGTATGAATGCGGCTCCTTTTGCGTAGGTTAACCTATAGTCAAATATTCTAGATGTATTGAAAGTGTCTAAAACATAAATACTACCATCTAAATAATTCATGGATGTTTCTTGATATTGTATTATTTGATTCTCAGCCTCATTTGGGTACATGTTCTCAAGCATTAAGTATTGAGAGTAGGTAGCAAATCCCTCATTTACCCATATGTCTTTCCATGATTTACAGGTTACATTATTACCGAACCACTGGTGAGCTAATTCGTGCGCTGTTAAATTTTTATTAAAATGAATCTGTGTTGTCATTGTTTGATGTTCCATTCCTCCTCCGAGTGGTGCGCTACAATGTCCATACTTTTCACTTAAAAAAGGGTATTCACCATATAATCTAGAAAAAAGCTTTAGATAAGCTGATGTTGAGTCGATGTTTGATTTCCATGTTTGGAAATAATTAGAGTTATCATAAATATAATTTTGAATTAAAATAGAATCTTGATCATTAAGTCTCGCAAAAAAAGAATAGTCTTGATACTGAGCAACAGCTACTGAAATTAAATAATAGTTAATTGGATAAATGTGTTGCCATTCAAACCTGGTTTTACCATTGTTTAGATCTGTTTTATTCTTTAAAAATCCATTTGAACCAGCTAGACAGTTATTCGGTACTGTAATATGCATATAGCAACTATCAGCCTTATCGGTTAGACTTTGTTTACAAGGCCACCACTCGTAGGCTGAATAGGGTTCTGAAAGGGAGTAGGTTACTAAAGTGTTAGTAGATGGATCCAGTTGATTGTTTAATCCAGAACCACCAAGAGGATTCTCATTTACACTTGGAGGAAAACCTTCGTATGAAATTGATACCTTAGACTCTTCATTTTCTTCAAAATGTTTTAAAATAATGATTGCAGAATTCTTTCTGTAGAAAACATTTGAAACATCATTAATCTTTATTTCAGAGATTGTTAAATTTTCATGAAGTTCGATTATTAAAGAGTCCAAAACTTCTAAAGTATTCAAGTGTATATCAACTTTTCCTGAAATATAATTTGATTGATCAGTTAGTTCGACATCAAGTGAATAGAAGAAAATGTCGTATTTTTCGGTTTGATTAATCTCGTTTACTGAAAGTCGATTACTTTTATTGTTTTTTACTGATGATTTAAGTCTTGAGCATTCGATTTGAGAAAAACTTAAGCTAGCACAAAATGTTGAAAAGAAAAAAAATATAACATTCAATAACAAGTATCTATAGATCATCTATCTGAATTTTTCATGTTAATAAAAGTACAGAAAATTAAATTATTTAAATGTTCTTCAGGAAAGAAATAAGCATTCTTTTTAATCTTATTTCAAATTAACAGTTTTAAATTTATTGCTATCTTTGTAAATCAATTAATTACGTTTTTAAGATAATTAAGTAGTAAAAGGTATGAATGATTTAAAAATATTCATTGTTGAATATGATGTTGTTTACACTAGTGTCCTGTTTAAATTTAATTAATCCTTCAGAACCCATATAGGCATTAGCTTTTAGCTTGTTTAATTATTTTTCGATTTGAATTTTGTTGATTTTTGACGAAAAAAGTCATGAATCAAGGTAAAACAGTATTCTCTCAGTTAATGTCATTTTTTCCAGAGTATGAATTCAATAAATGTGTTGAGAGATATAGTGGAAATTATAAAGTTAAGACGTTCCGTTGTCGAGATCACTTTTACGTAATGTGTTTTGCTCAACTTACTTATCGAGATAGTTTACGAGATATAGAAACTTGTTTACGTGCCCTTTCTTCTAAATTATATCATAGTGGTATTAGAAGTACTGTTTCCAAATCAGCTTTGTCAATCGCTAATGAAAAACGCAATTCAGCGATTTATTCAGATTTTGCACAGGTTCTCATAATTGAGGCTCACAAACTTTATTACCATGAAGATGAAGTAATCAAAGAAATTAATATCATGGCTTATGCTTTTGATAGTACAACAATTGATCTTTGCCTTTCTCTTTTTCCATGGGCTAAGTTCAGGTCAACAAAAGGTGCTGTAAAACTGCACACTCTTATGGATTTACATGGTTCAATACCTATATTTATAGACATAACTGATGGTGCTTCACATGATGTTAACGTTTTAGATAAGATATCATTTGAAAAAGAAGCAATGTATATAATGGATTTAGGTTATGTTGATTATAAACGGCTATATAACCTCAATTTAATTGGCTCATATTTCGTGACTAGAGCCAAAAAGAACATTAAATGTAAAAGAGTTTACAGTAGAACTATAGATAAAAACCTTGGTTTAAAATACGATCAAACAATTAAATTAACAGGAATTAATTCTCAGAAAAATTATCCTGACAATTTAAGGCGTGTCAAATTTAAAGATGAAATAAGCGGGAAAACATACATTTTTATTACAAATAACTTTGAGTTAACTGCTTTTCAAATTACTCAACTTTATAAAAAGCGATGGGATATTGAGTTATTCTTTAAATGGATAAAGCAAAACTTGAAAATAAAATCATTTTAT
>CAZOLZ010000084.1:0-5178 GCA_964580965.1 uncultured Flavobacteriales bacterium | reverse complement strand
CCAAACATATTTCAAATCCTACAAAAAATAGTGCAGCTAAACGCTTAAACATGTTCCTAAGATGGATGTGTAGACAAGATAATAAAGGAGTAGATTTTGGAATATGGAAATCAATCCCAATGAGTGAACTAAATATACCATTGGATGTTCATACGGCAAATATTGGAAGACAATTAGGCTTAATCTCACGTTCACAGAACGATGGTAAAACATTGGATGAAATAATGTCACAATTAAGAGCATTTGACCCTGTTGATCCCGCTAAATATGATTTTGCATTATTTGGAATTGGAGCCTTTGAATCTAAATTCTAAAGAAAACAATTGAACTGAGAATCATTATTCATTTATCTAAACCCTCTCAACCTAATCAAATTCAACATAAAATATCAAGTCACTTCTATTTTAGCAAGGTTAAGATGGATGATCTTTTATTTTAATAATTAATACTAATTTTATATTTCAAAAAATAACAGACAAAATGAGAGATCAAATTGATTATATTTTATTTGATAAAGCAACAGAAATCGCTGTAACCTATGCTCCAAAATTAATAGGCGCTATCATAATATGGATAATTGGTGGATGGGTAATAAAAGGACTGATTAATACATTCACAAGAATGTTAGATAAGAGTAACACAGACGAATCTTTAAAACCATTCTTAAAAAGTATAATCAATGCTGCATTGAGGGTTATGCTTATTATTTCTGTTTTAACAATGTTAGGTGTTGAGATGACTTCTTTCATCGCATTGTTAGGTGCTGCTGGTTTAGCTGTTGGTATGGCATTATCTGGAACTTTACAAAATTTTGCTGGTGGAGTTATAATATTAGTTATAAAACCTTTCAAAATTGGAGATGTAATTGAAGCTCAGGGATATATTGGAACCGTTAAAGAGATTCAAATTTTCAATACGACATTAAAAACAGCAGATAATAAAACCATTATTATTCCAAACGGTGGATTAGCTACGTCTTCTTTAATTAATTACACGACTGAAGAGAATCGACGTGTTGAATGGACATTTAGTATTGGGTATGGTGATGATACCTCTAAAGCTAAAGAAATATTAAAAGCATTGTGTGATACTGATGAACGAATTTTAAAAGATCCTGAAACATTTATTGCAATTTCAGCTTTAGCTGATAATTCTGTAAATTTTATTGTACGTTCATGGGTAAAAGCAAATGATTTATGGAATGTTTATTTTGAGATGAATGAAAAAGTATACAATGCATTCAATAAGGAAGGATTAAATATTCCTTTCCCTCAAATGGATATTCATTTACATAAAGTTGAACAAAATAAATAAACGAATGAAATACGATTTAATTCAACGTTTTAATAATGTTTTAAAAGTATATTTCAAATTTGCTTTTTGGATCAATTTATTAGGACTTTTCTTCATAATCTATGACTTTGGTTTCAATCAATCATATTTCACTCAAAATATAATCAATCAGTTCTTTTACTTTGTTGTAGGCTTTGGTATAATTGCTACTATATTAAGATATTTTCAAAAAGAGAAACGATTAACTTTAAAAGTAATTTCATTTGATTTAGTCAGTATTTCTATTTCAATTTTTATTATTTACCATCAACTGAACACTACTTCTATTATTCATCAAGCCCTATTTTTCCACAAAATAAACTGGGTTGAGTTTGCAGTTTTTCTGACATTAATAAGAGAGTTAGCTGAACAAAAAATTAACTACAAAAGAATATCCTTTAATCCAGCTCAGTTATTCATAATTAGTTTTATTATAATTATCCTTCTATGTACACTCTTACTTCTACTTCCTAACTCAACAGTATATGGAATAAACTTTTTGGATGCTTTATTTACGGCCACAAGTGCTGTTTGTGTGACAGGTCTAGCTGTTGTCGACACGAGTTCTGAATTCACAACTTTAGGTCAAATTATATTGGTCATTTTCATTCAAATTGGTGGTTTGGGTATTCTAACCTTCGCGAGTTATTTCAGTTATTTTTTCAAAGGTAGTACTTCATACGGTAACCAGTTAGTGATGAGCGACATGTCTAATGCTGAAAAAATTGGAGAGGTCTTCTCTACTTTCAAACGTGTCTTAACTATAACTTTTATTGTTGAACTTTTTGGCGCAATACTACTGTACTTTAGTACAAATGAAAAACTTTTTGAATCTAAATTTCAACATTACTTCTTCTCAATGTTTCATTCAATTTCAGCATTTTGTAACGCAGGTTTTTCAACTTTAAGCAACAGTATTGTTGAAACTGGATTTACAACAAATTACTTTCTACAACTCAGTATTATTACCCTTTTTGTCTTAGGTGGATTAGGTTTTCCTATCGTTTTGAATTTATTGTCCTATCTCAAACATTTAATATTAAAATACCTTCTGATGAGAAAAAAGTATAGTCATAAGGCTAGAATTATTAATCTTAATTCTAAAATTACACTTATCACTACTTTTTCTTTGATTGGTTTGGGGACACTATTCTACTTTATTTTAGAATATAATAATACCTTACAAAATCATTCTACATTTTTTGGTAAAATAATTACAGCTTTATTTCAAGCAACAACACCAAGAACCGCAGGTTTTAATGCTGTCGATATGGGACAACTACATACAGGAACAATTTTATTAACAATATTTTTAATGTGGATTGGTGCTTCTCCCTCTTCTACAGGTGGTGGTATCAAAACATCAACTTTTGCAATTGCAACACTTAATTTTTTAAGTCTGGCTAAAGGTAAAAACAAGCTTGAGCTTTCAAGAAGAGAAATTCCTGACACTTCAATTCGAAGAGCTTTTGCAATCATTACATTATCATTTATTGTTGTTGGAATTGCAACCTTTACAATAGCTTTATTCAATCCGGAATTATCTTTACTTAAAATTACGTTTGAATGTTTCTCAGCTTATAGTACAACAGGTCTAAGTTTAGGGATTACGAATAGTCTTCACCCTTTAAGTAAATTTGTTTTAATTTTAACCATGTTTACTGGAAGGGTAACAATGTTAACTGTATTAATTGCATTCATGAAAAAGGTAAATTATCGAAATTACAAATACCCTACTGAAGACATTTTAATTAATTAAATTACAAATTATTAATATGAAATATTTAATCGTTGGACTAGGAAACTTTGGAGCTTCTTTAGCTGAAAAATTAACAGCATCAGGCAATGAAATAATCGGTATCGATATCTCAATGACAAAAGTAGATACGATTAAAGAAAAGATATCTCATGCGATTTGTATGGATGCTACAGATACTCACACAGTATCTGGACTCCCCTTAAAAGATACTGATATTGTTATTGTTGCTATTGGAGAAGATCAAGGTGCAAATATTGTTGTAACAGCTTTATTTAAAAATCTAAAAGTCAAACGTTTAATTAGCAGAGCTATCAATCCGCTTCATGAAACAATACTTCAAGCAATTGGGGTTGACGAAATTGTACATCCAGAAGAGGAAACTGCCGAAAGATGGGCTAAAAAACTATGTTTAAATGGTCTAGTAGATTCATTTGCTTTAAATGCTGATTTTAGTATTGTTGAAGCAACTGTCCCAAAGCAATATATTGGAAAAACAGTGAAAGAAGTTGACTTCAGAGAGGAATACAATTTAATGATTTTAACAACAATCAAAAATCAAGAAGAAAAAAGTATAATAGGTAAACATCGTATTACTAGTAAAGTTCAAGGTGTTGCTTCTCCTAGTTTATTATTGGAAGAGCATGATGTATTAGTCATTTACGGCTCTAATAAAGATATTAATCACTTTTTAGATAAAAAATAATGGAAGGGAAAAAGTTATTGAGACCAGAAATAAAAACTTTAAATGATAATTCATCTGAAAATGAGATTTTTCAAAATACTGTATTAAGACCAATAATAAAACTTCAACACCATTTCTTAATCGCATTAACAAAGCAAAAAATAAATAGTCTTCAAATTAATTTTCAAGAACTTTCTGATGAAAAACAACATTTAACAATAGAAAATCTAATATTGAAAGATTTGACTTTCAAAGCAACTCTAGTTGGAAGTATAATAGGTTTATTTGAAATAGATGAAATTGATTTTTACCTTGCAAAACAAAAAGAAATCAATAAACGTATTTTATTCATCATTCAAAAAAGATTGAGCGAAAATAGAGATCAATTTTAGTGGAAAACATTTTAGAATCAATATTAAGAGCCATACAACAAACTTCATTTTTAGAATGGACTGCTGTTATTTTAGGTGTTAGTTATGTCATTTCGATAACCTACAAAAAAATGATTGCTTGGCTTTTTGCTTTAATTAGTTCTTCTATCTATGTATACCTATGTTTTTCTGCTCAATTATATTTAGAAAGTTTTTTACAAATTTTCTATGTGTTAACTGCGATTTATGGTTGGTTAAAGTGGAGAAAAGATACAGCAAATAAACAAATCATAAGTTGGGGTTTTAAACTGAATCTTGTAAATATAAGTTTAAGTTCAATTTTAACCCTTTCAATTGGATATATCTTTTCTAAATATACCAACCAAGCTAATCCTTACATGGATGCTTTTACAACAATATTTAGTTTAATAGCAACTTTTATGGTTGCTAGAAAAGTGCTTGAAAATTGGATTTATTGGATTATTATTGATGCTGTTTCTATTATTCTCTATAGCTCAAGAGAATTTTATTTAACCAGTTTACTTTTTACCATTTATACACTTTTAGCATTATTTGGATTTATTAAATGGTACAAGAATTATAAATTAATCAATGCTTAAAATCGCTTTTACAGGTCCAGAATCATCGGGAAAAACAACCCTATCAAAAAGAATAGCTGAAATTCTTGATGGAGAATGGCATGAAGAATATGCAAGAGAATACCTTACAAACTTAAAAAGAACTTACAATCAAGATGACTTAATTAATATTGCACTCAAACAAAATGAAAAACGAATAAACTGTAATTCAAGTTTGCAAGTTTACGATACTGAAATGTTAGTTATTAAAATTTGGAATGACTACAAGTTCAGAAAAGAAAATCAATATATAAATGAATTACTAGATCAACAAAAAGTTGATTATTATTTTCTTTGCAGTCCTGATATACCTTATGAAGAAGATGTTCTGAGAGAGAACCCTGATAATAGGAATGAACTATTTGAGATCTATTTAAATATTTTGAATCAAAAAAA
>CAZOLZ010000083.1:0-5303 GCA_964580965.1 uncultured Flavobacteriales bacterium | reverse complement strand
AGGTCTTAATGAATTAAAGTAACCCCTCCTACTCTATTTTGTCTAAATTGAAACTTGCCTTACAACAATAAATTGGTAATTTTACAACTTAAAAAAACAATAACATTAAAACTATTCAAAAAAAATACAATAGCTAAAATAAGCTATGAATCAATATAGATATAGTTAACTTAGAGTATTCCTTATCATTTTAAAAACATTAATAAATGAAAAAAACATCTTATTTCCTTTTTTTAATTTTAGTATTACTTTCATCGTGTAAATATAAAGGCGAATCTCATGGTAGAGGAAATGCTGACGTTTATATTGAAGAATCATATAAACCTTTATTTGAATCCATTACTTACGTTTTTGAAAGTCAATACCAAAGCGCTGACATAAAAGATATATATTGTTCTGAAAATGAAGCAATTAAAGCTTTTTTAGAAAATAAAACAAAAACTTTGTTTATAACCAGAGATTTTACAAAAGAAGAAAAAGAGAAGTTAAAAAAAAGACAAATTGGAGTGAGATCTATCAAGATTGCAGATGATGCAGTAACTCTAATTGTAAATAAAGAAAATAAAGATACCTTATTGACAGTTGATGACATTAAACGTATTTTTAAAGGTCAAGATACTATATGGAAACAAACTGGATTAAAGAAAAATTTGGTCTTTGATCAAAACAATTCAGCTAATTTTATATATCTAAGTAAATTGGTTAATTACGAATCGATTGGTAAAAATGTTTTCTCTGTTAATTCAAATAAGGAAGTTATTCAATATGTGAAAGAACACAAAAGTGCAATTGGTGTAATTGGAGTTAATTGGATTAGTGACAAAGATGATTCAACTGCTATGAGCTTCTTAAATGATATTAGAGTTGTTGAAATTGCTAAAGATGTTAATTCAGAATATTATAAGCCCTATCAAGCCTACATTTACACAAAAGAATATCCATTAACAAGAGAATTGTGGTCCATAAACAAAGGATCAAAAGCAGGTTTAAATTCAGGTTATGTAAACTTTATTCAAGGAGACAAAGGACAATTAATTGTTCAAAAATCTGGATTAATGCCTGCAAATTCACCTGTTCGAATGATTCAAGTTAGAACAGAGTAATAATTCATTACAATTTCTTAACCTTCATTTAGTTTAAAACAATTAGATTTGCATTGTCAATTTTGGCAAGACTATTGATAATAAAAAGTAAAACAAATTAAATTATGAAAAGCTACAAAATATTAGTTCTTTCTTTGTTCGTTAGTGGAACTTTATCGGCTCAAACATTAGAAGATGCAATTAAAAAAACTGAAAATGAGCGTTTTGACTTAGCAAGTGGTTTATACAAAAAATTAATAACCAATGAAGCTACTAATGGTGACAACTACTTTTACTATGGTGAAAGCTTACTAAAAGATGAAAAATTAGATTCAGCAAAAATTATTTGGGAACAAGGAATTCAAAAAGCTCCTGAAAATGCTTTAAAGTATGTTGGTTTAGCAAAATATCTTTGGTTTACAAAAGATACTGTAAATGCAAACTTAAACATTGATAAAGCTATGGGTATTACAAAACGTAAATACCACCCTAAAAAAACAGAAGTTTTGAGACAAACAGCTACAATTTTTATTGAAACACCTGAAAATAAAAAGTTAGATTATGCGATTTCTCTTGTTGATAAAGCAATAAAGCTAGACGAACCTAAAAATATTAATAACTATATTATTAAAGGTGATGCACTGGATACTAAAACACCTGAAAATGGAGGACCTGCAATTAACACATATAACATTGCATTAGATATTAATCCAAATTCTACAAGAGCAATTTTGAGAAAAGCTTATCTATACCAAAGAGCAAAAAACTATAAATTAGCAAATGAGATGTACAAGCTAGCTCAAAGTAAAGATCCAAACTTTGCTCCTGCTTACCGTAAAAATGCCGAATTTTATATGATGTTCAATAAAGCGGATGCAGCAATTGAAAACTGGTTAAAATACATCAATTTAAACAATACTATAGAAGCTCATTACAGTTATGCTACTGCCCTATTCCAAGGTGCTAAATATTGTGAAGCAATAAAAGAATTAGATTATTTGACTCAGAATAAATTTGACAACTTCTACATTCAAAGAATGTATGCATACTCTTTTGTTGACTGTGATGATTTTGAAGCTAAAATTGCTGCTGAAAAAGGATTAAGCCATTTAGCCAATTTCTTTGAAATTGCTCCTAAAGACAAAATTTATGCTTCAGATTATAGGTGTAAAGCAATGCTACTGCAAAAAGATAAAAAAGATTCTTTAGCAATCATCGAATTGGAAAAAGCAATTGCTATGGATGAGAAAACTGCTCCTGATTTTTTAGGAGATCTCGCAAACATCTACTTATCACAAAAAAACTACGGAAAAGTAACAGAAACTTACACAAGAAAATCAAATGGAGACTTCAACACTTTATCTGTTGCTGAAGTTTACAATTATGCTAAAGCTTATTATTTTGGAGATAAAAATTTTAAAATGGCAGATTCTTGTTTCGCAAATTTAGCTGAAAGATCGCCTTCATATATTCCTGCTTATTTATGGAGAGGAAGATGTAACTTTAATTTAGATACAGAAAAAGATTTGTGGTTAGCTTATCCTCACTATTCAAAGTTAATGGAAGTTGTAGGTGAAAAATACAATGCTCCTATAAATAAATCATCTGTAATTGAAGCTTCTAAATATTTAGGTGACTACTATGTCAATAATGCTGATTTTAAAGATCTTGAAATGGCTAAGAAGTATTGGACTATTGTTTTTGAACTTGATCCTGAAGATAATCAAGCTAAAATCTTTTTGGAGGCAAATCAATAAAATAAACAAATTCATTTTAATGAAGGAGGGAATATTGTTCCCTCTTTTTTTTTATCTAATACTTTAAACATTGAAATATATTCAAAGACCTAAATTGACTAAAAATAAAATGTTTAGCTTTTTATTTGTTTTATTAAACAAATAGTGTATTTTTGTTAATATTATCCTTTCAATCATTAAACAAAATACGAATATGAAAAGTATATATGACAAATTATCATTTAAGATTGCTAAACAAACAACAAATGATTATAGCACATCTTTCTCACTTGGGATTCGTTTTTTAGCTTCTGAAATTAGGAACCCTATATATGGTATCTATGGATTCGTTAGATTAGCTGACGAAATCGTTGATTCATTTGAGGGTTATAAGCAAGAAGAAATGTTAGCTAACCTAAAGACTGAAACATTTGTAGCTATTTCAAACAAGATTAGTACAAACCCTATTCTTCATGCTTTTCAAGCCGTTGTCAACAAGTACAATATTTCACATGAATTGATCGAACAATTTTTAAATTCTATGGAAATGGATTTAATTCCGCAAGAGTATAATCAATCTAAATACGAAGAATATATACTTGGAAGTGCAGAAGTTGTAGGTCTCATGTGTTTAAAAATATTTGTTTTTGGTGACGAGAATAAATACGCTGAATTAAAACCTTTCGCAATGAAGCTGGGAAGTGCTTTTCAAAAAATCAATTTTTTAAGAGATTTAAAAGATGACTATGTTCGTTTAGGAAGAACTTACTTCCCTGAAATAGATATGTCTGGTTTCAACCAAACAACTAAAATTGCTATCGAAGAGGACATAGAATTGGATTTTGCTAAAGGGTATGAAGGGATAAAACAACTCCCCTACTCTACAAGGTTTGGTGTTTATATTGCTTACGTATATTACAGCGGTCTATTAAAGAAAATTAAAAGGACTGATGCATCTGTGATATTGAGTCAACGTGTTAGAATTCCTAACTCTAAAAAGTTTTCTTTGTTTTTTCAAAGCTATATTAAACATTCTTTCAATATATTATAATGTTAAGTCTTTCAAAAAAACAATTATCATATGTATTCATCATCTTTTTGATTGTTGGTGCGGTCGGAATGATTACGAATTACAATACATATTTTGAGGGTTTATCATTTTACAATTTACTTTTAACTTTTACATTACTATTATTTTCTGTAAAATTTAATCCAATCTTCATTAAGATCTTAACCTCGCTTTTTTTAATCGGATTTACAGCAGAAGTAATAGGTGTTCATACAAATTTACTCTTTGGAAATTACAGTTACGTTAAAAACTTAGGTCCTAAAATTCTTGATGTACCTGTTATGATTGGAATTAATTGGGCTGTTCTGAGCTTTGGTGCATGGTCGATTGTTAAAGATTTAAAGTTTAATAATATTTTAAAGTTTGGTTTAGCAGCTTTCATAATGGTTCTTTTTGATATAGTAATGGAACCTGTTGCAATAGAGTTAGATTTTTGGAATTGGAATCTCGATCAAATTCCAGCACTAAATTATATTACTTGGTTTTTAATCAGCTATATACAAATGATAGTAATTTCAAAATCAAAGATTAAAAACTTTGGTATTTCTAGAGTAATAATCTTTGGTCAGTTTATATTTTTTAGTTGGCTTTTAATATGGATATAAAATAAAATTATGGAACATTTCATTGTAATATTACTAACATTTATAGTTATGGAGTTTGTAGCTTGGCTTACTCATAAATATGTTATGCATGGGTTTGGTTGGTTTCTGCATGAAGATCATCATATTCCACATTCTAAAAAAATGGAAAAAAATGACTTTTTCTTTTTGATTTTCGCTATTCCAAGTTGGCTGTGTATTATGTTGGGTATGATGAATCAAAATGAAATAAGTGTAGGAGTCGGTTATGGTATTATTGTTTATGGTTTAACATATGTTTTTGTACATGAAATCTTTATCCACCAGCGCATAAAAATATTCAAGCATACTGATATAGCATACTTTAGAGCTATTAGGTATGCTCATAAAATTCATCACAAACAGTTGGGTAAAGAGGGTGCTGAGTGCTTCGGTATGCTTTTCGTTCCATATAAATATTATAAAAAAGCAATTCAAGAAAAAGCAAACAAAAAGACATGAGTTTATATTTGTTACTTAACATATTAACTTTTGGTACATTTCTATTATCATTCGATAAAAAGGTGCATTTTTACAGTTACTTCAAGTTTCTAAGTATTGGAATAACTATTAATATGCTATTGTTTATACCTTGGGATATATGGTTTACACACAAATCCTATTGGGGTTTCAATCCAACTTATTTGATTGGTCTAGATATTTTCAATCTTCCAATAGAAGAATGGTTATTTTTTATAACAGTACCATTTTCATGCGTTTTCATTCATTATGTATTGAAAGCTTATTTTAAAAACCCAATACAATTAAAATTTTCAAAGATATATCTTATTTTATT
>CAZOLZ010000082.1:0-5798 GCA_964580965.1 uncultured Flavobacteriales bacterium | reverse complement strand
AATTATTTGAAAATGATATTGAAACAAAAAGAGTAAAAGGTATACCAGCTTTTTTCGAGGAAATAAAATTGATATTCAAAGTTAACAAAGAAGTGAATCAAGAAAAATTAGAAAGAGCGATTAGTTTGACTTTGGAAAAGTATTGTTCCGTTTCAGCTTCTTTAAAAGATAGTATTCAAGTTAATTACGAAATATACTTTGAATAGGATATAATATTGAAATAATTACGATTAGATTCACAAAGTGAAAGATGATTATATAATCCTATTAAAATCTTATTCTAAACATTAAATCAATAAATCAAATGTCTTGGTGAGGAGGGAACTGTTACTTTCAAATTGATGAAAAATTAACAATACCTTCATTCATTTTTTTGATTTGATTCTTTTATATGCTTTAATGTTTATAACGACTATACTTCCTACAATTAATCCAACCAATAATTCTTTGAGAGTTGAAGGGAGTAGATGAAATAAGTCATGAATTTGTGGGATGTTATGTATTAAAATACCTCCAGAAACCAAAAGCATTGCAAAAGTTCCAACTACTGTTAAAATACGGATTAAGATAGGTAAAGTCTTCACTAATAAAATCCCAAGATTTCTTAAAAAACTAGGTTTGTTATTGCTAATCTTTATTAACTTAAAACCTATGTCATCCATCCTAACAATCAAGGCAACTAATCCATAGACACCAATCGTAGCCATAAAAGCAATGAAACTAACTACAATTATCTGAACCTTTAGAGGAGATTCAATAACTGTTCCTAAAGCAATAATTATAATTTCTATTGAAAGTATAAAATCTACAAAAATAGCTCCTTTAACTTTTTTATTTTCAATTTGTATTGCTTGATTTGTAAGAATTTCTAGTTTATTTTTCGATTGTTCTTTTTTCTCTCTTTTATTATAGAATAGATAATCGACTATTTTTTGAACACCTTCATATCCTAGGTATACTCCACCTAAAATTAAGATGATTGTTACAGCTAAAGGTATATATACGCTCATTAAAAAAGCAAAAGGTAAAATGATTAATTTATTAATGAAAGAACCCTTAGTGATCTTCCAAAGAACTGGTAACTCTCTGGATGAAAGAAAGCCAGAAGCTTTTTCAGCATTTACAGCTAAGTCATCAGATAACACACCAGCTGCTTTTTTTGTTGCGACTTTACTCATTGTAGCCACTTCGTCCATTAAATATGCGATGTCATCGATTAGAGCAAAAAAGCTTGAAGCCATTATTAAGAGGTATAATTAAAATAGAAATAAAAGTAATGATTTTTTAGATTTTTGCCCCATTTTCTAATGCTACTTCTATCCACATATCAACTAGTGATTTACTTTCAGCACCTATACTTTTGCCTAATAGTAAAGTGATAGCCATGATTTCAATAGCAAGATTTTTGATCTCTTCAAATGAAGAAAGTGTTTCGAACTGAGCTTGAGCTTTTTCTTGAATGATTTCGTTATGCATTTCAACAAAATTCTGGATGTTAAGGTTAAGATCTGGTTGAAGAAGCGTATTTAACCATTCATTTGAAATGCAATTACTTAATTGAGTAGCGTTGTATTGACTCATTTTTCTCCAATTTCTTAGGGTATCAGTATCTCCTGAATTTGCCAAACCTGTATCTAGAAGTAATGTAAAAGCAATATCAGCCATATTTTGCATCACTTCCAAGTAACCATTCTGTACATTTTCAAAAAGTTGAGTTTGTTGTTCTTTTAAATATTCCTCAACCGTAAGTCGAGGGAGGTCTAATACCTCTTTACAGTCAGTCAAACATGGGAAAGTTTCACCTTCATAAATATACTGAGATATATTGTTTTGAATTTGACGACCAATTGGATATAGTCTACAAGCTAATGGTCGACCTTTGTGAATGCTACAGCCAAAATTTTCCATGTAAAGGCTACATGCATGTTGTCCTTTTTTGTTTTTGAAATCATCAAATTTTAGTTGAATACCTCCGGGTTCACAATTGATACGAATAAAATTTGATATTGTTGTTTTTTTTGCGTTTGCTAAATGCGCAAGTTCAAAAGGATTTATAAAAACAGTTTTATCAAAACAACAAGTGCCTTTTCTTGAGCAAGTTAAAGGTAATGTATCTGTTTTGTGTAATAGTGTCTTCTTCAAAAGTCAAGGATCTAATTTCTATACAAGTTTACCATACAAATCGTAATGATCAGCACTTGTAATTTCAACTTCAGCAAAATCTCCTATTCGAACATATCCTTCAGACTTTTTAACTAAAACTTCATTGTCAACTTCAGGAGAGTCAAATTCTGTTCTTCCAATGAAATAATCACCCTCAGCTCGATCAAATAAAACCTTATATTTCTTACCAACTTTTTCCTGGTTCAATTCATAGCTTATTCCTGATTGAAGTTCCATAATCATATCAGCTCTTTTTTGCTTTATTTTAGCAGGGACATCATCTTCAAAATTGTAAGCATGTGTATTTTCTTCGTGAGAATATGTAAAGATACCTAAACGTTCAAAACGACTTCTTTCAACGAAATCATACATTTCTTGAAAATCTTCTTCTGTTTCACCTGGATATCCTGCTATTAAAGTTGTTCTTAATGCAATACCAGGTATTTTAGCTCTTATTTCATTGATTAAATCTTCTGTTTTTTCACGAGTAATCCCTCTTCTCATTGCTTTCAGAACCTTTGTTGATCCATGTTGTAAAGGCATATCTATATAGTTACAGATATTTGGTTTTGATTTCATTACTTCTATAACATCCATAGGAAAACCTGAAGGGTAAGCGTAATGCAAACGAATCCATTCAATTCCTTCAACATCTGAAAGTTTATCAAGTAATTCAGCTAAATTTCTCTTTTTGTAAATGTCTAAACCGTAGTATGTTAAATCTTGGGCAATTAACATTAACTCCTTGACACCTTGACTCGCTAATTTAGTTGCACTTTTCACTAATTCCTCAATTGGAGTAGAAACATGTTTTCCTCTCATGATTGGAATAGCACAAAAAGAACAAGGTCGATCACATCCCTCTGCAATTTTAAAATAAGAAAAATGCGAGGGAGTTGTTAAAATACGTTCGCCGACCAATTCATGCTTGTAATCAGCTTTTAAAGTTTTTAATAAACGAGGTAAATCTCTAGTTCCAAAGAAGGCGTCTACTTCTGGGAATTCAGTTTCTAATTCAGATCGATATCTTTCAGATAAACATCCAGTTACATATACTTTATCAACATAACCCTCTGTTTTTGCATCTGCATACTGAATGATTGTATCTACCGACTCTTGTTTAGCATTATCTATAAAACCACATGTATTGATGATTACAATTTCAGCATCATCAGATGTTGATTCGTGTTCTACATCAAATTTATTTGATTTCAATTGATTCATTAAAACTTCTGAATCAAATGTATTTTTAGAACAACCTAATGTAACTATATTGATTTTATTTTTTTTTAGTGTTTTTGTTTTCATTGAAAATAGAGATCAATTTTTATTATAAAAAAGTAGTCTAATTTACTTTTTCTTGTAAGTTATCTTTTCAAAATACGTACCTGACTGGAGACCTGTATCATCGATAAACGATTTTTCAACGACAGTTATAAGCTCATCATTTTTAAGTCGGTCTAAAACTATAGTTACGCCATCAAGATCAGTGTAATTTATAATATTGGTATTTGTACCATCTGAAGTTAATCTTTTAGTAGTTGTGAGTAAAATCGCTTCTTTGTTTTTTAAGTTTTCTTTTTCGCTTTTTCCAAGAAAAATCCAATTCCCTTCAATTGTTTCAATTGTGTAATTTGTTTGATCAATTATATCTTGAACGTAGCTACCATCTTTATTAATCTTGATTTCGTATTGCATTAACATACTATCAATAAAAGTAGTGTCGAAAGTAACGCCTTGAATTGCAGTTGTATTAACCTCGTAATTATCTTCAAAGATGATATTTTGAGTAATGGTAGAATCCGTATCGTCAACGTTTGTGTAAATAACATCAATCTTACGTTCGATTTTTTCAGCTTTCCAATGATTTACAAGTCTTGCTTTTCTTGTTTGCAAAGCAATTAAAGGATCATTATCTCCTTTTTTACAAGATTGAAAAATTGAAAGAACAACCAAAGATGCAATTAAATATAAAATTATATTTTTCATAGATTCAATTTTAATTTGATAATTTAGTATACAAATTCTTTTAAACGCGATACGAATATAACAATTAAATAATTTATAGTATGAAAGTAGGAATCTTATTATCAGGATGTGGTGTATACGATGGTGCAGAAATACACGAGTCTGTTTTGACAATGTTAGCTTTGGAAGAGTTGGGAGTAGAATACGTTTGTATTTCAATTGATAAGGAACAACATCATGTGGTAAATCATTTGACAGGTGAGGAGGTATCTCAAACAAGAAATATGATGCAAGAATCAGCTCGGATAGCTAGAGGTAAAGTAATCAATATTAAAGATATTGATCCTGTAGATATTGAAGGGCTAATTATTCCAGGTGGATTTGGAAGTGCTAAAAATTTTACTGATTGGGCCTTTAAAGGGAATGAAGGAAGTATTTTACCTGAAGTAAAGTTGTTGGTCGTAAACATGGTTAATGTGGGTCGACCAATACTAGCATTATGTGTAAGTCCTGTAGTTGTTGCTAAATCATTAGAAGGTTCAATTAATACAAAAATGACAATTGGTTCAAAAAATGAATCTTCTCCTTATGATATAGGTTCTTTTGAAATAGGATTACAGAATACAGGGGTTGAAACATTAGACAAATCTATTCGAGAAGTTGAAGTTGATGTTCAAAATAAAATCATTACAGCTCCATGTTACATGATGGACGCATCTCTTCTAGAGGTTAGGAAAAATATTCAACAAGGTATCAATGAGATGATAAAGTTTATTTAGTTTTTTTATATAATTAGATAGGCTTTTTAACCTTTATTTAACATTCAATTAAAGCAATCAACATTTTAAATGAATAAATTGTGTGTAATTTTTTAAAAATTAGTTTAGTATTTAATTTTTAAATATCATACCTTTGTGCCAATAAAAATGAAAGCGCAAGCTCTAAACAAAAAAGTATGAACATTTTTGGAAAACAAGGTAAAAATGCTGATTTATCTAAATCATTAGGTATAGAGGGATTAGAAAATGAATTTTGGAACTTAACTCCTGCTGAATTAGTAGAAGACACGATTTTAAATGGTCAGGGAATGTTGACTGAAACAGGTGCTTTAGCTATTGAAACTGGAGAATTTACAGGAAGGTCGCCTAAAGATCGTTTTGTAGTATGTGATGAGAAGACAGAAAACTCTGTTTGGTGGGGAGATGTAAATATTAAATTTTCTCCAGAAAAGTTTGATGCGCTTTTCGATAAAATGAAAACGTATTTAAAAGGAAAAGATGCTTATATTAGAGATGCTTATGCATGTGCTGACGATAATTTCCGTTTAAATATTCGTGTTGTTACTGAATTTCCTTGGTCAAACATGTTTGCTTATAATATGTTTTTAAGACCTACTGCGGAGGAGATTGAAAACTTCGAGCCAGATTGGCATATCGTATGTGCACCAGAATTCATGGCTGTACCAGATGAAGATGGAACAAGACAACATAACTTTGCAATCTTAAACTTTACTAAGAAGATGATTATCATCGGAGGTACTGGTTACACAGGAGAAATTAAAAAAGGTATTTTCTCTGTGTTAAATTATATTTTACCTCATGAGAAAAACATCTTATCAATGCACTGTTCTGCCAACATTGGTAAAGATGGTGATACAGCTGTATTCT
>CAZOLZ010000081.1:0-6026 GCA_964580965.1 uncultured Flavobacteriales bacterium | reverse complement strand
ATAGAATTTATCACCAGCTAATGTTGCACTATCTCCGATAACATATAAATGCTTTTTTGCTCTTGTCATTGCGACATTCATTCTTCGATAATCTGAGAGGAAACCTATCTGACCATCTTCATTCGAACGAACTAATGAAATAATAATATAATCGACTTCTTGACCTTGAAAACTATCTATTGTTCGAACAAGTAATTTACCTTCAAATGTTTCTTTTAATCGGCCTACTTGAGCAGAATAAGGTGAAATGATAACCGTATTTTTTAAATCTAATTGTTCTTGTTCTATTAATTTTTCGGTTAGTTCAATTTCTCCTAAATTCAAAATACTACTCCCCTCTTCCTCAAATTCTTCGACATAACCTGTTCCCGCTGTATCAATAAATGAAACTCGAAACTCTCCCTTTTCTTGGTTAAATGATTTTATTTTTCCATCGTAAAAATAATTATTCGAAAACTCAATTATCGAAGAAGGCATTCGGTATTGCACATCTAAGAAACTAATATTCTTCAACTGATTTATCCCTACTTCTAAAATAGATTTATTATATCCTAATTTGATTGCTTCATCAGAAAAAATCACAGGGGGTAATTGAAAATGATCTCCTGCCAAAACAACTTTCTCTGCATATTGAAATAAAACCCATGCCAATGGTTCTAGACATTGCCCTGCTTCGTCAATTATAACTGTTTGATACGACTGACTTTTATAAATAAAATCATTCAGTCCTATTGGAGTTCCTAATACTACTTCAGCTTCTTTGTATAAATTGTCTTCCGCATAATTTCTTAAAGAACGAATTTCTTTACGAATCGACTTAGTTTCGTTCAACAACAAGTTTCTTTGGTCACGTTCTTCCTTTCCAAAATTACGTTTATATTGTGTTGCTAACTTTCTAAATTCTTCAGACTTTATTTTTAAACGTTTGATTTCTTTAAATTCTTTCGAATCTCGCATTTTACCTTCAAATGAATAATCGTACAATTGATCGTCCATTTTCAACTGATTACCAACTCTTAATACTTCTAAATCTTTTGCTACCAATGATTTTGCGATATGGTCAACCGCAGTATTTGTAGGAGCTGAAACCAATACCTTCTCCCCTTTTAAAACTAATTGTTGAATCGCTTCAACTAACGTTGTTGTTTTTCCAGTACCTGGCGGTCCGTGAACAATTGCAATGGAGTCATTTTCTACAATTTGTTGAACCGCACCTTTTTGACTTTCATTTAAGTTTAAATTAATGAGAGTAAGCTTTGTTTTTTCTGTATTGATTTGATTATTCCACACTGTATTATTGTGTAATTTTTCAAACCAATTGTTCAAACGTTTATTAGAAGGAATTGCTTCTAATATTTCTTTCATTCTTGTATTGGTTTTAAAATCAGGAGACAATTTTATTCCAATTTTCTTTTCATCAATCCAATCAGGAAATGCATTTGAAAATAAACGTAATTCTCCTTTTCGATCATTCAAATACAATAACATACCTTTGATGGGCTCTTCATTCTCAAAAAATAATTCGATTGCACAACCATCTTTGAAATAACGATTTTCAAAAGGAAAAGAAATATGGAACGTACATTCAGGATAATCAGCTAAACCATAACGCATTTTATTTAAAGCAATTGGATGAATAACAACCCCTTCCGCTTTTAATTGCTTAATGGAAGCATTATTTTCAATCTTGAATCTTTTAGCTTCTTCTTGCTCTTCAAGGTTGATACACTTGATTAATTTTTCTATCGCTGAATGTCTATCCATACTTAACAACTCGTAAAATAAGATTTTATAACATATTTATAAGCATAAAAAAAGCTGACCTTTCGATCAGCTTTTCAATTTATAAGTTCGAAATAATTATTTCGTTTCTCTTTTGTTGTCAACTTCAACAGCTGCTAATTCTTCAGCTCTGTATTCACCTGCATCTAATTTAGTTTTCAATTTCTTGAAAGTTTCAATCGTGTAGTTTACATCTTCTAAAGTGTGAACTGCAGTTGGGATTAATCTCAACATGATTACATCTTTAGGAACTACTGGATAAATAACAATTGAACAGAAAATATTGTGGTTTTCTCTTAAATCGAATGTTAAGTTTGTTGCTTCAGCTAATGAACCTTTCAAGAATACTGGAGTTACTGGAGAGTTTGTTTCACCAATGTCAAATCCTGCATTTGTCAACCCTTCTTGTAAAGCTGTACAAATTTTCCATAAGTTAGCTTTCAACTCAGGTTTTGTTCTCAATAATTCTAAACGTTTTCTTGCACCAATTGTAATTGTAATTGGCAATGCTTTTGCAAACATTTGTGAACGCATATTGTATCTGAAGTATTCTACGATGCTTTCTTCAGCACATACAAAACCTCCAACTGATGCCATTGATTTAGCAAAAGTTCCAAATAACACATCAATTTCTTCTTGAACCCCTTGTTCTTCACCACAACCTTGACCAGTTTTTCCTAAAGTACCAAAACCGTGAGCGTCATCAACAAATAATCTGAAGTTATATTTTCCTGATTTTCTGAATTCAACGATTTCTTTTAATTTACCTTGGTCTCCTGCCATACCGAAAACACCTTCAGTGATAACTAAAATACCACCACCAGTTTGTTCAACTAGACGAGTAGCATGCCCCATTTGCTTATCGAAGCTTTCCATGTCATTGTGCTTGAAAACAAATCTTTTTCCTGTATGTAAACGCATACCATCTAAAATACAAGCGTGTGACTCACTATCATAAACAATTACATCGTTTCTATCTACTAAACAATCAATAGCTGAAACCATTCCTTGATAACCAAAATTCAAAAGGATAGCATCCTCTTTCCCCATGAAATCAGCAATTTCATTTTCTAATTTTTCGTGCTCGCTAGTTTGACCTGTCATCATTCTAGCTCCCATAGGGTAAGCTAAGCCATATTGTTCTGCTGCAGCTTTATCAGCTTCTCTAACCTCTGGATGGTTACCTAATCCAAGATAATTGTTTAAAGACCAAACCAAGCACTCCTTCCCTCTGAAAATCATCTTATTACTAATTTCCCCTTCTAACTTAGGAAATGTAAAATATCCATGAACACCTTTTGAATATTGTCCGATTGGACCTCTATTCTTTCTGATTTTGTCAAATATGTCTTGAGCCATATTAAAAAATGTTTATTTAAAAAATAAAGATTTATCTACGTGATAAATCAATTCGATTGCAAAGGTATGAAATTTAGTTCTTTTGTTAAAAATTTAATAAAATTATTTTATAAACAAATGTTGATGAAATAATGAAACGAGGAATCAAAGAAGTCTATTTTTAAAATGTTAACAATAGAATAAATGAGTTTACTATTTTCGTTTTAAATGAAAAGATTACTTAATAGTAACATTTTTAAGTGATTTACGTATGTGAAACAATACTAAACTGAAAACATTTTTTTTTCACATACCTCAGTATGAACTAATGATAGGACAAAAACAATTTTTAGCAATTTTTATTATATTAATTTCCTTGACTTTAAATAAAACTTATTGTCAAGAAAAAGAGAAAGCTAAAAAAGTTTCTGTTGTCAACAACCTTTCTATTCAAAATTTGACTCATCAATTAATCAAAGACTGTAATTCTAATGAAGAAAAAATCAATAAAATTTATATTTGGATAACAAATAATATCAAATACGATGTCGGCCAATGGCTCGGTTTTAACAACCACCAAAGCTCTATCCAACGAATTTTATTTCGTAAGAAAGGCTCTGCCAATGACTTCGCTTATTTATTTAACGAAATGTGTCGATATGCAAGTGTTCCCTCAATTATTATAAAAGGATATTTAAAAAATGAATATACAGATTTAGATCATCAATTTTATTCTTCAGACCACAGTTGGAATGCTGTGTACTTGAATAAAGAATGGCGCTTATTTGATGTTTGTTTAGATGCTGGAGATATTGCTTATTACAAAAGAACATTTTCAGGTTACTTTATTTATTTCTTTTCAATGGGTGCAAGTGATAGGTTAGTTTACAAACCTCATTTCGAGCAAAAAGCAGAAAAGACCTACTACAATAAAAATGGTTATTACTTTAAAACAGATCACTTAGCATTAAATCCAATTTGGCAACTAACCTACCAAATTGATTCAGTTAAAACGTTCGAAAAAGACAGTAGTTTTTATTTATCGAAATTTGATACTATTTCTTCTGATACCTCATCTTTATTGAATGAACATCGATGGAGTTATTACCAAAAAAAACAGCATGATAAAACAATTGAAGATGGATTTAGCGGATATCCATTGAACAAAAAAAACATAAGTGCTTTAGCCAAAAGTTATCTATTAAAAGCTAAATCTTATTCGGATACAGTTACAAATGAATCTATTTTAACTGAAGAGATTAAATCTAACCTGAATAAAAGCATTGATTGGCTCGAACTTGCTAAAACCTATTCCGATTCAATTACAGCAAATTTTAAAGTTCAAAAAGATAGTTTGGTTACAAATAGTAAAGAAAAAAGAAACATCAACAAAGAAAAAAATAAAGCTTTAATTCAATCTTCAAATCGTTCAATCAAAGTTGTAAATTCAAATAAAAGTTATACTCTTGGGAGTAAGAAAAATATTCAATACATACTCATTCAATTAGGACAAAATAAAAAACATACCGCCAAGCAAAAGAAATATAAACAAACTAATTTTAGTTCCAAAACAAACACGACTGACTCTAGTTTGTTTGCTCAACAACTAGCTTTTAAGGAAGATATAATAGACTCTATGAAGCATCATATAAATGCTGAATTAAATAATTTAACAACGTTGAATCAAACAAACATTCAGATTTTAGATACTTTATCTAAAACATTAACACAAAATATTCGAATTGAAAAGGAAATCAATGATTTAAGATTGGAGTTTTACGATGATTTAGACTTGAAAGTAATTGAAAAAAAAGACAGTATCAACCTTACTAAATTCAAAATCGATTCGATGTTATTAGATAGCACCTACAAAAACATTTTTAATAAAGAAGTTAAATTAAGCGCCGCATTAAAAAAACACCTGAGTTCGCTATACAAATTATATAATTCACATGAAAAGTTGATGGTTTCATATAAAAAAGTCAATCAAACAAATTTAAAAATTGACTCTTTAAACACTTTATTCAAAGAGTCTACGATCGATTACTTCACTACTCTCGAGGAGCAATTAAAGAATTACAAAAAATCTACAAAGGAAACTGCAACAAAAATGGAATCCATTATTCCTTCTAATGAAAGAGAGGCTTACCTTTATTTGAAAGAAACCTATATTGAAAGTCAACTGTATACAATTCGCGGTTTTTTTATCGGTAAATACATTAAGAGTCATATCACTGAAGCGAAGAAAATTAAAAAAGAATCTAGTCAGGAGATTAAAAGGATTGAGAAGGTTTTAAAATGATTAATGCATTAGCTAATAATATAACTATTACGAATCAAACTATTTGTAAGGAAACATAGCAATTGAAACAAACAAAGAAAAAAGTGCAGCTGATACCAAAACTAAATCAAAAATAATTTGACTCCATTTATACCTCTTTCTTAAAAAAAAATAAATTATCATGAATAATGAAATCACAGAAGTTACAGGAACTGTAAGCACAAAAATCAAAGAAGACCCACCTCCAGCTATAGGTAAGATATTCATTAACAACAAAGTCAACAAGCCAGTAATTACTATAATCGAAATCCTTAAAAAGTCTTTCATTTTGAATAATAGTTTAAAACTTTTCTCATTTCCTTTTCCTTTTGAGTGCCAATTAAAAACTTTACACCATTTTTAAGTTGAATATAAATTCCTTTTTTTCCTTTTATATTATAAACAGTTCCATATTTGGTCCATAAACGAATACCATAACCTCCAACAAATCCGTAACTGATAATTTCAATATTTTTAATTTCGTTCCAATTCACTTTTTTACTTACAAAAGGATAAAAATTCATTTGAATTCCTTCTGAGTTTACCTTTGTTTTAAGATTAATAATTAGAAATAAAATCAAAATTA
>CAZOLZ010000080.1:0-6185 GCA_964580965.1 uncultured Flavobacteriales bacterium | reverse complement strand
TTTTCAGATTTCAAATCAGAAGTTTGTGAATCAAGTGATGAGTTTTCTGAATTTGACTTGTAATTTTCATTACAAGCCATCAAACCAATAATTATTAGTATGGGAATAATGTGTATTAAATTTTTTCTCATGTTTTTTAATTAGCTCCAACGTTTAGTATAAGAAGCGTAGCCTGCCAATAGTCGGCTATGATTTCTTATACATTGTTAGCGGTTTGTGATTTTTTGCTCATTGTTTTGTACAAGAAATAAATTGTAAAACCTAATATTAATATCACAAATACTGGAGTAAACCAAGTACCTAATCCGGCTTGATTTCCTAATGCAGTTTGTATTGTTGAATAAGTTATATATGCGAAAAAACAAGTGATTATTGCATTCAATGTTCTAATCATTTTTGTTCCAATCGTGTAAAGCCTTAGTGCATTATCTTTAGTAACTTGTTGCGGGTAGTTAAAAATATGTGGGTATTTGTTTAGCCAAAACATTCCAACATACATAACACTTCCAATTATTGGAAGTGCCCAAATTATACCTTTTCCACTAAATCCATCTGGTTCTCCGTTTACACCGAAGTGTCTTGGAATTATTTCGGGCAGTTTATCGAAAAAATATATTGGTAAGGCTATCAATATTAATAGCCCTATAATTCCAATTAATTCTGTTGCTTTATCGACAGGAGCTAATTTAATTTTCAATTTTGGTCTTTCCATATTTTCGTTTTTATTCATAACCGTTAACGAGTTAATAAACGAAATGTCGTTTATTTCCAATATAGTTTATTTCTATTAAATAATTGTTTTTCAATGTTATATCCGTTTGTAGTCGTTTGTGTGTCGTTTTAAGTATGGCTTTAATCATTTTATTTTTAGATAAATTGATATCAATTGAAACCAAAAATAATAATTAACTTAAACATTAAAGTAATCAATTGGATTTTATTGAAAGATTCAAACCTTCAAGTACTGTATATTTAATAATAACCTTTAATAAAAATGTATTTTAACATTTATTCGATAAGAATTCTATTTTGGTTGAAGCTGTACAAGTCAACATTCCAATTATTCCATTTTTGGATGGGTTAACGACATAGATAGATGTTAGAACGCTACGCTCCTAGACAATAGAAATTAGACTTTTTGATGGATTCAAGATTTGAAGATTCAAGATATTAAAACTTAATGAAAGCTTCGAAATTTCATTTTCAAATCATCAAATTTAGGCTGAGCGATAGTCGAAGTTTTTTAAATTAACAAGTCACCTTCCTTAATCCTTCCTCAATGAAGGAGACCTATGATAGCTTCGAATATCAATTAATCCCTAAATTGTTACATTATGTCATTGTTTCATTGATACATTGAACTATGTTTCATTAATTCATTATTTAACTATCTTTATGCTTTATTTTTTGCGACGTAACAGCGCTTGAACAAATTTTTAGTAAATGAAGATTTCTGCATCTATTTATAGTGATCAATCGAGAAGTTTAGAAGAAGTTATAAAAGACTTGCAAGAGCATAAAGTAGACTTATTACACGTTGACTGTAATGATGATTTAACTGTTTTTGAAGATATTAAAGCGATTAGAGGTTGGTGTAATATTCCAATTGATTTACATATAATCACCAATAATCCTGAAAAGTATTACGATTACTTAAGAGAAACACCTGTAGAGTATGTTACATTTCAATTCGAAGATTTAGAAAATCCGTTACAAATTCCTGCTGATATAAAAGGAAAAAAAGGATTAGCAATAATTACTCCAACTGCAATTGATGTTTTTGAACAATATGAAGGTTACGATTTTATCTTAATTATGGCAACAATTCCTGGTCAAAGTGGTGGTAAATTTGATGCAGTGAATTTTGCAAAAATCAGACAGTTCAGAAAAAAGTATCCAAACAAAAGTATTCATGTTGACGGTGGTGTGAACGGAGAGGTTTCATTTATCATTCGTAACATGGGAGTTAGTGTGGCTGTCTCGGGTTCTTATTTATTCAAAGCTCCAAGTATTGGTCATGCATTGATGGATTTGACAAAACGTGATATGGAATCACATTATATCGTCAAAGATTTTATGACACCTGTTGATGAATCTCCTACAGTGAAAGAAAATGAATTGTCAATTGCGTCTGTTTTAACTTCAATTGAAAAAGGAGGGTTAGGCTTTTGTTTAATCGTTGGTGATGATAATCAATTCAAAGGTTTGATTTCAAATGCTGATGTACGAAAAGGTCTATTGAACTGCATTGATGACTTAAATAAAATTGATGTTAAGAATTTAATAAACATAAACCCTGTGTCTGTAGATTCAAATGCTACAGTCAATGAACTTTTGCAAATGATTAAGCAATGTTCATTTCCGATTTTATATTTGCCGGTGTTAAAAAAAGATAGAGAATTGGCAGGAATTGTTAATTTTGTAAACCTTATCAAAGGAGAATTATGATTTTACATTTAAAAAATTCAGTAGCTCCAACACAAGTTGAAGCAATAGCAAAAGAATTAAAAGCTTTTCACGTTCAAAAAGACGGAAAAAATATTTTAATTACAGGTTCTGGATTAAAAGAGGTACCCGCTAAGTTTGAGTCAAGTATAGCTGATTTTTGGGTGTTTCCAAACGATATGCAATTGTCTTCAAAAAAATACCTTTCTGAAAAAAGAAGTGTCAAAATCGGTAACATTGAAATTGGTGGTGCTACCAACAATACTGTTTTAATTGGTGGACCTTGTTCTGTTGAATCGGAAGAACAAATTCGTACTTCTTCGGAATTATTGAAAGAATTAGGTTTAACAACTTTGAGAGGAGGATGTTACAAGCCAAGAACGAGCCCTTACAGCTTTCAAGGAATGGGGTTGGAAGGTTTGAAATTATTGGCTAAAATGCGTGATGAATATGGTTTGAATGTCATTACAGAAGTTAGAGATGCTTCTCATATTGATGAGGTAATCGAATATTCAGATGTTATTCAAGTTGGAGCAAAAGCAATGTATGACCAAGGGATTTTAAGAGCTTGTGCTAAAACAACAAAACCAGTTTTAATCAAAAGAGGTTTTGGTTCTTCGCTTCAAGAGTTTGTTCAGGCAGCAGAGTTTGTTTTGTCTGGAGGGAATGAAAACGTTTTGTTGTGTGAAAGAGGGATCAGAACTTTTGAAACAGGAACACGTTTTACATTGGATTTGTGTGGTGTTGCTTGGTTACAAGAGCATACTAATCTTCCTGTCATTTTAGATCCTAGTCATGCGATGGGTTATGCTTATGGTATTCCAAGTTTAGCAAAAGCGTGTGTTGCAATGGGTATTGATGGTTTATTGATAGAAGCACATCCAAACCCTAAAATTGCAAAATCGGATGCTTCTCAACAATTGAATCACGAAGCGTTTACAACTTTATTGAATTCATTACGACCGGTAGCTGAAAGCGTAGGTTATAAAATCATATAGGTATGTTTTTAGATCAAAATATTAAGGGTATTTGCAGTAAATACGGAGTTGATTTTGAAGCTTTTTTAGCTGATTTTGGCGTTGAAAATGTCAAAGAATTAACCATTTTTGATTTAGAAGCTATTGCAGAGGAAAATCAAGTTGATTTACAAGGCTTAATGTTTAAACCATTGTTTAAGCAGTCAAGTTGGAAAAGTAAATTAGATAAGATTAAATTATTAGTTATTGATGTTGATGGAGTTATGACTGATGGGGGAATGTATTTTTCAGAGTCTGGAGATCAGATAAAGAAATACAATACCAAAGATGGAATGGCCATTATTCATTTAACAAAAAATGATTTCCAAGTAGCTGTAATTTCATCAGGATTCACAAACAATATGGTTCAAAAAAGAGCTGAGATGTTGGGGATTCAGAACTGCTATGTTGGAAGAGAGAAGAAAATTGATATTCTGAATCAGTATTGCGGTCAATTGGGTATCACCCTAGAAAATGTAGCAATGATAGGTGACGATATCAATGATTTAGAAGTAATTAAATCAATCGGATTCTCAGCTAGTCCTGCTGACGCAATGGTAGCTGTTAAGACACATGTCGATGTTATTTTGAACAAAAAGGGCGGAGAAGGTTGTGTTAGAGAATTTATAGATACATATATATTAAAAGAACCATTATCTTAAAAGTTTATGACAAAGGTTAAATTAGGAATCTTAAGAGAGGGAAAAGTTCCACCAGACAAGAGAGTACCATTATCACCTCAACAATGTAAGTTAGTTGAGTCAAAATTTCCAAATGTGGAAGTGATTGTTCAGCCAAGTCCAATTCGTTCATTCAAAGACGAGGAGTATATTGCAGATGGCATAAAAATGCAAGAGGATTTGAGTGAATGTGATATTTTACTGGGTGTTAAAGAAGTTCAAATCGATGATTTGATTCCGAATAAGAAGTTTATGTTCTTTTCTCACACGATTAAAAAACAGCCTTACAATCGCAACTTAATCAATGCAATTTTAGATCAAAAAATCCAATTGATAGATTATGAAGTATTGAAAGACAAGGACAACAAACGTATTATAGGTTTTGGAAGGTATGCAGGAATTGTAGGTTGCTACAATGCTTTCTTAACTTATGGTTTAAAATCGGGTCTTTACACTTTAAAACCAGCGAACGAATGTCGTGATCGCAAAGAGGTAGAGCAAGAATTGAAGAAAGTAGTTTTACCTAATGACGCAAGAATAGTAGTGACTGGTTTTGGTCGAGTAGGGCATGGAGCGAAAGAGATTTTAGATTTATTACCAATTAAAGAGGTTAGCCCTGAAGCGTTTTTATCAAATCAATTCGATACAGCAGTTTTCACACAACTTGAAGTTGAAAATTATAATGCAAGAATTGATGGTGAAGCTTTTGATAAAAGAGAGTTTTATGCTAATCCAGAATTGTTCAAATCAACTTTTACTAGGTATTCAGAAATAGCAGATATTTATATCCCTTGTCACTACTGGAATAGTAAAGCACCTTTTATTTTAACAGCAGAGGATTTAAAATCTGAAAAATGTAAATTGAAAGTAGTTGCTGATATTTCATGTGATATTGCGGGACCAATTGCCTCGACGATTCGTCCTAGTACTATTGAAAATCCTATTTATGGATATAATCCAAGTACAGGAGCAGAAGATGACTTTATGAAAGAAGGAGTTGTTGCTGTTATGGCAGTAGACAATTTACCTTGTGAGTTACCTTTAGATGCTTCTCAAGATTTTGGGAATGAATTATTGAAATACATTTTACCAGCAATTTTTGAATCTGATCCAGATAAAATTATTGAAAGAGGTTCTGAAACAGATTTAAAAGGTAATTTAATGCCTGGATTTGCTTATTTAGCAGATTATGTTGCAGGTAAAGAATAAACCTAATGGAAAAAAATGATAAACGCATAATTAGAGGATGGGTTTTTTATGACTGGGCAAACTCAGTCTATAATTTGGTTGTTTCGGCTTCTATATTTCCCATTTTCTATGATGTTGTTACTACAAATCGGTTCAAGTCGGCTTATTTTAACTTACCGATAGAACAAGCGAAAGAATTAGATTTACCCCAAGGAGTCAACGTTATGGTTGACTTTTTTGGTTTTAAGATGGCAAACTCTGTTTTGATGTCTTTTGTTTTGGCTGCATCATTCTTGATTGTCTCTTTTTTATCTCCATTCTTATCGGGTATAGCTGATTATTCAGGGAATAAAAAGCGATTCATGCAGTTTTTTAGCACGTTAGGAGCAATAGCTTGTGTTTCACTTTTTTGGTTCAAAGATATCCCCATAGAGTTGGGTATGTTTTCTGTTTTATTGGCAAGTATTGGCTTTTGGAACAGTTTGGTTTTTTATAACGCTTTTTTACCTGAAATTGCAGATATTCAAGATCATAATAAGATTTCAGCAAGAGGTTTCATCATGGGGTATATAGGTTCCATGTTGCTATTGATTTTTTGTTTGGTTTGGATGCAAGTTTTTCATCAACCAGCTGAATATTGCTTCTTGTTTGTTGGTATATGGTGGATTGGATTTAGTCAGTTTACATTTTGGGTACTACCAAATAATGTATATGGAAAAGTTCCGAAACAAGGAATTTTATGGAGAGGTTTTAGAGAGTTAAAAGTTGTTTTTCGAGAATTTAAGCAAACGAGAAGGTTAAAGAAATATTTGTATTCTTTTTTCTTTTTCAATACGGGAGTTCAAACAGTAATGTT
>CAZOLZ010000079.1:0-6206 GCA_964580965.1 uncultured Flavobacteriales bacterium | reverse complement strand
GTTTCATTAACGGTAATATCTTTTGTTGAATTATCATATTGGTAAAACTCCTGTTTCTTGTTCGTTTTTATAATTTTCAAAAAACTCTTTATTCTTTCCTGTTTGTATTAAATATTTTTCTATTCGTTTTAAAATCTTCTGACTTCTAATGTTTTGTAAATTAGAAGTTTCAGTTTGTTTAATAGTATATAAACATAATCTAATTATCTCGTTCATATAGTAATGAGATATTTTGATTACACCTTCTTCACTCATTGTTTTTCTTATTACTTTGCTCATCTCTTTTCTCTTTCCAAATGGAAAATAGGACAGATTAAGGCTTCTAGCTAATTGTCCTACCATATGTTAAACAAGTGATTTGACATTTTTGAATATTGATTGCTAAATCCTTTTTGAATATCATCTTCATAATTTTTAACTTGATAGTTCACATAGTTAGATAACTTTCCAAAAGTGTGTTTACCAACATCACATTTAAATTTTAATCTCTTGTGTTTTTTGTTTGTAAATTCGCCTGTCACTTCATTAGGTGCGTTTATATAATGTTTAAAATCACCAATGTATTGCCAAGCATTTTTAATGTATTTAATGACATCTTTAATCTCGTATTCAGGTGGACAATCCAAGAAGCAATTAGAGTGAATATGTCCACCTTTAGAGATTTCATTAAAACAAAATAGTTTGACCCTTTTGTCCTTTTGTAGATACCATTTTTTCTTTAGTTTAAGTTTATCTTTATTAACAATGGCAGATAAAAGGGAGAGATGCCTATTTAAAGTTTCCATACTCATACTTGAACAAGTATTCAAAGTAAGAATATAAAGCGGGTTTAATCGCTGTATTATCTGTTTTACTAATACACTCTTTTCATAGTCATTTCTAATCATACAAACTTCTCTTTCTGCCATTGTTTCTGGTAGATACATTAATCCCAATCACCCATACAGATGAACCATCTGCTTAGAGTGTTACAATCAATGTGATTGATAGATTGTCTTTAGAGTTACCGCTGATAACAATATACAATCTATATCTTTATTTATAACTCTTTAACTCTCTACTTTTGAAATACTGAAAAAAAAATTGTCAGAAAAAAATATTTAAACCGATAAATGTTTCTCTTTAATCCACCCGCTATACTATTAAAAAAGGTATTTAATTTAAACTTACGCTGGTGTGTCTGAATAACTATTCGTCTTCTTTATTTACGCATATGTGACTTTCCAAATGGAAACTAATACGCAGATAGGACAAATAATGTTTTGAAGCTATCTGTCCTATCTATTATGAGTAATTTTAATCTTCAACGAAGTCATCTTTCCACTTGCTTTTGATACAGACAATTATCTCAACGAAGTTTACAACGAAGAAATTACAATAGTGGTGATATATAAGGATAATAGACAAATGAGATGTGAATGTAATCTCATTTTCTCATTTGAGAATTCTAAAAACGCCAATGGTAGCAATACTCTTGGCGTTTTTTTTTATTTAAAAATTCAACGAAGTTTTCAACGAAGGTTCAACGAAGACAGGTTTTTCAACGAAGTGTGATACTTTATACTTAAAATCACATTACATTAAAATCTGACACTAAATTGATTGATTAACAAATAGAACATTTGTCGTCTTAAAGTGATAATTTCTTTAAGAACTTAATTTTAAGAGATTACTTAAAAAAGTTAGGATTATTATAAGTTTTTATGATGTCTTTTTCTTTGGATAGAATTTTCTATGTTCTTCAATTAACATAACATCATCTTCATCAAGGTAATTCTTATGTATCATTTTAGATGATGTATTTGATTGTCTAGCAATCACTTCTAAATTAGCAGGATTTTCAGCATATCTATTTTTGATGAATGTATGTCTTATTGAATAAATTGGACGAGTTGAACCATTTCTATAATAAAGATTTAATTCTTTAGATATTCTTGTAAATATTTTTACAATTCTATTATAAACTTTTTGTCTATCTTTAGTATTTGGAAATAGCAAATAATCTTCAGCAGTTTTATCAGCGTGTCTTTTTTCTATCTCTGGAAATATATTTTTTGTAAAATATGGATTACAAGTTAATTGGTGTTTTGGTTTAGTTTTAGTTTTAAATAAAGTAAATGCTAAAATCTTCTCTTTATTTTTTTTGTCATTAATAAATCTATATTGAAATCTTTTTATTCTTAATGGTTCTAAACCTGGACGAAATCCAGCACTACGAATTAAGTTAATATAATCTTTTGTTTCTAGGTATTCTATATTTTCTGTTCTTTCATATTCTTCAAATAATTTTTTTGAAATTAAATTTAATTCTTCATTAAAATATGATGGTCGTTGTTCAGTAATAATCTTCAACTTTGGAAATTCTGGTTTATGATTAATCACACCATTTTTTATAGCGTGATTAAACATATTTGAGAGAACAACTGTATATTTTGAAATTGTATTATCGGTCAATTTATCCATTCTTAAATTTTCAACCATATCTTCTATAGCGTCTTCTAATAAATTATTATTTCTATAGTCAACATTTTCAAAATATTTTTCCATATAATTAAAATATTTTTGACTATCTCTTTCGCCAACATTTGCTTTACCTAATTCATTTTTATATTTTCTAACTCTCATTTTAATAAATGGTTTTGCTATATCTTTTGTAAAATTAAATTCTTTTTTCTCGTGTTTATTTTCTATAAAATATTTTTCAAATTCTTGTTTTGCTAATTTTGATGCTTCATTTACATTTTGTGTTCTTAAACTTTTTTCAAAATTACCGCTGTTTTTTTGATGAGTGCCAACATAAAATGAACAGTAATAATTTTTACTATTTTCAAATTTAAATATTTTTAATGATGATGTTTTTGGAAATTTCTTAATTGTATCTTTTTTAATTTTTGGCATTTTTTATTTTCTCACGCTAAATGGTTATGGTTTTTGGTCAAGGGATTTACCCTTGACCAGATGATTTAATTTACGCAGTTTCTTGAGCGTTAAACATTTGAGGATAGTCAATGTATTTCGCTTTTACTTTTTTAAAGGCAGACATACTCGCAGTTTCACCAGTAACCTTGTCTTTGCCTTTTACTTTTTTAAGAAATGACATCGCTTTATCATATGCTGTAGTTAAAAGTTTTTCGTTACAAGCAACTTCAACTCTAACATCTTCCTCTTTTTCTTTATCAAGGAAATATGCTTTCTGAATGGAATTGAATTCGTCTATTTTTTCATAAACTAAATTTGTAACTTCCTTTTTCAACATTTCTAATGCGATTGGGTCAACATTATGTGTGTTGTCATAAGCAACTCTAATAAAATCTTTTGGATTTTCTAGGTCATTATATTCGTAAAGTGGTTGTAATGTTTTTTTTACAACACCCATAAACACATCAATGTCTTCATTAGTAGAACCTAAATTGATATTAGATTTAACTTTCTTAATGGCATCATTGTCTTTAAGTTTTGCGACTTTATACATTGTCGTCCAACTTTCAGGCAATTTATTCATCGCAAACAATTCACTACAAGTAGTAGATTTACCTATAGTCATATACTTTGAAATAGTTGCCTCTGATAAATGAACTTTTGATTTTAATAATTCAAAGTCATCAGCAGAAAGTTTTCTACTTGCGTCATACAAATCTCTACAAACTAGAAATACTGCTTTCGCACCAACTACTAGATTGTTTTCAATTTGTTGATAGTAAGAATACCAATTCTTCATTTGATTGATTTTATTGGCATCTGACTTACTATCATCGCTCCAATTGACATTTTTTCTATCAACTGAAAGTGTTTGTAATGTATTAGTCATCACATTTATTGGTTGAGTAGAAATATATTTTTCTACTTTTTCTTTTGTAAGTTTGGGAATGGATAAAGATTTGTTTATCTTATCCGACTTCTTTTGAAGTGCCTCAAACTTATTCTCTTTTATATTAGTCATATAGTTTCCTTTCGTTTGACTAGTTAATATTTCCATATGGAAATTATTTTTATGTGTTTTAAACATAAGACTAATATATCAACTTTTTTGATGAATTATGAGTGGTGGACAAACGGTTACCTCTAATCTGTCCTATCTAAAATTAGACAGATAAGGGCTTACAGCTATCTGTCCTATCTTATTTCCAAATGGAAAACTATTTCTCTAATGAATTAAAATAATTTGTAAGAACTACTTCTGGTTCTTGTCCTTGTTCAACTTGTTGTTCAAGTGTAGGAATTACTGATAAGTCAGTAATCTTCTTATCTTTAAATTTATCTCTATAAACTTTAGATAATTTATCTCTTGTTGTTTCTGCTTTTAATCTTTTTCTAGGATTAGAACTTCTTGGTTTTCTTTCTCTTACCTTCTTTTGATACTCTGGTGAATGATATGCTACTTTTGGTGTTACTTCACTCTTATGTAAATTAATCTTTATTTGTTCTTCACTCATTCTAGGTAAGTTGTCCATTTCAACTGAACTAACATATCTAGGTGATTGAACTGGGTCAGAATTCCATTCAAAAAAAACATCTTCTGCTTTTGAGAAGATAAAACATAGTTTCCAATCATCTGGATAATCTTTTTCTTTTTGTGCGTCTTCCCATTTTTCAATGGTAAATTTCTTAACTACAGTTTTGTCTGAATTAGTTAAATACGCATAAGCATATTTTACAGATTTAATTTTTTCTCTATCTAATGACCAAGCACCTTGAGTTCTGTTTTCTTTATCGTGTAATAGATTGAGTTGATATTTGTCCCAATCAACAGCAAATATAAATGCGTCAAAATTTTCTTCCATTCAAGGAAGATAGCAAATGTTTTATGAATAGTCGCCTGGAAATTCACCCTTACAAACATTGTGTAAAATGATTTCTGCTTTTTGTCTAAATCTTAATATCTGTCTTTGTAAACTCTCTGGTTCTAAATTTGGTGATAGAAACTTCTCTGTTCTTCCTCTATCCATCGCACTACGAGTGCCTCTTTGTTTTAGTATTTTAACTCTTTTATTTCTCAATTCTGTAGCGATTTGTTTAAGTGATAAATTTTTTGTAAATCTTAATAGATATGCGTCTAGGTAAATTTGAAGTTTAACATAATGTAATCGTTCATCAGATTTTGAACTAGTTCCTTTTGAATTAATAATATCTCTTACTTTATCTACTGAATATTCTGTTGGATTATCTAAAGGTATTTCTAACAATATTGTATTTTGTCTTCTCTTTGTTGACGAATTAACTTCTCTAATTGCGTCTAGTTTTCTTCCTAATACTTTCTTACCAATTTTACTCCACCAACTATTAAATGAATGAGTTTCAACAATGTTTAATTTCCAATTAGTGTATTTACTTTTATCAAGTAGTTTTGGGTCAATATATTTCATTGCTGCTTTGAGATAATCATAATGTAATCTTAATATCTGAATTCTTTCATCAATTATTACATCATCTTTTATTCTTTTCTTAATATCTGTTCTTGGCATACAATTTCCTACTATATTTGATGACATTTATACACTATTTTTAACTGTCATACCAGACATTTAAGGAAAATCCCTTATTTGTCAGCTGTAATCGTTGATTTACCGACCTTTCCTGATAGCGTGTTCTTGTTAATTGATAAACGATAACACTAACGAAAGGAGTAAAAATGTCTAAAGTTTATGTTTACACACGAAACAGCAATGTTGAGGCATTTGAAAAAGGTAGTAGTAGAGAAACACAAATCAAAAAATGTAGAAACTATGCTTCTATTAAAGATTTGGAAATTGACGAGATAATACAAGAACAATGTAGTGGTCAATTACCATTTGATAGACGAGATAAGGCATTTGAATTATTAAAAAAACTTAAATCAAATGACCATATCATTTGTTCACATTTAGATAGATTTTGTAGAAACACTTTATCTTTACTTCAAATGATACAAAAGTTTAAGATTAAGAAAATCTACTTACACTTTGTTGACTTGAATTGTGAAGTAACTGGTAGTGATGCTATTGGTAATGTGTTCTTAACTATGTTGAGTTGTTTCTCTCAATTTCAAGCAGAACAAACATCTCAAAAAATCAAAAGTTATAGAGAAAGAATGAAATCAGAAAATAAGTTTTCTGGTGGCAAAATGACTTTTGGATATGACAAAGATGAAAATGGTTTCTTTGTTCCAATAGAGAAAGAACAAGAAGTTATTAGAGAAATGTTGTTGATGAGAAAACAAGGTAAGAGTT
>CAZOLZ010000078.1:0-6444 GCA_964580965.1 uncultured Flavobacteriales bacterium | reverse complement strand
TAATTGTTGTAAAATAAAAAAAGAGAAGCGTTAAACTTCTCTTTTTCTTAGTAGCGGGGGCCAGACTCGAACTGACGACCTTCGGGTTATGAGCCCGACGAGCTACCAACTGCTCCACCCCACAATATAATCGGTTGACAGACCAACCGCATTGCAAATATAAGACATTTTTAGAGAATGGCAAGGGCAATTAATTTTTTTTAATGTAAATTAGCTCTAATTATCGATGAATTAAAAAAATAGCACATATGTTAATGTTAAAATATGCACGTTTACTCTCATTATTTACGATTTTATCAATCTTAAGTTATTCTTGTTCAGATACTATCAAAACTGAATCAGAACAAACAATTAGCGGAATGACTGTAGAGGCGAGGGATACTGAAGAAGAAGAACATGAAGCATACGTTGTTAAAATTGATTTAGACGATTCTTTAAAAATTATACATAGTTTATTTTTCACTAAAGAAGATGGCTCTCAAATTGATATCACAGGTTATTTAAATCAAAACGATGAAGTTGTTAAGTTGATTGAAAAATATGTAGATGGGGCAAATAAATTTTATAAACAAACTACATTTTACATTAAAGATGGAAAGAAATATGTTTCAAATGAGCATTTTGATGATACGACTAATCGTCACAAACCTCAATTTATTGAAAGAATAAGTTATTATGATCAAGAAACAAAACCTTTGTTTACAAAAGAAAGAAAAGCAATTTATGAAGAGGATTTAGGTAAAAGTTCCTTCTATTATGTAGAACCTTATGATTATTCAATAAAACGTGCTTTGGATGTTATTAATCAAGAAGGTAAATTTCAAACAAAATTTCAAGGATTAGTTTTTTCAGGACCTCATTCATACATTACAGTTGGAGAAGAGGATGGTTATATATCAGCGTTACTAATTCAGTATGAAAGTGATTTTACTAGAAAACTAAAAAAGAATCAACTACCATATTTAGGCAAACCTTTGGAGCTTAATTTCCAACGTGTAGTTGATGATAATGGCTTTCAATTTCAGTTATTATTCGTTGTTAATGAGAAAAAGGTTAAATAATACTGACTCTGTTTTTATTGAATATTAAAAAAGGTGTTTCAAAAATTTTGAAACACCTTTTTTGTATTATGAATGAGGAAAATCTTAAATGTGATCAAATCCGGTGAAAGGAACTAAAGCCTCAGGAATTTTAACACCTTCTGCTGTTTGATGATTCTCTAATAGCGAAGCTACAATTCTAGGTAATGCTAAAGCACTTCCGTTTAATGTGTGACAAAGGTGATTTTTCTTGTCAGAACCTTTGAACCTTAGTTTTAATCTTGACGACTGGAAAGTGTTAAAGATAGAAACTGAACTCACCTCTAACCATTTTTCTTGTGCCGCTGAATAAACTTCAAAATCATATGTTAAAGCAGCTGCAAAACCTGTATCACCACCACATAATCTTAAAATACGATAGTGTAAACCTAATTTTTCTAATAAACCTTTAACGTGGTTTACCATTTCTTCTAATGCTTTTTCTGAATTTGAAGGATGTTCAATTCGTACAATTTCCACTTTGTCAAACTGATGTAAACGATTTAATCCTCTTACATCTTTACCATAAGAACCCGCTTCTCGTCTGAAACATGGCGTATATCCTGTCATTTTTATCGAGAAATCTTCATTCGGTAATAAAACGTCTCTGTAAATGTTTGTCAAAGGAACTTCAGCTGTTGGGATTAAGTATAAATCATCTTCATTGATGTAGTACATCTGACCTTCTTTATCAGGTAGTTGACCTGTACCATATCCACTTGCTTCATTTACAACTAAAGGAGGAGTGAATTCCTGATAACCCGCTTTCTCAGCTTCTTCGAGAAAGAAAGAAATTAAAGCCCTTTGTAATTTAGCGCCTTTTCCTTTATAAACAGGAAAACCAGCTCCAGTAATTTTAACTCCTAATTCAAAATCAATTAAATCATGATTTTTAGCGATATCCCAGTGTGCTAATGGCTGAAAATCAAAAGATCTTTTTTCTCCAATTTCTGCAACGACTAAATTATCTACCTCGTTTTTACCAGCTGGAACAATAGTATTTGGAACATTAGGAATTTGATACAACAATTGCGTCATATCATCTTCTAGATTTGTCACTTGTTTTTTTAATTCACCTTCTTTTTCTTTCAGAGAAGTTGTTTTATTTTTTGCTTCATTAGCCTCAGCTTGTTTGCCTTGTTTGAATAATTGACCAATTTCTTTAGATAAACCGTTCAATTGCGAAGCGATAGTTTCTAATTCAGTTTTGGTATTTCTCCAATTATGATCAATTTCTAATAAATTGTCAACCAATTCAGTAACATCAATGTTTCTTTTTTTTAAACCTTCAATTACAGCTTCTTTTTCTGTTCTAATTCTTTGAATTTCTAACATTACGTTGATTATTTTCTAGTGCGAATTTATAGAATTTTATTAATTTATTCCTTGCATCGAGCAAAGTTTGAAATAAAGCCCTTTTAAAGCAATTAATTCTTCATGTGTACCTCTTTCTTTAATCTCTCCTTTGGATAAAACAATGATTTGATCAGCATTTTTAACTGTACTTAATCGGTGAGCAATTACTAAGGAAGTTCTTTCTTTCATCAATTTTTCTAAAGCTTCTTGTACCACTTTTTCAGATTCTGTATCTAGTGCAGATGTAGCTTCATCTAAAATCATTAAGGATGGGTTTTTTAATACTGTTCGAGCTATACTCATTCGTTGTCTTTGTCCACCAGAAAGTTTATTTCCGCGTTCACCAATATTTGTTTCATAACCATTTTCAAGTTCGTTAATGAACTGATGGGCATTGGCAATCTTTGCCGCTTCCTGAATTTGATCTTGGGTACTATTAGGACTTCCAAAACAGATGTTATTTTGAACACTATCATTAAATAAGATAGATTCTTGAGATACTATTCCAATGTGTGACCTTAGTTCCTTGACAGATGCCTCTCTAATATTGATGTTGTCGTAAAAAATAGCTCCTTCTTGCACATCATAAAATCGAGGAATTAAATCTGATATTGTTGATTTACCACTCCCAGATTCGCCTACTAATGCATATGTTTTTCCTTTAGGTATAGAAAAGTTTATGTTTTTTAAAACATACTCATCTTTGTATTTAAAAGATACATTTTCAAATCGGATTTCTTTTTGTAAAACAGGTACAGGGAGCGGATTTTTAGATTCAATGATTTTTTCATCAGTATCCAAAATGGCATTAATTCGTTCCAAAGATGCTTTGGTTTTATTCATGTAACCAATTGAATTTGAAATCCCTTGAATGGGTCTAAGAAGTTGAGAGAAAACCACAATAAAAGCTATAAATTTTTCTCCAGTAAGATCTGAAGTTCCATCATTATCTAAGATCATACTTCCTCCAAACCAAACAATGCATACCATCACAAATGCACCCAAAGTTTCATTTAAAGGAGAAGATAAATCCTTTTTTCTAAATGTTTTAGTTATTAGTTGCTGGTGTTTCAAATTGATTTTCTTAAAGTTTTGTAAAACTTCATTTACAGCATTAAACCCTTTAATGATGCGAATTGCCCCTAAACCTTCTTCAATAGTAGAATTTAACACCCCCATTTGATGTTGACCTTCTCTAGCTGTTTTCTTTAAACTTTTTCCAATACGAGAGATGACAAGAGCAGAAACAGGTAATAAAATAAAAGAGAAGAATGTCAAAGGAACACTCCAATACAATAAAACCCCAATGTGAATGATGATGGATATAGGTTCTCTGTAAACTAATTCTAAAACACTAACAACGGAAATTTCAACTTCTCCAACATCACTATTCATTCTCGACATGATGTCTCCTTTTCTTTCTTCTGAATAAAATGATAACGGCAAGTTTAATGCCTTTTGAAACAATTTATTTCGAATATCTCGAACAACTGCCATTCGCATTTGTGATTGATACCATACAGCACCATATCGAAAAATATTTTTCAAGAAAAATGCAATAATCACAGAGAAGCAAACAAACAACAACGCTTTTTTTGGATCTTCAGCTGCCATACTCTCCATAAAGTAGTTATAATAGCTTGAAAGGTATTTGAAAAAATCAATGAAACCACCGTGATATTCAGGCTTAACAATTGCTTCGAATTTTTTGTTAGTATCTAAAAAGATGATTTGTAAAAAAGGAACAAATAAAATGAGTGAGACTAAATTAAAAATTGTGAAAAGCAGGTTACAGAAAATTACCATTATTGCAGTTATTCTGTAAGAAAAGGCATAACGATGTATTTCAAAAATTTCTTTCATTAAAGTATTACTATGTAAAAAAAGATAACCAACAAACGAATCATTTGTTGGTTATCTTGTTGTGTTTTTAATTAAGATTAATCTCTACTACCACCAACAATTCTCAATAGTGATAAAAATAGATTGACAAACAAGATGTACAAAGTTAATCCTCCGATTAAAGCAATCTTTTGTCTGTTTTCTTCTGATAAAGAGTTGTCTTGAGCAATTGCTTTCAATTGTTGCATATGGTATGCTGTTAAACCAGTAAATACAAATACACCTAGTACTGAAATAACAAAATCCATCATACTACTCCCCATAAAGATATTAACGATACTTGCAATGAAAATACCAATGAAAACCATATATAATAGGCTCCCCATTTTTGTTAGATCTGTCTTAGTAGTATATCCTAAAATTGCCATACCTGCAAATGCTCCTGCAGTCACAAAAAATGTAGAAGCTAAAGTAGGGATACTATATACTAAGAAAATCACACTTAAACTTAATCCCATTAGTACGGAGTATAGAACAAATAAACCAAGAATTGCTCCATAAGATAAACGCATGTATGCTGTCTGAATAACTAAACCTAACGCAATAGGTGAAAACATAACAACATAAAATAATGGTGAGATTCCACCATCAGCAGAAGTGAAATAGGTCATAAAGAAGTCTGGAGTACCTGCGTAAGAAGCAATAATTCCAGAAATCACTAATGCTCCAAACATGTAGGTGTAAACATTTTTAAAGAATTCTCTTGTAACTGCTTTAGAATAGCCTGAGAATTGGTTTAATTGATCATTTGAATTCATATTTTTTATTTTAATGAAGTTTACTGTTTACTAAATTAATAAATTCTTTTCTCGTTGAATCATTTTCCAAGAATAATCCAGTAAAAGCACTTGATGTCGTTGAAGAATTTTGTTTTTGTACTCCTCGCATTGCCATACACATGTGTACACACTCAACAACTACTGCAACACCTTTTGGATTCAATGTTTTTTGAATGCAGTCTCTTATTTCAATTGTTAATCTTTCTTGTACTTGTAATCTTCTTGAAAAAGCATCGACAATTCGAGGGATTTTACTTAAACCAACGATTGTTCCATCCGGAATGTATGCAATGTGTGCTTTTCCAAAAAATGGTAACATATGGTGTTCGCACATCGAGTAAACTTCAATGTCTTTAACGATTACCATCTCAGAATACTCTTCTTTAAAAAGTGCTGATTTTAGAATCTCTTCAGGATTTTCGTTATAACCTTTTGTTAAGAATTGAAGAGCTTTAGCAACTCTTTCAGGTGTTTTTAATAATCCTTCACGATTTGGATCTTCACCGATTTGTTCCAGGATATCGCTGTAATGCGAAGCAATATTCTCAGTTAACTTTTCGTTGTATTCTATTTTTCCCAATTTGTTATAATCGTTTTAAAAAGGTTCTTTACCTCCAAAATATTCTACAAAATTATTTTCTGTCTCTACTAATTTAATTTTTGCTAGTTCACCACCAGCCTCAATGATGGGCTGTTCGATTATTTCCCAAATTTTGATAGCTAAATTTTCTGTAGAAGCTAAAATTCCTTTTAAAAAGGGAACATCTAAGTTTAAGTTTTTGTGATCAAGAGGCTCAATTACTTTTTCTTTTATGATTACACTTAAATCTTTCAAATTAATTATGAATCCTGTATCGGGATGAGGTACACCTTTTACAGTAACAAACAACGTAAAGTTATGTCCATGCCAATTTTTGTTACTGCATCTTCCAAAAACTTCATAATTTTTTTCCTCGCTCCACTTCTCATTCCATAATTTATGAGCCGCATTGAAACCTTCTCTTCTAGTAATGTAAACCGTTTTCACTTTTCTTATTTAATACTGCAAATGTAAGCATTTGTAATGATTTTATCATTCCTTAATATATCTTTGTTATATGGAAGAACGATTAGATAAGTTATTGGTTCAGTTAAATTTAATGGAATCAAGGGTACAGTCAGAAAATTTTATTCAAAATATAGGTGTTGTTGTTAACGGGAAGTTAATTAATAAACCGGGAAAAAAAGTACCTATATCCTCAGTAATCAAATTATTTCAACAAACAGATAAAATTAAATCTCCTGGGGGTTTTAGCATCAATAATGTACTCGAAAAATGGAAGATAAAT
>CAZOLZ010000077.1:0-7198 GCA_964580965.1 uncultured Flavobacteriales bacterium | reverse complement strand
ATTAGTTCAAAATCTTATGGTGATTACTTATCTAGACAAATTCAATATGCGATTGAGGATATTTATAATACCGGTAGCACTTCTGTAGTATATGAAACTGGAATGTTTCAAATGAATCTTAATGGCGATCCATTGATAAGAATTAATTACCATGATAAACCGGAGATTGAAATCACTGAAGATAAGGTTTGGTTTACTCCTTCCACATATGATTTAACTATTGACTCGATTACTATCAATGTGGAATTAACTAATTTAGGTAAAGCTATCACAGATACCTTCTTTTTAGAAATTCGAAGAGACTTTCCATTGAGTTCTAACGACTCCATTTACTTGATTCCAATTCCGAATTTACTCTATAAGGATACGATTGTATTTAATATGCCTTTACAACCTAATATAGGTGTAGGTATAAATAACTTTAAAGTTTCAGCTGATATTCCTTCTTTAATTACAGAACAATATGATGAGTCTATAAACAATCAAGTAAATAAAGTTTTATTTGTGAATCTTAATGGAATTGTTCCAGTAATCCCTTATGATTTTGCTGTTGTTCCATCAGATACAATAACAGTAAAAGCTTCGACAATAGATCCAATAGCTAGTTTTAATACTTATCGTTTTGAAATTGATACTACGGATGCTTTTAATAGTCCTGAGCTCCGTTATAAAATAGTCTCTGGTTTAGGTGGAGTAAAAGAGGTCCGATACAATGAATGGATATTGTCGGCGAATAGTCAAACAACACCTTTAATTTTATCAGATAGTACCGTTTACTATTGGAGGGTTTCAGTGGATTCATCTGTGTATAATTGGTTGCAATTTTCTTTTCAGTACATAAAAGATAAAGAGGGCTGGGGGCAAGATCATTTCAGTCAATATAAATCGAACAAACTTTTCAGTATTTCTTTGGATGAAACAAATAGAAAAAAAGTTTTTAATTTAGCTACTCCAGACACATTGAGTGTAATTGTTCAGCCGAATGCATTTGGAACTCATGCTTACTTTATAAATGGTCAACAAATAGATTATGCATTTTGTGGTTGGCCAAATCCTGGTTTTAACGTAGTTGTTATAGATCCATTGTCACATGAAAATTGGGGTACAAGATATGTACCTACAAATTCAAACTTAAACAATAATTTTGGTAACTATAATGATAATGGAACATGTCGTTCAAGATCAGAGGGATATTTCTCATTTCTGCAAAATTCTGCTATAAGCCTGCAAGCAATGGAAAACATGTTGCTGAATGAAGTTCCAGATAGTTCATATGTATTAATTTATACGAATATGTTAGGTCGTTATAATACCATGAATAATTTATATCCTAATATATTTACAACTTTCGCTTCATTTGGATCTGATAGCATAGTACCAACTCAGTCTGATGCATCTTTTCTAATGTTTTTCAAAAAAGGAGATCCAAATTCATTTATAGAAAAAGTGGGTTTAACACCTTCAGAGGTTCTAGAGTTAGATGTACCTTTAAAAAATACTGAATTTATTGGTTTAGAGGAAGCTCCTTTAATTGGTCCGTCAAGTTTTTGGGATAAAATGTACTGGAAACAAGATCCGTTAGAATTAAACTCTACTGATAGTACACGTTTGAAAATTGCTTTATATGACATCAATCGTTCGTTTCAGTCTCAGATAGATACTGTTTATACCTCCAAAGATTCGATTGTTAACTTAAACAACATGATAGATGCACAGCAGTATCCTTACATGAAGTTATCAGCATTTTGTAGTGACTCTATTACTTTTACACCTGCTCAAATAGATTATTGGCATGTATTGTACACACCTTTACCGGAGGCTGCGATTGATGGTTCTGAGCAATACACTTGGTTACCCACTAAAGACTCATTAAATGAAGGAGATACTGTCTTCTTTGCTGTTGATGTAAAGAATATCTTTAAATATGATATGGATTCTTTATTGATTTCATATTGGATTGAAGATAAGGACCGTGTTAAACACCCAATTACATATGTTAGACAAGACTCTCTTAAAGTTAAAGAAACATTAAGAGATACGATAAGTTTCTCTACAATTGGTTATGGAGGGATAAATTCGCTTTGGATGGAGGTTAATCCATATATTAACGGAAGTTTAGTGATAACAGATCAGCCTGAACAAGAACATTTTAATAACTTGATTCAGGTGCCATTTTTTGTAAAAAGAGATAACCAAAATCCAATTTTAGATGTCACATTTGATGGCATACATATTTTGAATAATGATATTGTATCTCCTACACCCGAAATTGTAATAACTCTAAAAGATGAGAACCCTTATCTATTAATGGATAGTGATGCAGATACTTCAAGATTTGGAATATATATTGTAAATCCAGATGGGCAGCAAGTTAAAATACCATTTTTAGATGGGGATGGAAATACTGTCATGCAATGGATTCCTGCAAATAGTGATAATAAACGTTTTAAAATTATCTATCCTTCAGAATTTGAAAAAGATGGAGAGTATACACTCTTGGTTCAAGGGACAGATCGATCAGGTAATTTGTCCGGAGATTTAAGTTATGAGGTGAAATTTGAAGTGGTTAGAGAGTCTTCAATTACAAATATGATGAACTATCCAAACCCTTTTACATCTAGAACTCGGTTTGTTTTTACATTGACAGGAGAGGAGGTTCCAGATGATATTTTAATCCAAATAATGACAGTAGCAGGTCGAGTGGTTAAACAAATTGACGAAAGTGAATTAGGAGAAATAAGAATTGGTAGAAATATTACTTCTTATGCTTGGGATGGAACTGATGATTTTGGAGATCCGTTAGCTAATGGAGTATATTTATATAAAGTAATAGTAAAATCAAATGGTGAAAATATGAAGCGTCGTGAATCAGGGTCAGATAAATATTTTCAAAAGGAATTTGGTAAGATGTATTTGATGAGGTAGAAGTTTAAAAAAATCTACAACTCAAAATTGCGGTATCATCAATAAGTTTTAGTGGTCCTCTCCATTCATCTAACTTTGAAAACACGAGGTTATTTAAGTCTTCCATATTCAAAGGAGAATAGTTTTGAGCTATATTTACCAATTGATCTATACCGAAAGCTTCTTCATTTGTGTTTTCTAATTCAACAACACCATCTGTATAAAGAATCAATGTTGTATTTGGAGATAAAGTTGTCTCTCCTATTTCAAGGAAGGGTAGTTCATCCATCATACCTAACCCAATAGATCCCTTATCGAGCATTTCTACATTTCTTTTTGAGGTTATAAATGGATGGTTATGGCCAGCATTAACGTATGTAAGTTTACGATTGTTGGCATTGTAATGAGCAATGAAAAAAGTGATAAATTTTTCACCTTTTGCATTTTTCATTACTTTTTGGTTTAATTCATTCAATAAGAACTCAAATTCAAAATTTTCGTATTTGAATATAGTTCGAATTGTTGCTTGAAAATTAGCCATTAGTAATGCTGCACTTATTCCTTTTCCAGAAACATCAGCCATACATATTATGTATTCTTCATTTCCTAGAGGGATGAAATCGTAGTAATCACCTCCAACTTCATGCCTAGGAGTGTATTTTGCAGAAATATCCATTCGATTATCTGAAGGAAGGTCAGAAGGAAATAAGAGTTTTTGCATTTCTTTTGCAACTTCTAACTCTTTTTTCAGGCGCTCTTGTTTGATACTAATCTTAGCCATTCGTTTGTTTTCGATAGCAACAGTTAGAATATTTGTAAGCGTCTGTATGAAATTTAAATGTTCGTTTTGGTTACTACTATTTTGATTTGAATTTTCAGTAACGAGTAAGTATGCGAGAGGGGTTTCTTTGTGATAAACAGGTATTATAGTGTCAAATTCATCAATTATATTTGATTGTGAAGAAGCGATAACAGTAATATCTTTAAAACGAGTCAATTCTTGTTCAATATTAATGTTTTTAACTTTTCCTTTAACACCATGTTTTAAGAGACAGTTCCAGTTTTCTTGTTTGTTAAATAATATGAATTTATCGAAACCTAATTGTTCTTTTACAATAAATTCATAAATATTAACTAATTCGTTTACATCATAGTTTAAATTAATTGCATTGGTTATCTCTAACAAAGAATTTAGTTTTAATTCTTTGAGATATAACTGATCTTCAAAATGCTTGATTTTGTAATCGTTCATTAATTTAAATATCTAATTTACTTTTTTTACTACTACAAAAATAAGGAAAGAGTATGTGTGGTTTACTAATCATTTTATTACTTTTCATCGTTCATGTGTTGAAAGGTTTGATTTTATTATTCATTGATCTCTTGTAATAATTTAGATAAAATTGAATGTTTTTTAACTTTGCAAAAAGTTTTAGGTAATTTAACTGGAACATTTTATAAATAAAGCAGATGAAATTCGAAGATTTTAATTTAAAGAAACAATATAAAAAGGCCTTAATTGAATTAGGGTTTGTTCACCCAACTACAATTCAAGAAAAGTCTTTTTCAACGATTAAATCAGGTAAGGATGTTGTTGGAATAGCTCAAACAGGAACGGGAAAAACAATTGCCTATTTGTTACCAATCTTAGAGCAATTACCTTATTCGGTTCAGTATGATCCACGTATTTTAATTTTGGTTCCTACTAGAGAACTGGTTGAGCAGGTAAAAGAGGAGATTGAGAATTTATCAGTATATACATCAACACGAGTTGTAGGGGTTTATGGAGGGACAAATATAAATACTCAAAAAGCTGAAATTCTTAAAGGTGTTGATGTAGTAGTAGCTACTCCAGGAAGATTATTCGATTTAGTTTCTTCAGGTAATTTAAAATTAAAATTTATCCAAAAATTCATTATAGATGAGATGGATGAAATGCTAAATCTTGGATTTCGAACTCAAATCAAATTGATTTTAGACCTTCTACCTAGTAAAAGACAAAACTTACTTTTTTCGGCGACTATAAACGAAGAAGTTGAGGAATTAATTGATACTTATTTTAATAGTCCTGAAAAAGTTGAAGCAGCACCTTCAGGTACACCATTAGAGAAGATCAATCAAACTGGGTACTTTGTTCCAAATTTTAATACAAAAGTTGATTTAATTAGCTTTATCTTACAAGATATTGAAGTATTTAAAAAAGTATTAATATTCACAAAAAGTAGAGCGTTTGCTGATAAGCTTTTTGAAAGAATAGAAACTAACTTTAAAGAAGAAATAGGGATTATACACTCAAACAAGTCTCAAAACTATCGTTTTAATGTACTGAATAAATTTGTCAATGGAGAACTACGGATTTTAATTGCTACAGATTTAGTTTCAAGAGGTTTGGATATTTCAAATGTTTCACATGTAATTAATTTTGACATGCCAGAGGAAGAAGCTAGTTATATTCATCGAATTGGTAGAACGGGTAGGGCGGAAAAGGAAGGGAACTCAATTTCATTTTTTACTGAAAAAGATTCGGCTTATAAAGTAAACATTGAGCGTCTAATGTCAAAAGAAATTGAAATATTTGAGTTACCTGATAAAGTCGAAACATCAGATGAATTAATCCCTGAAGAGATAGAAGAGCCTAAAGGGAAATTAGTTTTGACAAAAGTTTCAATTAAAGATTCTAAAGGTGCTTTTCATGAAAAAAAGACTAAAAACAAGAAAGTTAATTTAGGAAATCAAGCAAAATTAAAGAAGAAAGCTAAGTATAAGAAGCCTAAAACAAGAGGTCAAAAGAGGTAATTTCGACGCACTTTTTTAATTTAATTTACCATCACTGATCAGGTTGAATTCTGGTATCAAAACTTCAAAGTTTTGATAAGTGTTAACATTTTTAAAGTTGTAAACACCTTTCATAAGCCCAATTTCTGATTTTAACTCACAACCACTTGTGTAAGTATATTTTTCTCCAGGTTTCAGAATCGGTTGTTCACCTACTACTCCTGCTCCTTCTATAATTTTTTTATAGTCCAACGTGTCATAAACCTCCCATCTTCTTGAAACGAGTTGAATAATGTTGTTGCTATTATTTTCTATCAGAACTGTATACTTGAAAAAGAAAACTTGATTTAAAAAGCTAGAAAGACCAGATTCGAATTCTGGGTTGACTGAAACAGTAACACCGCATGTACTTAAAGTATTCATAAGATAAATTTGTTTTAGCATTATAAAATTATATTTTTTTTGTTTGACTATCAATACTTATTAAGATCGATGCCTTTAATTAAGTGATATTTTAACATAAATTATAAAACTATGAATTGTAAAACATTAACTTATCCATGCGCTTTGGAAAGGTTGCTAATAACTGTCTAGAAAATATGTATTAATGGTATTTTAGGTAGTGATTTTTTAAATTAATTAGTATACAAACATCTAAAAATATTACGATAGATTTTGGTTGAAGTAATTTACAAATAATATAATATTCGAAATCAGATTAATAGATAATGAAAACTCAAAGCTTTATAATTTATTATGTCAAGAGAACTATTTGTTTTCGAGTAACTCTTTTTCCATGATATAATCCTCCATTAAATATCCATTACCTATTTCTATATCTATTTGTTTTTCGATACGAAACCCTATTCTTGTATAAAAGTGTTGAGCAGGATTATATCGGTTTACATTTAATTTCAATGATTTGAATTTCATAGAGATAGCTTTTTTTTCCAGAAATTCAATCAGATATTTCCCAATGCCTTTTTTTTGATAATTTGGATCTACATATATTTTACTAATGTATAATTTATACTCATCATTTTTAACTGTTTCTAAAAAGCCGACATCAATCTGATTAATCTTAGAAATGTAAAAGTCATTTCCATTTAACATTCTATTTCTTAAAACATCTTCACTATACATCATCTCAAACATGTAAATTAATTGTTCTTTTGAAAGTATTTCTTTGTAAGTAGGTTCCCATGTTTTTTCAGCAAGTTCAATAATTCTTTGTAGATCTTTAAGACTTATTTTTTCAATCTTTATCATAAATGAATACTTTCTGCAAATTTAATGTTAAACAATAATTAAAAAAAAGTTTAAAATATACCTCACATAATCAGAGGTTTACGTTTTAATTTTATTTTTTTATTAATTTTTTTTTAAAAAAGTTTGGAATTAAAGGAAAGGAATACATATCTTTGCACCCCGCAAACGAGCGGAAAAAAAGTTAAAGGTTTTAGGTTTTTGAGATATATTAAAAGTTAGTTCTTTTAAATTAAATCTAGAATATCAATAA
>CAZOLZ010000076.1:0-7345 GCA_964580965.1 uncultured Flavobacteriales bacterium | reverse complement strand
GAAATAATATCTTCACATACTGCGTAAAAATCATTATAAGCTGTCTGACGTTTTTCTTTTAAAGCGGCTTGATGCCATAATGGACCAAATTCACCACCACCTCGAATATTTGCGATAACATAAATTCCACCTTTTTCTATCCATCCTATACCTTTAGTATAACTGTAATAAGGCTTTACAGAAATATTAAATCCACCATACGCATACACGATTGTAGGATTAGTTCCATCGTATTTTATATCTTTAGAATGAATAATGAAATAAGGAATTAATGTTCCGTCAGAAGAAGCTACTTTGTATTGGTGAACTTCTATATTTTGGGTGTTAAATTTTTCTTTCCCCTGACGGACAACTTTTGAATCTGATTTGTTTACATAATAAATTGTTGAAGGTTTTACAAAGCTACTGTATGAATAAAAATAATCTTCTGTTTTTCTATCTACATGAACTAAACCAATTGTTCCCATTTTTTCAGTAGGTATCTGCTTTACCTCCCAATTTTCATCAGATAAAGTTGCAGTGTAAAGCTGACCTTCTACATTTTTAATAATATTTAGTAATAAGAAATTTTTACTAGCACCAACACTTTCGACACTTGATCTTGAATCGGGATGATAAACTAGTTGTGCTTTTTGTTTGTTTTGAATTAAGTCTGAATAGGATACACTTACAATATCACCTGATTTAAATTTCTTTTCATTTACTATCCAATCAGAATTTAATTTAAGAATTATCACATCACTTAATCTACATTGAATGGTTGCATCTTCAGGTAGATTTACTTTTACAATATTTTGATCGATGTAAAAAGCAAAATCTTTTGAATAGAAATTATTCATTGTAATGATTGAAGTGTAATAAGTTCCATTAATATATTCGGAACTTACTTGAATACTCATTTTATTTGAGTCTATAGAAATTAAATGTAAAGTTTTATCAATTGCTTCATTTCGTTTTAATTTGAAAACAGATTTTGCATAACCAGAGGTTGTTTTAGGTTGATTTGGAAAAGTTCGAGCAATTAGAATTTCATCTTCATTCAGCCATGCTACGTTTCCTTTTCCTGAAGGAAGTTTAAAACCTTTTTTAACAAACGATTTACTTTTTACATCAAATTCACGAATGATATTTTCATCGGTTCCTCCATCAGAGAGATAGATTAAACATTTTTGATTCAATGGCGCAAGAAAATTAGCGCCTTCAAAAACCCAATTTTTGTTTTCTTTTTTTGATAGTTCATCTAAATCAATTAATGTTTCCCATTTACATTGATTAGCTATGTATGAAGATTTTGTTGTTCTTCTCCAAATACCACGAACATGATTTTCATCCATCCAAAGGTTATAAACATAATCTCCAACTATATTAGGATAATCAATTTTATCAACATTATTCATTGCTGACAACATGGAAGATTTCATTTGTTTAAAACAATCTTTTGTTTTGATTGTTGATTCAGTTAATTGTTTTTGTTCTTTAACCCAATTAAGCGATTCAGTTGATTCAATTTCTTCAAGCCATAGAAAAGGATCTTCTTGACTAAAATAAAATAGAGGTGCAAAAAATATAAAAAACGAAAATAGTTTGTTTGACATTTTATGTTTTTTTAATGTATGTTGATATTGAAATAATCTTGAAAATCTGATTCTGTTACAAGTATAAATACTTTTAACAAAACTTTTATTGTTTTATGAATAGTATATTTTTTGCTCTACTCGTATTTAATCGAAATCCATGTTCTTCAAAAATGAAGACTCCAAATCGATCATTTTTAAAAGTAGTTTCATAAACTTGTAAAAGTGGTGAAATATATTGATTGTTTATATAAAGTTCTAATTGATTTTTATGAAGTTTAATATGATAATTAACTTCCATTTCTTTACTATAATAACTTCCTTCGATTTGTTTTAATTCTTCAATAGATTTAGGCTTAAAATTAAAGTATGTGAGTTCATCGTCCTCAATATTTTGAATTGAAATACGAATTAACTTTTGATTACTATTTTTTTCAAAAGTCAAAAAAGTTTCACTATTGATATCGTTGAGTTTAAATTGGTTTTTTGAAATTGGAATTAAAGGTTGAATCTTATCATTAGATTGGTGGTAAAATAATGTATCATTAATTAGCTTAATTTCTGTTTGCTTTAGTTGTTTTTTACTCCAATATTTCCCGATAAACTGCTTTAATTCAGAGGGGTTTATGTTTATGCTTTTTTGAGAAGCAGGACTTGATTTAATTTCGGAGTTGTCAGCTAGAAATAGATCAGCAACATTCTCAACCAACCTAGCGGGGTTTGCGTCACTTCTATTAGCTAAAATAGCGATGGAAAAACCTTCCTCTGGAAATCGGATGTATTCGGCTTTAAAACCTACGAAAGAACCTCTATGTCTAATTGTTTTGTAACCGTTATATTCTTCAATAAATAACCCACATGCATAATCAATAGTGTCTCCATTGTTCAGAATTGCTTTTTGAGTCATTGTTTTCCAAAAAATATCTCCTAGAGTATTATGAGAGTAAAACTCATCGTCCCAATTTTTTAAATCTTCTATTGTTGTAAATATCCCTCCATCTCCAATCATATCAAGAGATGTCATGTTAATTTGATATTCATTGTCTTTTTTAGGACTATAGCCAGAAGCTCTATTTTTCACGATTTGATTATGATTATTTTGAAAATGAGTAAAGTTCATCTTTAAAGGTTTAAAAAGCTCAGATTTAGCAAAATCAGCCATATTCATACTAGAAACTTTATTAATAATTTGGTAGATCAACCAATAACCAGAGTTACTATACATGAATTGACTACCAGGTTCAAAATTTAATTCTTGTTGATTAATTAGCCAATCCATTACATCTTCATCTGTAAAAAAAGCATTGTTAGTCAAACCTTTAAGGTATGCAATAACATAGTAGTCTCTAATTCCTGATGTATGGTTTAATAAATGTCTAATTGTTATTTTTTCAGCATAATCAGGAAACTCTGGGAAAAATGATTTTAAGTTATCGTCAAGACTTACTTTTCCTTTTTCCGCTAATTTTACAATACATGCTGCAGTAAACTGCTTTGATGTAGATGCAATTCGAAAAACAGAGGTCGGAGAATTTGGGATATTGTATTCAAGATTTGCTAAGCCATAACCTTTAGAGAAAAGAATTTCACCATCTTTAAAAATACCAACAGCACCTCCTGGAGTTTCAGTTTTATTCCATTCAGAAAATATACTGTCTATTTTTTGTTTGATTTTAGATTGAGAAAAAGTCGAAATAGTTAAAAGGATAAAAACTAATATATTATATAATTTCATGTTTTTTTTATTGATTTTGACATAAAAAAAGGGGCGTATTTATGCGCCCCCATTTTATAGAAAGAATTAGATCTTATTCAATTATATCCATTTCATCGACAATATGTTTTGCTCCAGCAAATTTGTCAATTATGAATAATACATATCGAATATCAACATTTATTGTTTTTTGTAACTGGTGATCAAAAATTACATCACCAGCCATAGCTTCAATATTTCCATCAAAAGCTAAACCGATTAATTCACCTTTATTGTTTAATACGGGAGATCCTGAATTTCCACCTGTGATATCATTATTTGTTAAGAAGTTTACAGGCATATAACCTCCATTATCCGCATATCTACCGAAGTCTTTTGAATCATATAAATCCATTAATCTTTGTGGTAAATCAAATTCTGGATCGTCTTTTTTGTATTTAGCTATTGTTCCTGCTAAAGTTGTATAATAATTAATTTCAGCATCATTTTTAACATCAGCTGGTAATGGACTAACTTTACCATAAGTTAATCTAAGTGTACTGTTGGCATCTGGATAATATTTTTGCTTAGGATTTGATAGTCTAAGACCTCTAACTAAAGATCTGTAAGCTTTTTCAAATTTATCTTCCATTTTAACTTGTTCCTCAGTTTTAAAACGGTAGCGACCTAACAAATCTTGAGATAGTAAAAATAAGGGATCGTTATCTAATAACTCTTCAGAAGGATTTTTAATGAAATTTAAAACAGCTTTTCTTGATCCGAAGATACTTGTTTCAAAAGCATTGTTAATGTAATTTGAAAAATCATTACTATTTTCATTCGCGATTTTAGCAACTAATTCTGCTAGACCAGCTTCGCTTCCTTTTGTTGCATACAGGTTTAATTGTGCAGCTAAAATATCTCTTTCTAATGGTAAATGATAGGTTTCATAAGACTCATTTATGATTTCAATTAAACGAGATGCGATTTGAGCTCTTTTCGTAGAATCTTCAGCTTTAAGCATTGCTTGCATTCCCATACCTAATTTATAAGGCAAAACAGAGAAATTACAAGTTCTTAATAATCCCATCAAATAATTGTCATGACGGGCATTTAAATTTGTTTTATAATAGTATTTATTGATGATATCTACAACTTGACCGTATTCATCTTTATTCTTCTTTTTGTTAGCCCATTTGCTAAACTCAGCTTCTATTTCTGCTTTTGTTTTAGCTGTTTCAGCTTTAGTTAAAGCATCAATCATTCCTTGACGGTTTTTCCAGTAGTTTGCTACACCAGCATAAACACCTGCATAATTTAAACGAACAGCATCATCTTTGTCCATGTAAATTTTCATTTGGTCCATTCCTAACTTTGAAGATTCAACCCAGGCAGGATAAGCGTATTTAACATTTTGATCAATACCAGCAGCAGGCATCCATCTGTTTGTTCTTCCTGGGTACCCCATAATCATTGCGAAGTCATTTTCTTTTACTCCTTTGATGTTTACAGTTAAATGTCTGACAGGGTGTAAAGGAACATTATTAGCAGAATATTCAGCAGGGTTTCCATTCGCATCACCATAAATACGGAACATAGAAAAGTCTCCTGTATGGCGAGGCCATTCCCAGTTGTCAGTGTCACCTCCATATTTACCAATGCTATTTGGAGGAGTACCAACTAAACGCACATCTGTATAATCTTGATAAACAAAATAATAAAACTCATTTCCTTGAAAGAATGACCTAACAGAAACAATGTACTTACCTCCTTCGTTATTTTCTTTTTCAATCATTGCAGATTCAGTCTTGATAGCTTTGTTTCTTTCTTCTTCAGTCATTTTATCGTTTAATTTTGATAAAATACGATCTGTGACATTGTCCATACGAACAAAGAATCGAACTGAAAGACTAGCAGGTTTTAACTCTTGGTCTCTAGACATAGCCCAGAACCCATTTGTTAGATAATCGTTTTCAGGTGAAGATAACTCTGCAATTGCATCATATCCACAGTGATGATTTGTTAAAACTAAACCATCTTTTGAAATAATTTCAGCTGTACATCCTCCATCGAATTGAACAATAGCATCTTTCAAACTAGAATGGTTAATACTATAGATTTCTTCAGTTGTTAACTGGAGCCCCATTTTTTCCATATCGCGGTGATTTAGACGCTCGATATTCATTAAAAACCACATTCCTTCATCTGCTCGAACAAATGTTGTTGCAAATAAAACAATGGCCAATAAGAAATAGTTTACTTGTTTCATCTTTGATTTAATTTATTAAAAATTTGAATCGTAAAAATATTCATTTTTTTTTAGTTGGAGTAGAATGGTAGTTGTTTTTAATCGTAAAGTATATAATAATACAGTTTAAAACATGTTTTATTAACTCTGAAAATAGCTGGTTTTTTACTTCAAAGCATAGGATATACTTTGAATCTTTAAATCATTTTTTTAGTATACTCCATTCATTTTTGAATTGCTCTAAAAAATTCAACATGTAGTCATGTCTTAGTTGACCTATATTTTTTGCTGTAGATGTATGAAGTCGATCTTTAAGCAAAAGTAATTTTTCGTAAAAATGATTTACGGTATGACTTTTACTTTTTGAATAAGCTTCAAAATTGTCGTGTAGAATAGGAGGGGTGTTTGGATCGTATATAGGTCTATTTTTATTACCTCCAAATGCAAAAGCTCGAGCTATTCCTATTGCGCCCATAGCATCTAATCGATCAGCATCTTGTACGATTTTTGCTTCTAAAGTTTTTGGAGTGTCTTTGACTAAAGCGCCTTTGAAGGATACAACATCTATAATTTCTTTAACTTGAGAAGCTATTTCTTTAGAACACCCTTTTTTTCGTAATAATTCATATCCAATTTGTCCTCCAATATTAAGTTTACCACCGTTGAATTTATGATCTGAAATATCATGGAGTAATGCAGCTAATTCAATTACTGTTTTGTTTCCACCTTCTTTAGTTTGTATAAAACAAGCATTCTCGTAGACCCGTTTAATGTGAAACCAATCATGTCCGGTAGTATCATCTTTGAATTCTTCTTTTAGAAATTTAATGACAATGGGAATTACTTCTTGATCCATATTAAGAACGGTATTTAGATTTAAATTTAGCTTTTTGTTCGATCTTTAATTCTTCTAAATTTCTGGGTATCTCTCTTTTCCAGCGTTTATGTGACCAAATCCAAAATTCAGGTTTGTCTTTTATAGCTTTTTCTAGAATACGGGTTTGTTTTTCCGTAATTTCACCCCATTTTAATGTTTTAGCATTAGAAGTTATTAGCTTTAATTCCATTTCATAATATCCGCGTTTCACTTTGTGTAATATGAAATTTACAACTGCAAAGTCATATTCATTAGCTAATTGTTCGGTTCCAAATTGAACAGCAGTATTTTGATTTAAAAAATCCATCCAATAACTTTTGTTAGAATTACCGGGAGCTTGATCTCCAAGGATTAATATAGCTAGAGGTTCTTTGTATGAAAGTGATAGGTTTTCTTTAAGGTTGTTTGGGTTTACAATCTTCATTCCCGTTCTAGCTCTTCTTTCAGTAAGTTTTTTATTCCAAAACTCATTTTTTAAAGGCATGCCAATTCCCATTGCTTGATGTTTGAACAAAATATTTTGAGATGTTATTAACCATTCCCAATTATTATAATGCCCTGATGAAAGAAGTACTCCTTTATTTTGAGCAAATAAAGATTCCATGAGCTCAGGGTTTCTAACTTTCATTCGTTTTAGTAATACTTTTTTTGAAATACTTAAGTTTTTGATACTTTCAGCTAGTAGATCAGTGAAATGTTTATAAAAATTTCGTTCTATTTTTCGATGTTCTTTAGAGGATAAACTCGAGAAAGAACGTTGAATATTTCCTCTAACCACAGCTTTACGATATGGGAAAATTAAAAATATAAGGTAAGCAATATCAGTTATTAAATATAAAAACCATAATGGAAGAAGAGATATAGGGTAAATAACAAAGTAGTATAGTAGCTTCATTTGTTTGTAATTATTTCCATTTCCAATTCAATTCTTCTTTCCATTCAATATCATTATT
>CAZOLZ010000075.1:0-7475 GCA_964580965.1 uncultured Flavobacteriales bacterium | reverse complement strand
CTATCTATGTCTTTACCGATGGATATGCAGATCAATTCGGAGGAAAGAAGAATAAGAAATTTAAAACGGTTAATCTTGCGCGACTTCTCGTTTCTATTCAAGAGAAAGAAATGTTTCAACAAAGACAAATTCTGGAATCCCAATTTGATGAATGGAAAGGAACTTTCGAGCAAATTGATGATGTCTGTATAGTCGGACTAAGAATTGTCTAATAATAATTATCGAACCGACAAAGCCAATACGACTTCAATTCTATTCCACCGAAGTATCGTTTTTTGATCTAAAGTAATCGAACGTTTAAGTTGCATTCAAGAAGTTAACCACGTCTCTCTTTTTTCTTCTTGAAATCTTCAAGCGCCGTTCTGTAGATAGAACAATTTCATCATTGCTGTTCAATGACTTGATGTGCATCCCATTAACCATGTATGATTGATGAACACGGATAAAATTAAACCCGATTAGGTAATCCACGAAGTGCTTAAGTGTCTTGGAGATCAGGATTTCTTTTCCAGAAGTCATCACAAAATAGGTATAGTTTCCACTAGACTTGCAAAAGAGTACATCTTCCAAGTTAACAATATAACGATCGTTTTTTGTAGACAAAACAATTCGTTTAGAAGATGGATCAGGAGCCTGCTTCTCGAGAGAAACTGAAAACTTTGTTTCCTTTTCTATTAAAGAAACCGCCTTTTCATATGCCTCTATTAACTCGCTTGGAATAATCGGTTTTAATAAATAATCAACAGCTTCATTTTTAATAGCTTCAATAGCATATTCACTATAGGCTGTTGTAAAAATAACTTTGAAATGATGAAATGGAATCGTCTTTTCTAGTACGTCAAAACCAGTTCCATCCGTCAGTCGAATATCCAACAAAACGAGATCTGGTTTTAATTCAGAAATTGACTTCATCGCATCTTTAACCGTGCCCACTGAGTCTAAAATCATAGATTTTGGACAGTACATCTTGACCTGTCTTTCTAAATCCTTTCGAATGTTAATTTCGTCCTCGACGATTATTATTCTTGTTACGTTATCCGTCATTTTTTTTATAAAATGTTCAATAAAAAAAGAGTATCAACTCTTCAATTTCATTTAAACCAAACTAAGATAGGCAATTTGCCTATACAACGCGGTTTTCTTGTTAAATATTCATGATACACTACCAATTATACGCTTAAAGGGCTATTTGAACGAGGCAAATGTCATCAACCTGATCCATATCTCCTTTCCAGTCATCAAAAGCGGAGGTCATCAACCATATCGATTCCTGGTCGTGATTGCGCTATATTCAATTTAAGCGAGTCAATTTCTTCTTTTACAGCCGCATTAGCCGGATTAACCGTGCAATAACAGAGTATTATAATCAATAATCCTTTCATTTTCTGACTTATGTTTCTCTTTTACTTTGCAAAGCTAGACGGTTACAATTCTTTATAAACAAATAATTATTATTCGGTATGATGAAGTGATTATTCGGTATTATCTATAAAATATACTAGTCAAATAGATTAATAATTAGGCTTAAAGACTATGTGTGATTAGAAAATAATTGAGCAATCTATATTTTCGCGTAACTTTCGCCAGAAAATAAATTGTCGAATAAAAAAGAGCCTCAGTTTTTCACTGACGCTCTTCAATTAAATTCTCTCGTATAAATATTGAATTCGTTCTTGCTGTATTGAGAAAGTAAATTAGGAAATCTCCTTTTCATTTTCTTTTATAATTATTTGCAGAACGTTCTTTTGCATTTCCGCCTCCGCGTACATTCTTTTGTACATATCGACTTCAGCTCTTAATTGATCGATTTTATTTTTAAGTTTCTGGGTTGACCATGATTCATCCTGTTGACGATCATTATTTCCATTTGAGAAATCATTCATTAAACTTTTTTTTAATATATCCCTGTTCTTTACACTAAGTTCATTTAATAAGTCGCGCTTGATCGTTTTTCTTAAATATTTCATAGCCCTTTTTTTCTTTAGTCTTTAATTCTATTCTTCAACTCCGCCCTAGCAAATAAAGCTAGATTAAGTTTTCATTTTCAAATAACGGTTTATTCTTTTTGACTATGCCAATATTCTTATTAAGTGGTAGTCCTTTATTATTATTTGGTCTTGGAACATAAAAAAACATCACCTATCAATGATGATAGATGATGTTCGTTGAATCATATTTCTTTTGAAATTAAATCTTTAACCGTTCGGTCAACATTTTCTTTTTAGTCGTTGAAACTGGAATTAATTGATCATCAATGAAGACTCCATCCGCATTGATCCGATTAATTTTTTCAATGTTGACTATGTAGGACTTGTGAACTCTAAAAAATGTAGGGTTATCAAACAACGTGATTAAGTCCTTCAAAGGTGTCCGCGACGTTAGTATGCTTCTGCCACCTTCCAAGTGTATTGTTGAATAATCTCCATCCGACTTGATATACCTCACCTCGTCTGAATTCACTCGGGTGTACTCCCCTTTTTTCTTTATGAAAACGGATTTTCTCATTTCTCTTTTTTTGCTTTCGATTTTATATTTTTTACTTTTCCTTGCCGGAATTTTTCATGGTCTTGATCATCTCAGACTAACTCACTGTCACGCTTATAACTTTGACGCCAATTCATATTCTTGTCGATTGTCTCGGACGGAATCGAAACCTGTCTGTTTTTAGAATCAAGTTCTTTCTCCTTATTCAGGTTATACTGGCGTTTCGCCAATCCAACACCTGATAATAAAGCTCCAACTATAAGCGTTATAAAAATTGACATCTCCATTACAAATTGCATGGTCTTCTATAGTTCCGTTCTCTAATGAATATTCAATGGATTGTATTATAGTCTTGCTGAATCGCGCAGCCATATTTCGATTCATACTTTTGTTTCCCTAATGGAAGGGCTTCCTCAATTAGCATTTGAGGAAGAAATATATCTGCATCAAGTGTCACGTCATTTCCTTGTAATGGCATTCCCAGCATACTTCTCAATTGATTTGATCCGTTATTAGATGCCCGAGCTGATGCATCCACTTCTGCTCTGAAAATCTCAACGCGCTGAGCATATATTTCAGCCCATCTTTTTGCGACAGGAAATTTCACCTCTTTTGAAATATTACCTGTACTCTCTGGTGTCACATTAACGGATTCATCTTCTATTTCGTTCACATTCATTGCAGAGGCTTCACGTAAGTCATATTGACTGTTGCCTGTGAAAAGATTATCCTTTAATGTCAAGATCGCACCTTTAGAATAGACTCCACCGTAATGACCAAATGCAAAAGCATTATTGTGGATATTAACAAATAAATTTCCGTCCATGGCAATTGCGTTACCCCCGTAACTCGCCACTACATCAAATTTCCAATTAAAGATGCAAGTATTGTCATAAACCTCGAACCTTGGAATTTTACGGCGCTCACTCCCGTGATAAGCCGTCATTAATTGTATACCATTACCTGTGTTATTAACGCAAAGGTTATTTGAAATGACAGCATTAGAACCTTCTCTAATTTGAACAGAGAGAGCCCCTTGCGAAGGAGCGCAATTCATAATAACACAATTCCTAACCGTTACTTTCATATTGAAGCTTGAAATGATTGTCAAGCCAGCAGTTCTGGGACTAGGATTCTCACCTTTTTCCGGCGAAGCTTTTCTGCGGATACAATATTTATTTTCATCAACATATCTATTTCGCGGACCGTTGTCAAAAATAATTCCATCCACTATTATTTCTGATCCCTGCGACAATTGTCCATTTGCCTCTCGCTGTTGATCCGTTCTAATTTTAAGCCGCGCATTGGAAGAAGTCATGTAAACATTATTTCCAGTGAAAACAGTTTTGTGATTCCCCCAAGGGTCGCGCTCTATAAAACTATCATCATAACCGGCATAGATCTTAACAGGCACGTTGATCTCATCTGCACCTCTTTCAGCCTTATTCAAGTATTCTCCTTCAGCTATATATATAATGTCATTCGGTTTCAATAAATGAAGAATATTTCCTAGATCTTTTGCCGGTTGTTCTTTAGTCCCTAATTTTCCACGCCCAATTGATTTGGAAACATACCGTTCTCTTCCTTTATTGCTGTAATTAGGTGAAGCTTCTGACTTCCTCTCTCCTTTATCAGCATCGGTAGCACCTTGATCTGTGCTTCCTTTGAGCGGGTTATTCACTTTAGGCACTTTAACCTTAGGTATTTTGATTTGTCCATGAGCGACATTTACAAAAAGACATAAGAATAAAACTATGTATGTTAGACTTTTAGGGTGTTTCATTTTGATTTTTTAGTTAAAAATTTATTCTTTTTCACCGCAGACTTACACCTATAATGCAAAGGTCATTGACTCCTTTATTGGTATCTTCTATAATATTTCACTATTTTTAGATCAAACACTATTCTCATAGGTAAGAAAAATGGATCCGCAACCGACTACAGCTCCCACACTTTTAATTTAAAGCCGGTTACGGATCTCAACCATGAAACTTATAATTCAAATCGTTTTCAAGTCAAATAAGACCTCACTATACTGGAGAAAAGCACCGCAACAGATACACTAAGAAAACCTAATGATTTCTGTCGCGGATACTCTGCTATGAAACTAGCTTCTACATCTTCTGAACTATTTGGCATCCAACAAATAATTTGCTGAGCTAATATTTCTGCTTTGTTTTTACGTAGATGTAACTAAATTTCTTCTTTGACTTGTCCACTACTTCAATTTCAAATTGACCTAGAATCTCTCGATTTTCTAGTTCTCCGATTTTTCGTTAAAAATCATCTTGTTCTTCACTACAACCATTCCTCTTTCTTTCTTCGTTGCAAATCTAATGTGCGGCTTCGATTGAATCTTTAAATAATTATCATTCGGTATTACTTTTCTAGAATTCGGTAATTTGACATTCCATTTTAGCCTTAAAACCCTTATTTTTCTTATTTCTTTAATGAATACAGAAACGTTTTCGGCCTTAATCATCAATTATTATTCTTATCATGGCCTGCTCCAACGTGAATAATTGTGAATAGTCACTTTTATATCACGCTTATTATCAAAATTTTGCTTTTTTTGTATACGTGAATAGCATTGGTGACATAAGACTTTTAGGTTTGTTTGATCAAACGACAAGAATCTTTTGTACCCTAAGTATTTTTTTTTCCCTTTATGGACAATCATTTGCTCAAGATTCATCCGCTCAAACGCTGCAGGAAGCAGATGAAGGTTTAAATTGGGACGAGGAGGTTCCTGGTTATGGTGTAAAGGATACTAATTATGTGTTGAGTCTTTTCGACCTTGCAGATCTAAAAGAGACTTCTGAAAAGGTTAGAATTTATCAAGATATCTACGAGATCTCTAATGAACTAAATTATAAAAAAGGGATTGTAGTAAGTTTATTTAGAACGGCTAAAGTCTTTCAATATGAATTAGGTAAACTTGATACTGCCACAATTTTATATAATAAAGCCTTAAATGAAGCTGTTATTCATGACTACAAACCTCAATGGTATTCGATTAATTTAGCCATCTCTAATGCTCAGATTCACTTAATGCGTGGCAATCACGAAAAATCAATAGATTTGCTTGTTCAAACTTTGGATCGCTGCGACAGCAATTACGTGTACGAGAAAATGGTTATCCTCTTCACACTTAGCTCCATTCATCAAGAAATGGGTAATAAAAAAATGCATCTCGAATACATGCGACGTACCGCTGAATTGATTGATGAAGATTCAGAAAGTCGAAGTGGTCATAGCCATATATACTCAGACTATGCAATAGCATTAGCTAATGATGGTCAAATTGATTTAGCATTAATTCAAATTAAGAAAGCGCGTGTAATTTTGGATGAATACGAAAACCTAGATGAATTGGAAAGTATTTATTGGCATGCTGTTAACTGTATTCAACGTAATGCCGGCAATCATGAGGCTGCGGTTGAGGCTGCTGCATTTTCATATGAATTTGCTAAAAAGGGAAATCGCCTAGATGCCTACATGCTTTCTTTAAGAGAATATTTAGGAATTCTCAATAAAACAGATTCTAAAAACGAGTTTCTTATCAATAAGTTAATACAAGAGGGAGACTCGTTAATAGAAGTACTAAATACCAATAGTCTAAGGTTTATTTACCTCGAAGAAAAACACAAAGCTCTTACCTCTATTGGGGAGTGGAACGACGCCTACCAAGCTTATATAGAGTTGGACAGCATCCAACAAATCATCCACCAAAACGATATCACCGAAAAATCGAACCAACTCCAAAAAGAAATAGCAGACCTTGAAAGTCAAAAAGCACTTGTAGCTAGAGAAAAAGAGTTGGTTGAACAAGATGCCAGGCTTGCAAAATCAAATCTGTATTTCACGGTTTCTATTTTTGGTTTTTTGCTTATCATAACGATTGGGTTGTTGTTCTTTATGCGTTACAGAACAAAAACGGTACTGGGAAAATTGCAATTAGAGAATAAACTATTGCGTGTCCAAATTAACCCACATTTTATTTACAATGTGCTGGCTAATATTAAATCACTTATTTTCGAAGCCCCTGAAAAAGCGGAATCCTATACCCTAACCTTTGCACGTTTACTGAGAAAGGTGCTCGAGCAGTCACGTGAAGAGTTTATCCCCTTGAGCGAAGAACTCCAACTTTTACAGGACTATGTAACACTACAGGAAACGCGATTAAATAAAGAGGTAGAGTATATCGTTGAATTAGATGAAGATATAATTGCAAATGAAATCAGCATCCCCCCACTCGTTTTACAACCACTCGTTGAGAATGCCGTAGAACATGGATTTAGAAACGGTGTGCAAGAACATTACATCCTTGAAATCCGCTTTATTCTCCAACCTAAGTATTTAGAAGTGCAAGTCATTGACAATGGCCCGGGGATTGGCAATATTGAAAAGAAAGTCAAACATCGATCGCTAGCGACGCAAATCATTCGTGATCAAATTGAGATTTTTAGAAAAACAAATCGGAGTAAAGTCTTTGATTTGATTGTAAAGAAGCGCGAAGAAATTGAACCGGGAACAGAAGGTACTATAGCAGTTATAAGGATACCTTTTAAAAAACGATAGGTTTCAAATCTGAACACCTATGACGCAAACATCGTCAATCTGTTCGTATTCACCCTTCCAGTCCATAAAATATTGATCGATTTTTTTGCCTTGCTCATCCATTTCATTGGAAGCCGTTTCGATGCAAAGTGACTTAAACTGACTCGCTTTGAATTTTTTACCTTTTGCTCCTCCAAATTGATCTGCAAAACCATCCGAAAAAAGATAAATAGTATCTCCTGGGGTGAGACTCACTGTATGGTTTGTAAAAGGATGTTGGTTTTCATAATTGCCCACCGGTTGCCTATCTCCTCTTATTTCGACAATTTCTTCTGCTCTTTTAATCCAAATCGGATTATTGGCTCCGGAAAAATGCAATTGTCCTTTGTTTTGAGTATCCAGCATACAAAGCGCAATATCCATTCCGTCTC
>CAZOLZ010000074.1:0-7537 GCA_964580965.1 uncultured Flavobacteriales bacterium | reverse complement strand
ATATTAGGAAAAGGTATTTTTTTTGGACTAAAATTAAAAACTATAAATTATGAAAGGAATTGTATTTACTGAATTTTTGGAGCTCGTTGAAAATGAGTTTGGTTTAGAAGTAGTTCAACAGATAATTGATGAATGTGAACTCGAAACGGAAGGTGTCTACACTTCTGTAGGTACATATAGTCATAAAGATATGTTTAAGATGGTTGCAAAATTATCTGAAATAAAAGGTATTCCAGTACCGGCGTTGTTGACGGTTTTTGGTGAATATTTCTTCGTCACTTTAAAAGACAGTTATCCTGTATTTATGGATAAGGCTAATTTATTTGAATTTTTAAACTCTATAGATCAATATATCCATCCGGAAGTTTTAAAACTATATCCAGATGCAGAATTGCCTAAATTCGAAGCAAAAATAAAAAGTGACCAAGAAATGATAGTCAATTATATATCTTCAAGGCGATTGTCTGATTTGGCTATCGGGCTGATAAAAGGGGCTGCGAAGCATTTTAAAGAGGGTGTTGATGTCGCAAAAATAAGGGAAGAAGATGATGGGCAGACGGTTATGTTGAAAGTGAGTAAAATATAAGTACAATATGAATCAAGAATTACTTATTAAAGCTCGGGAAAGAGATTTTAAAGCCCGCAAAGCGGCAGAGCAGCTTCTTGAATTAAAGAGCATTGAATTATATAATTCAATGAGCAAGTTAGCTAAAGCTAATTTAGAATTAGAAGCTTCATTAGCCCGAGAAAAGGAATTAGGCCAATTAAAATCAAGGATTGTTGCTGTTGCATCACATCAGTTTAGAACACCACTAGCTATTATTCAATCTAATTCTGAGTTACTTGAAATGATGAATCGTATGACGGTAAAACAAAGCGCCGAAAAGTATTCTAAAGTAACTAAGCGCATTACAGATGCAGTTTCTACTATGACAGATCTAATAGAGGATATACTTGGTTTAGGTAAGGCAACCTCTGGAAATGTTGGATATTATCCCGAAGATGTTGATTTGATAGGTTTTTTAGAGAAGTTGGTAAAAGAATTTAATTTGATTCAGCAGGATAATAGAATGATAGAGTTTTCTTCAGAGGGAAAAGTGCGCTTGGTCTATCTAGACGTTAAATTACTTAAACATTCGTTGACTAATTTAATCAATAATGCCTTTAAATATTCTAAAGGAAAAGAGAATCCTAAGTTGGATTTAATTTTTAGATCAAAAGAAGTTATATTGATAGTTAAGGATTATGGTATAGGTATTCCAGTAGAGGAACAGTCACAACTATTTGAGCCTTTCTTTCGTGCAAATAATGTTACAGAAATGCAGGGAACCGGATTAGGTTTGAGTATCGCCAAGGAATATATTGAAATTAATAAAGGGGCTATATCGGTTTCATCAATATTGGGAGAGGGTAGCTGTTTTAAAATATCTTTTCAGATCTAATAAAATCGGTGCTGTCGCATCTACCAAATTTAATCGATTTGAACGGATAAAATCCAAATGTTACAAAATAAATTCAATTGAAAATCAGCACTTTAGTTATCTATCTGATTCCATTTTGTATAAAGAAAAGCAACAAAATAGTCAGATACGACAGAACCTGGGATCTTGATCTCGATAGGAAGGTTTTTGGTTACTAGAGTTGTAATAGCTACTTCGATCCAATCGCAGAGCTTTACATATCTTCTCAAGTGGGAACATAAAATCATACTCCTTGATAAATTCGTATCGCTTCAGTCGTTCTTGGAAAAGATGCAGACTCTTTTTTAATATATCACGTTCTAGTTTTAAATTTCGTTATCCTTTGTATAGTCTGCATAATTCATCTTTTTCTAAATCTTGAGGAGCTTTTGTTACTGTTGATCCTAAGAACACTTCACCTTCTTTTTGATAAAACTCCTTTAGCTAGAAATATAATAACGCTTCATAAGCCCCTAAGCTAATTGCAACATCTTTGATATTGTCACTTTTGTTGTTCATCTCAATGGCTTTCAATTTGAATTATTTACTGTACTTCATTATCATTTCTCTAATTTTAAAAAGTTAATTAATTCTTAACTAAACTGTCTTGTTAAAAGTGTTAACTCGATTCTAGATCACGTAGGGAAACCAAAACAACCGAATTGGAAATTCTGAATAGCAGCATCTGCATTATGCATGTAGGTTTGCTCTCAAGAAAACACCGCATTATTGGGGAAATTAAAAAAACCGCGGACCCTTAATTAAAATAACTAAAATACAAATATTATGAAAACTAAAAATTTTACAATCGGCTTTATGCTTCTTTTTGGCTTAACTGGCTCAAGCAGTTTTGCACAATGTGATGAACTTACAACGACAATTACATCTAAACATTTATGTGAAGGTGAATTATTGACACTTGAAGCAACATCTATCAACGGTGGAGTTGTCACATGGGACAGCGGCGTTATTAACGGTATCGAATTTACACCTGCTGTAGGTGTTTCAACATTCACAGCAACAAGTGACAATATAGATGATTGTTTATTTGAAGTGGAAATAACTGTAAACGCATTACCAGATGTGACAATTAGTACAGTTGAAACTGAATTATGTGAAGGGGATGTTGTCACTTTAACAGGTGAAGGCGCTATAATTTATGATTGGACTTCAGGAATAATTGACGGAGAACCATTTACACCAGAACTCGGTTCATCTACATATTTCGTTTTTGGAATGGATGATCACGGATGCTCGGCAAAAGATTCTATTGAACTTAATGTGTATCCTGTTCCTTTTATTAATGCTATGGCCTCGGATACTTCAATTTGCGAAGGCGATTCAATAACACTTCATGGTGTTGAGTTCGGTAGTATGGCTGGAACTATGTTTACTTGGAATTATGGTGCTATAAATGACGTGCCATTTGCTCCACCAGTCGGAACTTATAACTATGTTCTAACTGGAACAAACTCTTGGGGTTGTTCTGCGGTTGACTCAATTCAAGTTACTGTTCATGAATTACCTACAATCAATATTTCGGCAAGTTCTACTGAATTATGTTTTGGTGAGTCATTTACATTATTTGGTGTAGGTGCTGAAACTTATTCTTGGGATGGCGGCATCATTAATGGTGAGGAGACATATCCTAGTTCTGCAGGGCTTTCAACATACACAGTTACAGGTACTGACACAAACGGATGTGATAACACTGCCACAATTGATATCTTAGTACGTGACCTACCAACTGTGACTGGAACAGTAGATGTTGACACTATTTGTTTTGGAGATGAAGTAACATTGATCGGCGGAGGCGCAATCACTTATACTTGGGATTTTGGTGCCACTGATGGTGAGGCATTCACTCCAATTTCAGTTGGAACGACAATTTTTACCGTAACTGGAACAGATTCGTTCGGATGCACGAATACAGCAAATGTTACATTAATGATTAACGCATTACCAGCTATCACAGCAAGTGTAGACGACGCGGACATCTGTATCGGTGAAACATTTATTTTTACTGCAGGTGGTGTTGATGAATTCACATGGGATATGGGAGTTATTGACGGCGAACCATATTCTCCAGCAGGAATCGAAACAATTACTTATACGGTAACTGGGATAGATGAAAACGGCTGTGAAAACTCGGCTTCAATTAATGCTACTATGCACCCATTACCTTTTGTTATTGCTACAGTTGATCAAGATTCTATTTGCTTTGGGGAATCAGCTATCTTTAATGGTGAAGGAGCAGATACTTACGTTTGGGATATGGGAGTAATTAATGGAGTTACTTTTACTCCTGATGTAACAGGAACGTTAATTTATAATGTTGAAGGAACTGATATTTACGGATGTACTAATACAAGTTTCGTAAGTCTGAATATGAATGAAGAGATTAATGTTGCATATGTTTTGACCGAAGAAGTTCTCGGATTCGACGGTGCTATCGATATTACAGTTTCTGGAGGAACTCCAGCATACTCATTCGATTGGAGTAATGATGGAACAGGAGATTTTGATGATGATGAAGATTTGATAGGATTAACTTCTGGATATTACACAGTTGTTGTTGCAGATTCTCGTTTATGTCAGCAAATTCTAACATTTAATATTGACGATCAATTGGGCTTGGATAATGTTCAAAAAGATAATGTAGTAGTTTATCCGAATCCTTTTAAAGACGTTATCACCATTCAATCTGAAGGGAATTTTGTATATGAAGTTTATGGGATTAACGGAGTAATCATTGAAAAAGGAGCTAGTTTAAATAATAAAATACTGAATCTTGAAATGCTTCCAAGTGGTATATACTTTGTAAACGTTAATAACGGCAGTAGCACTAGCACTAAAAAAATCGTTAAGCAATAGTGAATAGATTTCATAAATGCTGTTAACCAATTAACTTTAGTAATAAAAGGACATTTTGAATTCAAAATGTCCTTTTTTTTGTATGCCACTTTTGATAAAAAAAATCTGCCGTTATTCACCACAACAAATTGCAGATGCAGGCTCTTTTTATGTAAAAAAAGAAACCCATATTTCATTCGACTGCTAAAGAAAATAAGGGAGTAGACCTTTTATGGTCAAATAAAGAGTCTGAATGGGTATCCTCTAATTATTATCAAGAGCTTAGTTAGTATCTCGAAAAGGATCACTTTGAGCCAGTTTATGGTGCGAAAATAAAATTTAAGGAAGGAGAATATCTCCATTTTAATTAATGTTAGTGAGGAGTGAAATACCCTACGGGTGAATATCTAACAGATGCGACAGAACCAGAGAACAAAGCATTAGAGATAATAATTAGATAAACTGAAACAACCACAAGTGTGTCGATCTAAAAATCATAGGAACCGCCTTTGAAGTCTTAATCGATAAGAAGTTGTTGCATATTACACTTTCAAATTGATTATCGAATGCGTTAAAATATTCAAATGATTTCCTAAAGCCACCCACCTCAATTATATTTGAACCACAAGTCGCACTGATTAATCATAAAGGCCATAGCTTATTATCAGGTAAGGAAATTCACTTGAGACCCTTCCATTATGCTGCCACTTTTTAAGGTTGTACAAAAATCACAGTATTTACATTGCCCTTGACTATTAGCTTTTAACCAGTAATGTTCTTTACAACCACACATCTTAAAGTTTACCCCCTCTTTTCCCGGTCGCGCTCTGAAATGAAACTTACAAACTTCTTCTGTTGGTAGTTCTTCATTAAATCTTAGTATGTTCATCTTGTTTTTTCTTCAAAAATAGATGTGGATAGCTTGAACTATTTACGTTTTGGTAAAATATAGGGGAATCAGTTTTTTTGATAAAGAAATGGCAATTACTGATTAAAGACAATAAAATTTCGTTTGTTTAAAATGAGGTTTGAGCCGACAAACAATTATACAGCAATCCGAACATGAAAATTAAGCAAATGGTGCTTCTCCGATTTTTTTAACTCATCCAGGACATTGTTTTGAAGACTTAAATATTAGTATTGTTTTGGGCAGAATTATTAAGATTCATTTTAACTGATTAACATGAAATAGGAATTATTCAAAATACGCTTAGGAACTTATTCGATCAAGTAATTCTGCTTTTTTCCTGATGGAAACAGCTACAACAGAGCCATCAGACATTACCAAATGCCCACTTTTACCGCGCACAAATTTGTTAACAAAATTAATGTTAACAATAGTGGATTTATGTACTTTCATGAAATCTTTGTGTATTAATGTTTCCTCAAACTCTTTCATAGATTTTGAAACAAGAATCTTGCGTTTATCTATCAAGTGAAAAGTGCAATATGCCCTGTCGGCCTCGCATCTAATTATTTTATCGAATGCAATTAGCTCTATACCGTCCCCGCAGGGGATCGCTAGTTTATCAAATGTTTTATCAGGTGTAGAAAGTATTCTATTATTCTTTCCGTTTTTTAGAAGCTTCTTGCGCTTATCTAAACGCAGCCGAATGGCCGTTAAAACCTCCGTGTATTCAAATGGTTTAACGATATAATCGTCAGCTCCTAAATTCATTCCTCTTCTAACATCATTTTTCGTTACCTTGGCTGTAAGAAAAATGAAAGGAGGAACTATCTCTTCACTTAATCTTTGATTTATTGCGCTAAGCAATTCAAATCCATCAAGTTCCGGCATGTTTACGTCGCACAGAACTAAATCTGGTAGATGCGTCATAATGGCGTCATAACCATCTTTTCCGTTTTTTGCTGTTAATACCTCGTATCCAGCCAATTCAAGAATACTTTGTAATGCTTCTCTTAAATCTTGTTCGTCTTCTACGATTAGTAGTTTTTCCATGATGTCATGTTTTCAGTGTGGTAATAAATACTGTCTCTGTATTATTGTTCTTATTTTTTGCTTAAAGTTTACTGCCGTTCAATTCTACATATTCTTTGACTTTTTGCAGAACACTATAAAATTCCCGAAAAGTCTGACCATTTTGAAGACCGGTAAAAAAATCCAAAAATTGAGAAAAATCTTTTTCTAAACATCAAAGAGTCTTAAATAATTTTAGATATGTTTAATATTAAATGTAAGCCTTCAAACTAATATTTACCTGCGATAGTCAAAGTTAAGTCATAAATTTAATCTTTGCAACAGGTGTTGCTTTGTTGTGGTACTTCAACTAAAAGTGAACTGAATTCTTATTTTTCTAAGTAACGTTTCAAGGCCTCATACGGTGTTTTTCCTTTAAAAGCTCCATGAGGTCTACCGAAGTTATAAAATTCTTCCCATTGCGCTAATTTTTCACTTAAATCCACGTCATCTTTGTAAGTCAAGAGCTGGTAAAACTCTTTCTTATCTGTCAGATGAGATCTTTCAACTTTTCCATTGTGTTGTGGTTTTCCGGGCTTAATATATCTATGATTCATCCCTAAATCCTGAACATGCCAATTAAACTTCGATTGAAATTCATGTCCATTATCTGTTTGGATTGTATGAATCCGAAATGGAAATTTCTCTGTAACGTAATTGAGAAATTCAATTGAACTATTTTGATTGTGTTTTTCGAATGTTTTTAAGGCTCTTATTCTCGTACAATCATCAATTGCTGTGTATTGATAGCGTTTAATTGTTTTTCCTTCTGCAGAGATAAATTTTAGGAACTTGACGTCAACTTGTACATGATGTCCAGGGGTCTCCTTAGCGTATCGTTTAGGCCTCACAGCCTTTCTTGTGATAACCTTATCCAGCGGCTTGACATTGTTCCTTTTCAGAGTTCTGTAAACACTAGATTCAGAAACATTTATATCATGATATCTTTCCAGATACCATTTGATCCGCCAAGTTCCAAGCTTGTGTTCTTCACGTAACTTTAGAATGAGATCAACGGTCGTTTTATCGATACTGTTCCAATATGTTTCTGAATCTCTCTTCTTCCTCAACAATCCTTCCTCACCATGCTTCTCAAATTTTCTTTTCCAATTAAAGTAAGTGGTTCTGCTTATTTCGAATATTTCACATGCTTCATTTATACTCCCATGATCTTTAACAAAGTTTGGAACCCTTAACTTAAACTTCCATCTCAAATACTTTTCGATTTCTTTGGTCTTTTTCATAC
>CAZOLZ010000073.1:0-7541 GCA_964580965.1 uncultured Flavobacteriales bacterium | reverse complement strand
TTTTATTTTAATAAGTTTCTGAAGCTTACTATCTAAAATGAATAAGGTACAAGTTGTAAGTAATTTCATTTTATACTTTTTATATTTGGACTATGAGGTATATTTTAGTCTTTCTTTTACTCCTAATAAATTATTCTTGGGGGTGGGGGCAGTTTCGGGAATTCAACACGAGTAAACAAAAAATTGATCAACATTTAATGATTGGTCTTGGAAGTTGGGCTTTTACTAATCTTGTTGGAAGTGGAATTGGTTGGTCAATTTCGCATAGCAATGAAATGAAACATTTTCATCAGATGAATGTAATGTGGAATACCGTTAATATCGGTCTTGCTATTCCTGGTTACCTTAAGGCCAGAAAATTAAATAATTCACTCAGTTTTAATGAGACACTTGAAGGACAGCGAAAAACAGAAGCAGTGTTCTTATTTAATGCGGGATTAGATTTAGCTTACATTGGAAGCGGAATGGTATTGAGAAGTGAAGCTAAATCAAACATTGAGAAAGCTGACCTTTATAAAGGTTATGGAAATAGTCTTGTCCTTCAAGGTGGGTTTTTATTACTTTTTGATTGGATTGCATACACTGTTCACCGAAATCATGCTAAAACGAATTTATCGCCTGTTTTGAAAAATTTAGAATTTAGTGATAATGGGATTGGACTCAAATTAAATCTATAAATCTCATATTCATATGAATATTATCGGGTTGAAAAAGACTTTTGAATAGAAATGTTATAGCTTAAAAGACTTAATTAAATGTTTAAGAAAGTTTTTTACATTTGAAGCTAAACAAATCGTAAATTTATCCTCAAATAATATTTTTGAATGATGCATGATCATAAAATGTTTACGCAGGGTTAAAACCTTTTTCAGAATAAAAAGCTATTTATACAATAAATTCATTTGATGATATATCATAAGAAATATTTTAAAGGAGAAGGTTTACCTTGGATAACTTTTATTCATGGTGCTGGAGGCAGTTCGAATATCTGGTACAAACAAATAAAGTCTTTTAGTAAACATTTTAATTTATTACTTATTGATTTAAGAGGTCATGGTAGATCGCAGGAGTCAAATTATGATCATTCTTATTCTTTGGAATTGGTTTGTGATGATATAATTAAAGTTTTAAAACATTTAAATATTAATAAGTCCCATTTTATAGGCATATCTTTGGGGACGTTACTTATAAATCACATAATTTTAAATTTTCCTGAAAGAGTAGATAAAGTTATTCATGGAGGAGCAGTTTCGGAAATAAATACGAAGGCTAAAATTTTATTCAATTTAGGGAAGTTTTTCGGTTTTTTAATCTCATATATTCTTATTTACAAGGTTTTAGCATATGTAATAATGCCTAAAATTAATCATAAAGAGTCCAGAAAGATATTCGTTAAAGAAGCTAGAAGCATTAAAAGAAGAGAATTTATTAAATGGATTAACTTAATGGAGATTATCAAAAATAAGTTAGATGAAGATTATTTTTACTTATCTGTAAACGTTTGTTTTATCTCGGGAATTGATGATCATATGTTTGTTCATTCAATTCGAAACCTTAAATCTTTGGGATCAAAAGCTCAGTTTAACTTTATACAGAGTTGTGGGCATGTAGTTAATATACAAAGGGCTAATAGATTCAATGAAATAGCTCTTAAGTTTTTATTAGATTAGATTTAACTTATAATTGTTCAGGTCTAACCTGGCATTTTAAGTTTAAATAATAATTATTAATAATTTCATTTTATGAACAAAAAAGCGAGAATAATCATTTGGTCTTTTCTCATAATTTTAGTGACTGTTTTGATAGTAAAATCTTTTCAAAAACAATCAAAGAATAATGTTGCTTCTAAACCTCAAAGAAATAAAGTGCAAAAAGACCAAATTCAAAAAATTGATGAGCCATTAAAAGCAAAAGAACTCACAGTAAAAAAAGATAAACCAAAACAAACAGATAAACCTAACAAATCAAATGCTTTACCAATTTCAGACCTAGAACTACCAAAAATCAAGAAAGGTGAAAAAATCGTTAACCATTTGGCATACACTTTATCTTACAACGAAAAATACCATCAAGCAAATTGGGTAGCTTATTTATTTACAAAAAAAGAATTAGTAAAAAGGTCTAAACGTTCTAATAATTTTAAATCAGATCCTAAAATTTATCACACTGATTTTTCAGATGATTATTACAAGTCAGGTTTTGATCGTGGACATCTAGCTCCAGCTGCTGATATGAGTTTTTCTAAAGAGGTAATGGAGGAGTCGTTTTATTATTCAAACATGTCTCCTCAAACTCCATCTTTCAATCGTGGCATTTGGAGGAAATTAGAAGAACAAGTAAGAAGATGGACCCAATTATATGATTCTATGTATATTGTTACAGGACCTTTGTTTGATAGTTCAATGCAGGTTATTGGAGATGATAAAGTTGCTGTACCGATAGGATATTATAAAGCATTATTACAAAAAAGGAAAGGTCATTGGACAGGTATCGGTTTTTTATTACCGAATAAAGGAACAAAATCATCTTTACGATCTTTCGTGTTATCGATTGATTCTTTGGAGCAGAGAGTAGGGCATAACTTCTTTTATTTATTGGATGATGAGGTTGAAAACAAAGTTGAGCAGGAAGTAGTTATAGGAGAATGGTGATTTTAGATTATTGTTTACAATAGATAGTTCGACAATCTTTATGTAAAAATTAATACAAGTAAATCAAAACAACTAGTTTAAATGTTAGTTTTTAAACAAAAATCAAAATAAATTTGAATTATTTAAAATAAATTATAAATTTGCAATCAATATATTTATGAACAGATTGGTAATAAATAACGACTTTTATTTTTTCTTCTTTAGCAGTAAATGTTATGGCAGGAAAACTATTTAGATAATATTTAAGCCCTGCAGATAAAGCGGGGCTTTTTTTTTGAATTGAAAATGATTAATAAACAATACTTTTTTACAACATTTTATTTTGGTTTCTTTTATTTTGAAAGAGAAAGCTAAGGTTGTTGTAAATAAATTGAAAAACACATGAAGCCTTAGAAAACATCTAAGGCTTTTTTTTTGAATTAAAATAAAAAAGATGAAAGTAAGTATACAAGGAGTTAAAGGCGCATTTCACGAAGAAGCTGCTCGAATTTACTATAAAGGTCCAGTTGAAATAGCAGAGCAGTTAACTTTTGAGGATGTAGTTAACTCTGTCAAAAATAAAGAGGTAGATGCTGGAATTATGGCTATTGAAAATACAATTTCAGGTACTATTCATACCAATTTTGATCTAATCAAACAATCTGGTTTATCTATTGTAGGTGAAGTATATTTGAGAATTGAACAAAATTTAGCGGTTAACAAAGGTGTTAAATTAGAAGATTTAGATCAAGTTCAGTCCCACTATATGGCAATCAATCAATGTCGAAAATATTTTAAACAGTTTCCAAAGGTTCAATTAATCGATGCAAAAGATACAGCATTAAGTATGAAATATGTTGCAGAAAATAATTTAAGTAATGTAGGTGCAATTGGGAGTAAATTAGCTGCAGCGTATTATGGTCTAGAAATAATTGGACCAGGAATAGAGACAAATAAGAAAAATTACACTCGATTTTTTATAATACAGTCGGGATCTCAGAAAGAAGGTGTTAGAAACAAAGCTTCTATTCAATTTGTTTTAAAAAATGACAGAGGTCGATTAGCTAAAACCTTAATTACAATTGATAAAAACAAAGTGGATCTAAGTAAGATTGAATCTTTACCAATTATTGGAGAACCCTGGCATTATCAGTTTTTTATCGATGTATTGTATGATAATGAATCAGATTATCAAAATATGCTAGAAGAATTAAAAGAACAATTAGAATCCTTGATGATTTTAGGAGAATACGAAAACCAAAATATTAAGATAAATTAAAGATGAAACCTTCAGATAAAATAGCAGCAATTCAACCTTACTACTTCTCTAAAAAGTTGGCAGAAGTTCGTTCGTTAGTTAATCAAGGAAAGGATATTATTAATTTAGGAATTGGAAGTCCAGATAAAGATACTCCCATTCAAATAATTAATGAGTTACAAAATTCATCAATATTAAAGGGAGCTGGTCAATATCAATCATATAATGGAATACAGGAGTTACGTCATGCTTTTTCACAATGGTATAAACGTATTTATAATGTTAATTTAAATCCTGAGTCAGAGGTTTTACCTTTAATGGGTTCGAAAGAGGCTGTGATGCATATTCATATTGCTTTTTGTAATCCAGGAGATTCTGTTTTGATTCCAAACCCTGGTTATCCGACTTACACAGCTTCAGCTAATATGTTAGGTTTAAATGTTGTTTATTATGATCTGAAAGAGGATCGAAATTGGTTGCCTTCAATAGAGGAGTTAGAAACTTTAGTAACTAATAGCGTTAAAGTGATGTGGGTTAATTATCCAAACATGCCGACAGGATCAAAGGCGAGTCAATCTGATTTGGAAGAATTGATTTTATTTGCTCAAAAGCATGGTATACTCTTAGTAAATGATAATCCTTACAGTTTGATTCAAAATAACCAGCCTTTAAGTATTCATGCTTGTGAAACTGAATATGATGATGTGTTAGAATTAAACTCTTTGAGTAAATCGCATAATATGTCTGGATGGAGAGTTGGTGTTGTTTCAGGATCTCAAGAGAATATTCAAACGATTTTAAAAGTGAAAAGTAATTTTGATTCCGGAATGTATAAACCAATTCAACAAGCAGCGATAGTTGCGCTGAGTTTGGGGGATGAATGGTTTACAAACTTGAATGAAGAATATGCTAAACGAACTCAAATAGTTTGGGCAATATTGGATCAATTAAATTGCTCATACGACAAACAAAATCAAGGATTGTTTGTTTGGGCAAAAGTAAACGAAAAACTAAAAACAGGAGAAGCAATGTCTGATTTTTTACTATACAATTATGGCATTTTTGCAACTCCAGGAAATGTGTTTGGAAGTAATGGTGAAAACTACATTCGTTTTTCAGTTTGCGCAACTCAAGAGGAATTAACAAAAGCATTAAATAGATTAAAAGAATTAGAAGTATGATTGTTACAGTTGTTGGATTAGGGTTAATTGGAGGTTCATTTGCATTACAGTTGAAGCGAAATGGTTTTGCAAATGAAGTGTTAGGTGTGGAATCCAATAAGGAGCACGCTAAAATTGCAATGGAAAGAAAGTTGGTAGATCAAGTTTTACCTCTTTCTCAAGCTGTTCAAAAAGCAGATTTAGTTTTACTAGCAGTTTCAGCAGATGCAACTCTGAAATTACTTCCTTCTATTTTAGATTTAGTTGACCATCAAACAGTAATGGATGTTTGTTCTATCAAAGAGTTAATTTGTTCGAATATTAAAAATCATCCCAAACGTGAAAACTTTGTGGCTAGTCATCCAATGGCAGGTACAGAATATTCTGGTCCTAAAGCAGCTATTGAAGGTTTATATAATGAAAAAACAGTTGTATTGGTAGAAACAGAAAAAAGTGGCTCAAAAGCATTAGATATCATTAACCAAATGTATCAAAATTTAAATATGAGAATTATTAAGATGAATGCAGAGGAACATGATAAACACGCAGCTTATGTGTCACATATTTCTCATGTTAGTTCAATGGCTTTAGCTTTAACAGTTTTAGAAAAAGAAAAGAATCAGAAAAACATTTTTGATTTAGCAGGTGGAGGTTTTGATTCTACTGTACGATTAGCTAAAAGTTCACCCGAGATGTGGAGTTATATTTTCACAAATAATTCAAAGAATATATTAGCTGTTTTAGATGAATATATAGATCAGGTAAATAGGTTTAAAAATCTGATTTACAAAGCTAAAGAAGGTGAAATAAATGGATTAATAAAAAGCGCGAATAAAATTGAAAAGATACTTAATAATAATTGATAATTAGAAGAAAAATGAAAATAAAAGGATTAAATGAATGGGGATTGGCTACAGAGAAGCCATTAATTATATCAGGACCTTGTAGTGCTGAAACTGAAGATCAATTATTAACTACTGCTCGAGAACTAAAAAAAGCTGGAGTAACAGTTTTTAGAGCCGGTATTTGGAAACCAAGAACACGACCAAATTCATTCGAGGGTATTGGGAATGAAGGTTTAGAATGGTTGAAAAAAGTGAAGCAAGAAACAGGAATGTTTGTTGCAACTGAGATAGCTAATGTGAAACATGTTTACGAAGCTTTAAAAGCAGGTGTAGATATTTTATGGATTGGAGCAAGAACGTCTGTCAACCCTTTTGCTGTTCAAGAGATTGCTGATGCATTGAAAGGAGTCGATATCCCTGTTTTAGTTAAAAATCCAATTAATCCTGATTTAGAATTATGGATTGGGGCAATGGAACGTTTCAATCAAGCTGGAATAACCAAAATTGGAGCTATTCATAGAGGATTCTCAAGTTATGAGCAAACGAAGTTTCGAAATGAACCACAATGGCAAATTCCAATTGAATTGAAAAGAAGGTATCCTGAGTTACCTTTGATTTGTGATCCAAGTCATATAGCAGGAGATAGTTCTTTAATTGCTTCTATTTCTCAAAAAGCAATGGATATTGATTTTGATGGTTTGATGATAGAGTCTCATATTAATCCTAAAGAAGCTTGGAGTGATGCAAAACAACAAATTACACCTTCGGACTTAAAAAAGTTAGTTTCAGAATTAGTTCGTACAGAAGTGAAACCGGAAAACATAAGCTTAACAGATTTAGAAGATTTACGTTATAAAATTGATCAATATGATCAAGATTTGATGCGTATATTATCTAAAAGAATGGAAATAGCAGAGGCAATAGGGGACTATAAAAAGGATAATAATATGACCATTTTACAAACCAATCGATGGGATGAAATTTTAAATTCTAGAATAAGAAAAGGAGAAGAGTTAAACCTAAGTGAAAGTTTAATTGTTTCTATTTTCGAAGCGATTCACGATGAGTCGATAGATAAACAGGAATTGATTTTGAGAGGATAATAAAAAGGGTGTCACGAAATCTCGGACACCCTTATTTTTTTATTTGAAAAGCTTATTATTCTTCCGCTTTAATTCTCTCCATCAATTGCTCACTGATTTTTGCTCCCCATTGTTGTCCAACTTGCATAGATTCTTGCATAATCATAGGTGTATGTTCAGCATAGTTCAATCCTACAGGTGACTCATAGAATTTTATGATACCTTTTAAGTCATCAATAGATAAATATTTTTGATAAATAGGAGTTAACATTTTTGTTAAATCATCCAGTGAAGTTTTCATAAACTCACTTTCCAGTTCATCCCAAAGTTCTTGACCAAGACCTGTATATTGTTCTCTGTACATTCCCATAATTTGCTTAATAGCAGCTTTATAAGATTCTTCAGTTCCTGATACTTCAAACATGTGAAGAAGTTCCTTACTATATTCTGATTTTTCTTGTGAAAAAGATAAGTTACAACTTAGAATAGTGATTAGAATAATAATAGTTTTTTTCATGATAGTTTATTTTGTTTTTAATTGCTCAAATCTAATTAATTTTTAGTTA
>CAZOLZ010000072.1:0-7648 GCA_964580965.1 uncultured Flavobacteriales bacterium | reverse complement strand
CAGGTGGCTTACAGGCAGCTAGTTCAGTTGTTTTAAACGGTGTTCCAGTAGGTAAAATCTTAAAAGTTGAAAGTAATCTTGGTGCAATTGAGGAGAAACAAGTTAAAGTAACTTTTAATATCACAAATCATGATCTTAAAATCCCTAAAGATTCAAAAATTGAAATTGGTCCAGTAGATTTATTTAGCAAAGGTATACTTTTGGATTTAGGCCAGGACCTCACTCAAGGATATTATGCAGAGGGAGATGAAATTATTGGTTCTGTAGCAGTTGATTTGTTTACTCAGGTAAAAGCTTATGCCGATCCTGTAACTACTCGTCTTCAGGCTATGGTTGAGAAATTAGATAATTTAGCAAAATCATTTTCTTCATTTTGGGATGAAACAGCTACTAATGAATTACAAGGTAGTATGAAAGAACTCAAGGAAACTATTCATCGTTTTGGTTCTGTTGCAAAAAATGTAGAATCTCTTATAGAGGATGAGAAAATAAAAATAACTCAAGTTTTTACTAACGTTGAAAGTATCACTCATAACTTAAAATTGAGTAATAATAAAATTACTCAAATACTTGGTAATACTGCTAAATTAACAGATGATTTTGTTAAAGCGGATTTCAAAAAGGTTATTACTGATGCTAATGATGTTTTGGTTAAATTTAATACTACGCTTGACAATGTTAATAATGGAGAAGGTACACTAGGTAAATTAGCTAAAGATGAAGCGTTATTTAACGAGTTGGTTAATACAAATAAAGAACTACAAAACTTAATTTTAGATTTACAGGTACATCCTGAAAGATATGTTCATTTATCTTTGATTGGTCGTAAAGTGAAGGGTGTTCCTCTTCCTGCTGATCAAGAAGATAAGTTGAGAAAACTATTAGATTCTATTCCAAATTAATTATTTTAACTATGATTTCTATTGTAATATTTGCAGTACTACTAATTGGAGGATTTGGATTATTTGCATTAAATGCAAATAAAATTCGTCAAAACATTTTGTTAGGTAAAGATGTTGATCGAACAGACAATAAATCTCAGCGTTGGAAAACAATGTTCTTAGTTGCTTTTGGGCAGAAAAAAATGTTTAAAAAACCAATTCCCGCATTATTACATTTTGCACTTTATGCAGCCTTTGTAATAACTCAAATTGAGTTGGTTGAGATTATTTCTGATGGACTTTCAGGGCATCATAGAATTTTTAGAGCTTCTCTAGGAGGCTTTTACACCTTTATGATAAGTTTCATTGAAATTTTATCTGTTCTAGCTTTTATTGCTACAATCATTTTCTTATCAAGAAGAAACTTAATTAAAGTTCCTCGTTTAAATATGAAAGAAATGAATGGGTGGCCTAAAATGGACGGTAACTTGATTTTATTAATGGAATTGATACTTATCACATTTATTTTTATGATGAATGGTGCAGACGAAGTCTTATATCAAAACGGTTTATCTCATGCTAAAAACTTGGATGATGGTTCGTTTGGTTTTTCTATAAGTCAAATAATTGGTCCAGCTCTTTTTGGAGGTATGTCAGAGTCAACATTGCATTTAGTAGAAAGAGTAGGATGGTGGGGGCATTTGATTATGGTTTTAGGTTTCTTAAACTATCTACCATATTCAAAACATCTACATATCTTATTAGCTTTTCCTAATACATGGTATTCAAACTTAGAAAATAAAGGGAGATTTACAAATTTAGAATCTGTAACTAAAGAAGTTCAATTAATGATGGATCCAAATGCAGACCCTTATGCAGCTGCAGATCCAAATGCTGAGATACCTAGTTTTGGTGCTAAGGATGTTACAGATTTAACATGGAAAAATTTATTGGATTCTTATTCTTGTACTGAATGTGGAAGATGTACATCTAGTTGTCCAGCTAATATTACAGGTAAATTATTGTCTCCTCGAAAAATAATGATGTCTACTAGAGATCGTTTAGTTGAAGTCGGAGAAAATAAACGTAAGCATGGTGCTGATTACACAGATGGTAAAAGCTTATTACATAATTATATTACTGAAGAAGAAATCTGGGCTTGTACATCTTGTAATGCCTGTGTAGAAGCTTGTCCAGTAAATATTGATCCACTATCAATTATTGTTGATTTAAGGAGAAGTTTAGTTATGGAAGAGTCAAAAATGCCTACAGAATTGACAGGTATGTTGACTAACATTGAGAATAATGGAGCGCCTTGGCAATTCTCTCCTTCGGATAGGTTGAACTGGGCTGATGAAGCATAAATTAGAAAAGATTTTAGATATGAGTAACTTATTGAAAGTGCCTACAATGGCAGAGATGATGGCTCAAGGTGAAACTCCGGATGTTTTATTTTGGGTAGGTTGTTCAGGAAGTTTTGATGATAGAGCTAAGAAAATCACTAAAGCGATTGTTAAAATATTACAAAATTGTAAAGTAAAATTTGCAGTTTTAGGTGCTGAGGAAAGTTGTACTGGAGATCCAGCTAAAAGAGCAGGAAATGAATTTACTTTTCAAATGCAAGCCATGATGAATATTCAGGTATTAAACGGATATGAAGTGAAAAAAATCGTTACTGGCTGTCCTCACTGTTTCAATACATTAAAAAATGAATATCCAGAATTAGGTGGAAATTATGAAGTAATTCATCATACAGAATTAATTCAGGATTTAATCAATAGTGGTAAACTTCGTTTAGAAGGTGGAAAAGAGTTTAAAGGAAAGAAAATTACTTTTCATGACCCTTGTTACTTGGGGAGAGCGAATGATATCTATGACGCTCCAAGAGAGCTAATAGAGAAGTTGGATGCTGAGTTAGTTGAAATGAAGCGTTGTAAAACAAACGGGCTTTGTTGTGGTGCAGGTGGTGCACAGATGTTTAAAGAAGCTGAAAAAGGGAATAAAGAGGTTAATGTTGAAAGAACTGATGATGCATTAGAGACTGAATCTAATGTTATTGCTACTGGTTGTCCATTTTGTAATACAATGATGACTGATGGTGTTAAGCTCGCAGGGAAAGAAGCAGATGTTAAAGTATTAGACGTTGCAGAATTAATCGCAAATGCAATAGATTTATAAAATGATAAATTTAAACTTGCCTGATTCTTCAAGGATTTGGGTATATCAGTCAAATCGTTTTTTTTCAAATGATGAAATTTCATTTGTTCAGAATAAATTGAACGGATTTATTCAAGGTTGGAATAACCATGGAAAGAATTTAACAGCTGATGCTTGTGTACTTTCTCCTTCTTTTATCATTTTAGCAGTTAACGAATCTGATTTAAATGCTTCAGGTTGCTCTATAGACAGCTCCGTTCGATTTGTAAAACAAATTGGTGAGGAATTGAATATTGATTTTTTTGACCGTTTGAAGGTTTTGATTGAAAAAGATGAGGAGTTTAAATATGTTTCAATTCACACTTTAACCGATTATACGGATTGTAAAACCTTTAATACATTGGTTCAAACAATAGGTGAGTTTAAGAACTCATTTAAAATACCTGTTAACCAGAGTCCATTGTTCCAGATATAATAGTCATTAACACATTGGTGTTGGTTTAAATTCTTGTATTCGATTTTTAATGTCTTATTTTTTGTTTTTTTTACATTTATAAAAAAACAAAATGAGAATAATTTACATTTTATTTTTATGCATACTATTTTCTAGTAATTCTTTTACTCAGGTAAAAGAGTTTGATAAATTAGAAATGTTATTTGATCAGGAACATTACAAATTGGTTTATCGTAAGTCAAATTTATTATTGGATAAACCAGAATTTGACTACTCTATTATACCAAATTATTACAAGGGGATCTCAACCTTGATGTTAATTAAGAATAAAGGTTGGTTGAGAAGACATTCTAATCATGTAATAGGTGATATTAGATTATTACAAAATATTATTTTATCCTCAGAATGGTCTAAATATCAATCTGTAAAACAGTTAGAATTATTAAGACTTAAAGATTCATTAGTTGTTTGGCAAAAATCAGAAATTGATATAAAACTCAAACAAAGTATAGAACTGTTTATAAAAACATGTTTAAAGGATACAAAAGTTGATCAAAAACCATTTATTCAAAATGATATTCCAGTAGATAGAAGACGTGAAGAATTATTAGTTTTTGCTAAAGGATTAATAGGCACACCATATGTTTATGGAGGTAATTCTCCCTATGGTTTTGATTGCAGTGGTTTTGTTTGTTATGTATTCAAACAGCGATATCAATTAGATCTGCCTAGAAAAGCATCCAACCAACAACTGAAAAGTAAGCCAATAAAAGAAAAACAATTGTCATCAGGAGATTTAATTTTTTTCGATCATGGCAAAGGTGTTTCTCATGTCGGTATTATTGTTTCCTCTGATAATAATGGTATAAAAATGATACATGCAAGTTCATCCAAAGGAATTATAATAACCAATGTATCAGAATCTTCATATTGGAAAAATAAATTTCATTCATACGGAAGGGTATTAGATTAGGAGTTAGTTAAAGAGAAGTCTTATTGTTAACCATAGAATTTAGGTTATAATTTTTGCAACCAATTTAATGTATTTATACCATCTGCATAATCTGTTAGTAGCGGTCGTTGTGCATTTCCAAATGCTGTATAGTTTTTTCCTACTATAATCTGAATTTGTTCATTATGATATTCTAAGTATTGATTTAATTCTTCTTCATTTTTATAGTAGTGGTAGTTAATCATAGCAAGCGGAGAAAATAACTCATTAGATTTTTTCAATAATACGAAGTTATTATCGAGTAAATTTGATTTGTTTAACAAGTATACAGCTTTATTGTAATCATAATTATTGGCATATTTATGATGATTGATAATTGGATGAAAATCAACAATTGATTCAAAGAATAAATTGAAATTATAGTTTTCAGGAACTATCAAATGCGAAACATTTCTGCAACCTAAACCAAAGTATTCAAAAATATCTTTTCCTAAAAGTGCCAGTTCATCACGTGTTTCAGTTCCTGTTAATACAGCAATAGAAGTTCTGTTCTTTCGGAAAATATTAGGAAGATGTCCAAAGTAATCTTTAAAATGTCGGATAGAATTATCGCTTCCAGTAGCAATAATGGCATCCATTTTATTCATTTTTCCGTTTGTAAAAATAATTCGTTGCTTAAGTTCAGGACTAAATTGAATTAGATGTTGAGCTAAAGCAGGTAAAAGACTTTTGTCATCAGAACTTAATTTACAAATTGCATTATGCCCTGATATTAAAACAGACATGAAATCATGAAACCCAACCAAAGGAATGTTTCCAGCCATGATAATTGCAATATTTTTTGGAGATATACTAAAGCTGTAATCATTAGTCCATTCATTAAGGTTACTTTCCGTTAATTGACTTCCTAATGCATTTAGAGATTGAAATACATTTTCTTTGGTGAACCACCCATTCAAAACAAATTGTTTGTTTATAATGCGTTGTAAATTTTCATACTCATTTTCAGTAATACCACAATCAAAATTTTCCCATTTTTGCTTTGTAGCAATATGTGACATTAATTTACCCAATTGAGCAAAAGCTTTTATAACATTGTCTTTCTCCATAATAATTACAAAATTAGTTAAATATATTCAGCAATATTAATCACCTCTTCATAAAATATTAAATAGAATAAATTCTGTTGATAGCCATTAATAAAAGTATTTACTTTTACTATATTTGTATACTTAAAAGAAATTATAAAGCTTAAAATAAATTGAAATGGCAATAATGATTACTGATGAATGCATTAATTGTGGAGCATGTGAACCAGAGTGTCCAAATAATGCAATTTATGAGGGGGGGGCTGAATGGAAATATTCAGATGGTACATCTCTAGTTGGTATGATCACAACACTAAATGGAGATGAAATTCAATCGGATCAAAATTTTGAGCCGAAAGATATGGATGTATACTATATTGTTACAGATAAATGTACAGAATGTGCTGGTTTCCATGATGAACCTCAATGTGCAGCTGTTTGTCCGGTTGATTGTTGTGTAGATGATCCAGATTTTAGAGAATCAGAATTTGAATTATTAGCTAAAAAAGATTTTATGCATTTGTAATTTCTATCAAGTTAGTTTTAAAATAGTTAAGGGGCGGTTTTTAACCACCCCTTTTTTATTTCATTATTTTAAAGTTTAAAATTTGTTACTTAGTAAAAAATGATTAATTTTGCCTCGGGTAAGTCTTGTACGACCAGCTCCTTTCAATTCCTCCAGGACGGGAACGTAGCAAAGGTAGAAGGTTGAGCGGTGCGATGCAAGTAGCTTACCCTCTTTTTTTGCCTTTACTTTTCACATTTCTTTTTTAGATTCAAAGCTTCTTCTCCAGATATATTTTTAAAATCATTACAAATTGAGTCTTTTTGATTTTGTAATGTATGTATTTGTTTGATATCTGTTTTTGTCAATATACTATTTATTAATCCCTGATTTGTCTTTTCATTTAGTTTGTTACTTACTTCCATGCATGAACAAAATTTTTCATCTTTTTGACTGCATGAAAATAATAGGACTAAAAATGATATTGATAATGCTGTTTTCATAATATATTAACAAGATTTCTTTTAAATTTAGATAATAGTATAAAAAGTTACCTTAATTTAAAATAGACACTCTTGTAGCATTATTATTGGTATTGTAGATAAACTTACTGAATATATATAGTTTCAACAGTTTCTACTTCAGGTTCTATTTTGATAACTCCAGTTCCTGTTTGACCTCCAGTCGAACTTCCATATTGAACTTCTACATCTAAGATAGCAACACCTGCAGAACCAGGTTTGTGTAAGTCTGAAAAATTGAACTTAGCTTCACCTTTATAATCTGTAGTTTGAGCTCTGTAGGTATTATTAATATTTATACTTCCAGGATCAACAGATGTGTCAGGATCAGCATCAATCACTACACTAGCCCCAACTACTAAACTGTTATAAGCATCTCTTACAATTATTTTAACAGTAGTTTCTGTATTTTTTTCACAAGAATTAAAAGCAAAAGCAATAGTAATTAATAATAAAGCGGAAAAAATGTTTTTAAGATTCAATCTCATAGTTGATTTTTTTTACATTCCAAATTTAAGATATTATTTTGATAAAATATTAATAAAGAAATTTAAATCATGTTTGATTGAGCATTCTATCATGTTTGATGAGTAAAAATAAATTCCTATTTCAATTTCAACCAGAAATAACTATAAATCAACGAATATAATTCAGCTGATTGTTCATTTGTTGATGCAGCACTATGTCCTCCTTCTAATGTTTCATAATAAAAAACAGGATGATTTTGATAAATCATTTTAGCTGCCATTTTACGTGCATGACCAGGGTGAACTCGATCATCTTTAGTTGAAGTAACGATAAAAGGTTGAGGGTATTTTTTGTCTTTAAAAACATTTTGATAAGGTGAATATTTTTGAATGTAATTCCAATCATCAGTATCAGGGTTACCATATTCTCCCACCCAGCTTGCACCGGCTAATAAATGATTAAAACGTTTCATATCTAATAAAGGAGCTCCAATTACGACAGCATTAAATAAATCTGGACGTTGTGTTAGAACAACACCAGCCATTAAACCACCATTACTCCAACCCATTGCTCCAATATGTTTAGGTGAACTAATTTTTTTTGAAATAATATCTTCACATAC
>CAZOLZ010000071.1:0-7764 GCA_964580965.1 uncultured Flavobacteriales bacterium | reverse complement strand
CAGAATCTTTTAAAAAGTCTTCTTCTTTTTGATTGGTTAAAAAACCTGTTTCAATTAACACACTAGGCATGGTTGTTTTGTATAAAACCAAAAAACCAGCTTGCTTCACCCCTCGATCAGCTCTTCCAATACTTTTGAATTGATCTTGTAACTTTGAAGCATAGCTTATGGATTGATTTAAAAAAACTGATAATTGAATTTGTCTAGCGATAATCGCATCAGGTGTAATCTCAAAATCTTTGTACTTTTCTCCTTTATCTTCTTCTAAATATATCGTCGCATTCTCTCTTTCAGCAATTTCTTGTTGAGCTTCTGTTTTATGCAAACCTAAAACATATGTCTCAACACCATGAACACTTGATGATGCAGAATTTGCATGTATACAAATAAATAAATCCGCTTTGTTTCTATTAGCTATTTTTGCTCTTTCGTCTAATTCAACAAAAACATCTGTTTCACGAGTGTAAATTACATTAATTTCAGGATATTTTTTGGATAAAAGATCCCCTAACTTCAAAGCAATAGATAAACAAACATGTTTTTCTTGAGCTGAAGCTCCATGACAACCAGGATCTTTACCTCCATGACCTGCATCTATCACAATGGTCTTAATCGTTTGTTCTTGAGCAATTAAAGCATTTGAACATGAAATAATCCCCCCTTGAAATAGAAGAAAACAATTAAAGATATATTTTAACGTTTTGAAGCTCATTAATAAGCGTTTTTTATAGTTTTGCAAAATGCTTCTCAATTAGAAGCTACAAATTTACATTTTAAAGTTGAAAATACAGCAATTCAAAAACACTGTTTTCTTAATTTCATTGTGCTTTACATGCTCAATCAAATCTGTATTTTCTCAAATCAATATCAAAAAAGATACCGTTTACGTTAATGATAAATCATTTGAAGAAACAGCTATTTACGGAGCTAAAGATTCGATTTTTTTTGATGTTAAGAAAAATGTGATTTATTTATTTGGAGAAGCTTACCTAGACTTTATGGGGTCTAAGATGAATGCTGGTTACCTTGAAGTTGACTTAAGTAAAAATGAGGTTTTTGCTTCTTACACTTTTGATAAAGATAGTAACAAGGTAGAATTCCCTATTTTTAATTCAGAGGGAGAAGAAATGAAAGCTTCTAAAATCAGATATAATTTCAAAACTGAAAAAGGTTTTATTGAAGAAGTCAAAATAAAACAAGATGAGCTTTTTCTTCATATGGAAACTGCAAAAAGACATCAAAATGAAAATACACACTTTAAAAATGGCAAATTTACAACTTGTGAATTAGATGAACCACATTATCATTTTCATCTAAGTAAAGCTGTTATGGTACCCAATAAAAGAATTGTAACAGGACCAATGAATCTTTGGATAAAAGGTGTACCAACTCCTTTCGGTTTACCATTTAGTATTATCCCTCAATCCAAAACTAGAACACATGGAATTTTGTTTCCTCAAATTATTCCTGCTTCTTTTTATGGATTTGGTGTGAGGGACCTTGGTTACTACTTCCCTATAAATAACTCTTTAAATACAAGTTCATATTTAACTTTATATAGTAGAGGAACATGGGGATTCAAACAAGATTTAAATTATAACTACCTATATAAAAGTAGGGGGGCTCTTTCATTTGAATTACAACAACTGAAATCTGGTTTTCCAAACTTTCAAAAAAATAATAAATTAAGTTTTAGATGGTCTCATCAAAAAGATGCAAAATCAAATCCTTACTGGACTTTTTCTTCAAATGTAAACTTTATTTCTGATAATAATACTCAAAATGACATTAACCAGCAATCAGATCAATTTTTAAATAATCAATTAAACTCAGATATCAATATCACTAAAAATTTCCCTGGCAAACCATATAGGATGGGACTCAAAATAAATGCAAGACAAAACACTAGTAATAACCAAATTTCACTTCAAAGTCCAACATATAACTTTAATGTTAACAGAGTTTCTCCATTTAAAAACATCATAAAAAGTAAAAATGAATTCGCCCAATTTTTTGCCCGTATAGGTCTGACATATAATTTAGAAAGTCGAAATGAATCAACTTTCATTGATTCTTTGGCGTCAACAGATCTTTTGCAAAATTTCAAAAATGGGATTCAACAAAATACAACTATCCAATCCACAGCTGGATTCTTCAAGAATACACTTAAATTCAATCCCTCAATTACATACAACAATCATATCAACTTCCAACAAATTGAAAAAAATTATGATAGTATCACTAATTCAGTCATAAACAATAGAATCAATAAAACAGGCATCTCTCATAATATATCCTACAATGCATCTCTAACGACCGTTATGTATAACTATTACCGTCTCGTAGGAAAATCAAAACCGCTCATAAGACATTTAATTACTCCATCTGTAAACTTTAGCTACAGACCAAACCTTAACACTCTTCAAACTTTAGATACTGGAACTGTTAATTTACAAACCATTACCTATACTGGCTTCGAAGAAAGTCTTTACAGACAATCTATTACTCAAGACCAAGGATTAATAACTTTTGGAATAAATAATACCATGGAACTTAAAGTCGCATCTGATAAAGACACAGTTACAGGTTTCAGAAAAATTAGAATCCTTGATGGTTTCTCAATTAATGGAAACTATGACTTCTTTAAAGATTCATTTAATTTATCAGATTTATCAATGAACTTCAGAGTCAGTCCATTTCCTTACATTAACTTTGTAATATCATCTAATTATAGTCCATATAGCTGGGACAATAACAGTGGAAAAAAGTTAAATACATTTGCCATAAATACCAATCAAGGACTAGGTAGAATTTTAAATGCTAGTTTTAACACCGTTTTAACTTTAACTTCAAAAGAAAGCAAAACGAAAATTAACAATTTACAATCCAAAATAGGTGAAAACTGGAATGCAGACTTCAATCACTACTTCCTTTATCCAGAGCGAGTTATCAATTTTGATATCCCATGGAAAATGAATTTCACACATACGTTCACTTTAACTAGAAACCAAAATATCAGCTCAACAAACCTTGATGAATTTTTCTTAGTTAATACATTAAATACAAATGGAGATTTCTCATTTACTAAACGTTGGAAAATCTTAGGTTCAATTAATTATGATATTAAAACAAACAAAATAGCCTATTCAACATTATCGCTTTCAAGAGATATGCATTGTTGGGCATTAACGTTTAATTGGATTCCAATTGGGATAAATAAAAGTTTCTTATTTAGTCTAAGATCTAAATCAAACATGTTTAAAGATGCAAAATTAGATTTCAGAAAACCTCCTATCTTTTTCTAACCTTAAATTATAAACAAGGCAAAATTCGATAAATATCATTAGTTTAATTTACCTGCTGCCCAAAGTATGTTGTACCTAGTTTGATTAAATTTAACTTGAACATCAATCCACATTTCAAGATAATCCATCGCTTTGTTTTCTCTAGTATTGACAAAAAATAAGGCACTTTCTCCATTTTCTAATTTCATCCGCTCTACTTCAACTAAATATTGGTAATTGTTATAAATATTCTTTTGTATACTCAACTGTTGTTTTTGCGTCTGATATTCATTCATTAAAGCTTTGAAATTAACAAGCACTTCTTGTGATTTATAAATATAATCTAGATTGTTTTGTTCAATCTTGAGTTTTGCAATTCGGTAACCAGCTCTTCCTTTCATCAACATCATTGGCAACTCTAACTTTAGTCCATATTGATAATTATCTTGAAAATAGTTGTGCTTTTGTATGTTCTGCCAAATATCGTAACCTTGACCTAATTGATTATAATAAAAATCTAGCCTTGGAAGAAGCTGTTGAAATTTAAGTTTTTTATCAATCTCTAAAACATCACTTTTAAAATCAAACAACCTGACTGCTGGATGATTCACATAAACACTATCAACTAAACCAAATAAGTAAGAGTCATCAATTTGATCAAAATCTTTCCATGCTTCATCTGGAACGACATCATCATCTAAATCAATGGGAACACCATCCTTCCAACAATATAAAGAAAGGTACATTTTTGACTTGTATAATTTGTTGTCTGCATCAATCAATTTGGATTGAAAAAATAATAACTGAGTATAAGATTCTAGTGTATCAACCTGTGCTTTTTCACCATTAAAAAAAGACCTCCGAACAAAATCCATTTTAGATTCATTTAATTCCAACATTGTCAAAACAACCTTTCTCATCTCATAGGCCTTAACCCAGTTCCAATATCGCTCAACAGCCTCACGGAGCACGTCATTAACAACTACCGTTTTTTCTGTCTCTGACATTTCATAAAATATCTTTGATTGTTTTAATGTTGCTCTTCTTTTATCCATTAACAAACCTTTCAATAAAGGGATGTTTACACCTAAATAATTTGATTGTCCAAAAGTCTGAGTTGGATCTACATTAAATCCGCTCAAATCAGAAAAACCTGCATTGACATCAACACCAAACCAAGTTGGAATAGATAGATTAGGGTACAAATTGCTGTAATAATCAATTCCTTCCATACGTTTTTCAGAAAATGTTGTACTCAAAACAGGTTCAAATCCAGATTTTGCCTTGAGCACTTCAGCTTCATTTACGCGAACATTAAAAACTGCTTTTTGTATCACAGGATGATGCTCTCTTACAATTTGCATCAATTGATTAATCGATAATGTTTTATCTTGACTAAAAACTAAAGCATTAAATGTAGCAAGAAGAAATATAATTAATAAACTTAAATTAGCTTTCATTCGTTATTTTTTATCTTCTGTTTCTTTTATACCTTGACTTTTTTCTGATGTTGAATTACCAAGATAAAAATCAGGTGGAAATCCATTTACATTTCTCCACAACTCATACCAAATTGGCACATCGTTCAACAATGTTATTGCTTGAGCACCACTTCCTATTCTTAATTCCTTAGGCCATTTCTTATCTTTTGAGTCTTCTTTCACTAAAACTCTAAACGTTCCCGCCTTAGTCATTGAATTCTCTATCGCTACAACTTCACCACCAAAAGTACCATAACTACTTTCAGGCCAACCACTAAAAACAATCGAAGGAAATCCGTCAAAAACAAACCTCACTTTTTGACCTACTTGCAAAAGTGGTAAATCGATAGGTTTAACATACATTTCAACAGCATAGTCCATTCGTGTTGGTACAATTGTAACAATTCGTTCTCCTTCCTTTACAATCTCCCCTATTCCTGATTTTTTTGATTGTACAATTTGACCATCTTGAGGTGCCAAAATTGCATACATACTATTTCTAATCATATAATTTGAAAGAGTATTTTCTAATTTTGACAATTCAGCAATACTCGTTGAAACTTGACTTAGTGTTTGAAACCTATCGGAACTTGTTTTAGAAATCTTTTCAAAATACTCCTGAAGTGCACTATTCTGTTCAATTTTATTATTCTCTATTTCTTGCTTAGTTTGTTCAATTTTATTTTCAATTGACAACTTTTTGGATAAAGTATTTTGATACTTCACATTCCTTTTTTGTAAATCAGTTTGAGAAACCAAACCATCTTTGTACATTTTTTTCTGACGTTCATACTGATCTTTTGACAATTCTAAATCATTCAATGCAGCCTGATACTCAGCTTTTTCAGCTTCTAATTTATTTTTTAATTGATTACTTTTATTTTTTAATTGAGCAACTTTAAGTTCTCTAGAATTTTCCAATGCTTCGATTTGATTATCGTATGCTATGATTTTATTTTCATAAAACTTCACAGCTTCCCTTTTTGCAGCTAATTGTTCTTTTGTTCTTAACAATAAATTAGGATCTAAATAATCACTTTTAATTTCTGACAACAACAACAAGGTATCGCCTTTTTTAACCTCAGCCCCTTCCCTAACATACCATTTTGTGATTTTACCAGGAATTGGAGAGTTTAACTCTTGTGGCCTATTTTCTTGAAAAAGTGAGGTAACGGTTCCTTTAGATTTAATATTTTGAGTCCATGGCAACAACAAAAAAGCTAGCAATAAAAATAAAATACCAAAAAACCAGTATTTAATTTTACTCTCCTTATCAACCCTGTAGATTGAACCAAAAGACTTATATCTAGTTTCAGTTTTCATTTTATTTCAATTTATTTAAATTTATTGAACCATCAGTTATTTCTAACCTAAAATTAGAATTATCTATAAAATCTGATGAATTTGTTGCTATTAAAACAGTAGTTTTTAAATTCAATATATAATTCATTAATTTATTTTTTATGTCTTGATTAAATCCATCCCAAGGATCTTCAAGTAACAATAAATCCGGAGAGTCTACAAACGCACGAATCAATACAATTGTTTTTACCAAGGATGATGAGACATTTAGTCCTGCAGGATCTATTACAGTTTCCAAGCCATTATTTAATGCTTTCAAAATTTGATCTAAACCCATCAAATTTGCAACCTCTATAATTTTGTCTGGAGTTATAGCTTTTCTCCCCATAGCTATATTATCATATAGAGTACCTTTAAAAACATCATTCAGGCTAAGATAAAACCCTACTCTCTTTCTAAAAGAACAAAAGTCGTAATTTGATAACTCAATTGTATTCACTAAAATTTCTCCGTCATATTTGGAGTAATTACCGCTTATTAAATTTAAAAGTGTTGATTTCCCACTTCCTTCAATTCCTGTTACTGCAACTTTAGCTCCATTTGGTATATCAAAAGAAATATGTTTGAATACTCTTTTTCCTCCTGGGTATTGAAACGAACAATCTTTTACAGCTAATTGAACTCCTTCTGTAGTTCCTAAAAAATCAATTTTACCACTTTTTTCTTTCTTACTTTCGGTAACAGATGCTATTTTCTCAAACCCAATTATAACATCATAAACATTTGGTAAACTACCAATTAATTTCTCGATAGCTCCAATAATTGATAAAATTACAATTTCTGCAGCTATGAATTCACCTATATTCAACTGTTGATCCAATAATAAATAAGTTCCAACAGTTAACATAGTTAGAGTAATCAATACTTTAAAAATCACCAATGTCTTAAATTGTAACAACAACACTTTGAAATGGTTTGTTCTTGCTCCCAAATAATTATTTACCTTATCATCTGTTTGATTCATATTTAACCCTGTTCCATTTCTAAACTTAAAGGATTTAATAGTTCTAGCAATCTCAATGAACCAAGCTGAAACATTATATTTTTGATTACTTACCATATAACTTGTATCAACCCCTTTTTTACCTGTAATTTTTAAAATTAAAATCAAGATAATCAACAATAACAAACCAAAAATGATGAATACAGGGTGATAAAAAGAAAGTAGTAATAACCCAAAAATGATTTGAATACTTGCCAATGGAATATCAAGTAAAATTTTTGAAATCCCCTTTTGCACACTCATGATATCAAAATAACGCGTAACTTTTTCTGGAAGATAATGATCATTACTTGAGAATAAATCAATCTGAGGAAGATTTTCAGAAATTTTAAATGAATTTCTCACAAAAATGTTTTGTTGTATTTTCTCGATAATTTTCATTTGATTAATCTGAAATACACCAACTAAAAGCACACCTAATACAACTACGAAAATCAAAATGTAAATTGAAGTCACCATCGAAGCACCAAGAACAAAGCTTATTATAGCTTGAACTCCAAGTGGCAAACTCAATTGAACCAAACCACTACTAATTGCGAAAAAGTAAATCGAAACAATTTCTTTTCTATCTATGTTGACTAAATCTATTATCCTTTTCAAAGGTGAAGCAACTTTTGCCATAATCATTTTATTT
>CAZOLZ010000070.1:0-7840 GCA_964580965.1 uncultured Flavobacteriales bacterium | reverse complement strand
TCTAAATGTGCTATTGTCTTATTTAAATCAATGATGTGGATACCTTTTTTCTCTTCAAAGATATACGGCGCCATTGCCGGGTTCCATTTTCTTTTTTGGTGACCAAAATGGGTACCTGCTTCTAATAAACTATCGAATGAAATTTTTGACATTTTTCTTAATTTTATTGTTTACGTTCCTTTAGTATTCAGTTAACAAGGGTCTTTCGAATGTACTTGTAACTTGGGTACTAAACAATCGCCAAATTTGTTTAAATATATTAACGTTTTGAGAATTGGAATTTCTTACGTGCTTTCGGTTGTCCTGGTTTCTTACGTTCAACCATTCTTGGATCACGTGTCATTAAACCTTCAGCTTTTAATAATGGTTTGTACTCATCAGAAATTTTAACCAATGCTCTTGCAATACCTAATCGAATTGCTTCAGCTTGACCATTAATCCCTCCACCATATACGTTAATTTTAACATCATACTGTCCAACAGTATCTGTTAATTCAAATGGTCTTTCAATTTTAGATTGTAAAGTACTAATTGGTAAAGCAACTTTATAATCTCTTTTATTGATACTCATGTTGCCTTTACCTTTTGTTATGTATATTCTAGCAACTGATGTTTTTCTTCTACCTAATGCGTTAACTACTTCCATGTTATTTGAATGTATCTAAGTTAAATACTTGTGGGTTTTGAGCTTCATGCTTGTGTTCAGACCCTTTGTAAACTTTCAAGTTTGTAAATAATTGATTACCTAATTTGTTTTTAGGTAACATTCCTTTTACAGCTTTTTCGATCAATCTTTCTGGATTTTTCGCTAACATTTCTTTTGCTGTAGTAATTCTTTGTCCTCCTGGATAACCTGTGTAGCGAACATATTCTTTGTCCTCCAACTTGTTTCCTGAAAAACTTACTTTTTCAGCATTGATTACGATTACGTTATCACCACAATCAGCATGAGGCGTAAAATTAGCCTTGTGCTTACCGCGAATGATTTTCGCAACCTTACTTGCTAAGCGACCAACTGTGTGACCCTCAGCATCAACAATAAACCACTGTTTATTAGCAGTTTCCTTGTTTGCAGATACGGTTTTGTAACTTAATGTATTCACAATAATTATTAATTAAATAAGACAATAATCCCAAAATTGGGACAGCAAAGGTATAAATAAATGATTTTATTAACAAATCTATTCTTAAAAAGTTGATTTGTATTCTTTTTTATCTCTTTTTGAATTTATTTATAGCATTTTTTGTGAAGTCAGATAAAACTAATGTTCCACTGATTTCTGCTCGATCTTTTAAGATGATATCCCAGTGCTCTGTACCTTCCCAGAAAACTTCTTTCAGTTTATGTAAAGCATCAGGATTTGAATTTGCTAATTTCACTGCTAGTGTATGAACGGCTTTATCCATTTCTTCAATAGAATCATAAACGTCACTATATAACCCTTTTTTATTAGCCCAACTAGCGCTTCTCCATTCTGTCGCATTTAAAGCTAATTGACTCATTGCTGATAAACCAATTTTACGCTCAATCGCTGGACCAACTACAAATGGTCCAATTCCAACTGCTAATTCAGATAGTTTAATGTCTGCAAATTTAGTAGCAAAACAGTAATCTACCGCTGCAGCTATTCCAACACCTCCTCCAACAGCTTTTCCGTGTATTCTTCCGATTACAATTTTACCACATGTTCGAATAGCATTGATAACAATAGCAAAACCTGAAAAGAATTCTAAGCCAGTATCTATATCGTTAATGTTGATTAACTCATCAAAACTTGCTCCTGCACAAAAAGCTTTTTCTCCAGATGATTTTAAAACAATTACATGAACTTCTTTATTTTTAGAAGTGTCAGTAATGGTTTGAGCTAACAACTTTAAAATTTTACTAGGTAATGAGTTACTTAGAGGATGACCAAACTCAATTGTAGCAATATTATTTTCTATTTGTACATCGACGTGTCCTTCTTGAATTATAGACATGAAATTATTTTATTTGTTGTGTTTGTAATTCTCGTTCTTTAGAGGTCTGTTTGATTTTGGAGACGCAATTTTAACATCAATTTTTCTGTTGTTTACTTCCATACCATTTAACGTATTAATGGCATTGATTGCTTCATCTGAGTTTTCCATTTCAACATAACCAAAACCTCTTGACTTTTTTGTTTTTTTGTCAAAAACTACGTGAGCATATGCCACTTTACCAAATGAAGAGAAGGTAGCCATCAAATCTTCAGATGTAATTTCCCAATCGAGATTGGCAATAAATAAGTTTGTCATCTTTGTTTTTATTTAAGAACGAAATTGTCGGTTCCAATAAGTAAACCATCAGCATAGATATTTATCTTGTGATTTCCTTTTTGAGCCTCGTTGTTTCCGTAACTGTAATAAATTGACATGTCTAATTGCTTATTTTGATAATTAACTTCTTTACTGTCAGAGTAAGCGATTGTTCCATTGTCTGTTTCTAAGAAATAGTTTGGTTTTGCTTGAAGTACTTTTCCGTCAGGAGCTACAACTTGAAGGTAAATCATTTTGTTTCCAGCAGTATTCAATAAATTTTCTGAAAGTGTAAAACTTGATTGAATTTGGATACAATTTCTTGCACGGTTTGTTTCTTCTGTTGTGTTGTTCAACTTCATTTTTAAACCGGTACTATGAAAATTAAATGCTTGAAGTTTAGCACCTTTTTTTACTTGCTCTGCTTTTTGTTCAGCTTCTTTCTTGTAAAGGTCTCTTTCTGATAATGTACTTTCAAGTTTTGTATTGGTTTTGTTAAGTTCAGAACTTAACTGTAAATTAAGTGTATTCAAAGAGTCGATCTGAACAACATATCCTCTCATGATTCTAACTAAAGCTTCATTTCTTTTTGTTAGTTCTGAAATCTTTCTCGCATTTAGATTGCCATTTTTTTTAGCTGTTTCTAAATCACTCATCAAGGATATGATTTTCTCTTTTTGAATGTTTAGGCTGTCGGCTTTTGATTGATCTTTTTGGATTAATTCGTCATATGTGCTCAACATGTTTTGGAAATCTTTAGTTAGGTCATTTGATAAGTTTCCAACATATCCCTGCATCATTTCATTCATACCATCCATATCAGCTTTTAAAGCTGTGTTTTCGTTGGTACAATTATTAAGTGCTGAGTTTTTTTTAGAAAATAAAAAAGAAAGTACAGCTAGCCCTAATAACAATAAAAGAATAGTAATGATAAATCCACCATTGGATTTTTTGGGAGTTTCCTCAATGTTTGTCATGACAATTTAAACCTAAATTTATGCTTCAGTAATATCGAAAGTATAACTTTCCATAATTTGATTTGACAAAAGTTTTTTACAAGCTTCTTCAGTTTTTGCTTTAGCTTCATCCATAGTGTTAGCATCTACAAACAAGCGGATGTGTCTCCCTATTCTTACGTTTGTGATTTCTTCTAAACCAACTGTTTTCATACTATTTGATACAGCTTTTCCTTGAGGGTCTAATAATGCTTCTAAAGGCATCACATCGATTTCAGCTTTAAATTTCATTTTCTTTTGATTTAAAATTGTTTTCAATAATTGATAAAATTACGTACAAAAATACAATTATTGGAATAGACCAAACTAATAATGTTACAATTAATATTAAACTTGTTAATAAAAAGCTATATCTCAACTGGTTATTTCCCCATTTAAAATCCTTGAATTTAAGAGAAAACATCGGGATTTCAGCGATTAATAGTAAAGACATAATACCAATTAATGGAGTTATGAATTCAGGAGAATAGATAAATTGCAACCATTTACTTTGAAAATAGTTTTCGAAATTAAGAGTTAGTGCTAGAGGAAAAGTTGTAAAAAAAATTGTATTAGTGGGAGTGTTTAAGCCTATGAAACTTTCTGATTGTCTGGTGTCAATATTAAATTTTGCCAGTCGAAACATTGAAAAGAATGGGATTAACAAGGCGAAGAAAGGAAGGTATAATAAATGAGTAGGAATAGTGTTAGGTAGATTATAAAACACAATACTTGCCCAATTTTGAACCAAATACCTGGTGTTTTCTTGAAAGTTTAACCCTAATTGCTCACTATCTGATATACTGAAAATAAGCATTATAAACATGATGATTCCAGGGGCAAATCCGAAAGTTACCATATCGGCCAAAGAATCTAATTGTTTCCCTAATTCACCACTTTTTTTTAGTAAACGAGCAGTGAACCCGTCAAGAAAATCAAAGATTGCACCTAAAAATATGAAGTAAGGAGCAATATCTACACGACCTAAAAGAGCTGCGATGATAGCTAACGTTCCGGATACTAAATTCAGAGCAGTTAATAAATTGGGAATGCTTAACATGAATCTATTTTTATTCGATAAATTGAGTTCAAAGTAAATAAAAAAATAAGAAAAGTTCATTTTATTCATCTATTAATGTAATTTTTTACGAATTTTAAAGTTTTTAATGAGAAGAATATTTTTTAAGGTTTGTATTTGAGATTCAAAATGCTAAATAATTTTACTTTAAAGTCTCTTAAGTTGTCAACACAATTTTTTCTGAGCATTTTATATATACTTCTTTCTTATTCATTAGGATTTTCTCAATTGGATAAGATTGCGCCGAAATATTCCAATGAATTTTTAGCGATAGGTGTAGGTGCTGAAGCTATTGGTAAAGGAAATTCTATCATATCTCAAGTTGAGGGTGTGAATGCTGCTTATTGGAATCCTTCAGGTTTAACTCAAACAAACAAATGGTTAGATGTGAGTTTAATGCACGCTAATTATTTTGGAGGGGTAGCAAAATATGATTATTTTGGAGTTGCACACACATTAGACAAAAGGAGTACAATAGCAGCTTCATTGATTCGATTTGCAGTAGATGATATTCCTAATACAACTCAATTAATCGATCAACAAGGAAATATTGATTACGATAAAATCACAACTTTTACAGCAGCTGACTATGCTGTTTTACTTTCATATGCAAGAAAAACAAAGTTAAAAGGCTTAAGCATTGGAGGTAATTTTAAGATTATAAATAGAAAAGTTGGTGATTTTGCAAAATCATGGGGGTTTGGTATCGATGGTGGTCTCCAGTATTTTACTGAAAAATGGAAGTTTGGACTTGTAGCTAGAGATGTATCAACAACTTTCAATGCTTGGTTTTTTAGTTTAGATGATGAGACAAAGCAGGTTTTTCAAAATACGGGGAATTTATTACCTGAGAATGGTTTGGAATTGACGCTGCCTCGATTTTTGATAGGAGCTTATCGAAAATTTACTTTTGGAACAAAGGGTATATATTTTTCAAACGAATTGAACTTAGATTTAACTACAGATGGTTTAAGGAATACGTTAATTAAGTCGAGTCCATTTTCAATTTCTCCTCAGTACGGATTAGAGATAGGATACAAAGAATTATTTTGTGTGCGTTCTGGTTTAACAAATGTTCAATATGTAGAAGATTTAGATGGTGTTAAACAGTTAAATGTTCAGCCTAATATTGGTTTGGGGGTTTCCATAAAAAATATTAAATTGGATTATGCTTACACAAATATGGGCGGAGTTTCAATAGCTCTATACTCTCATATTTTATCATTAAGAATAAAGTTAAACCCTCCAAAAAAATGAAAGGATATCGTTTAATATTATTTTTACTTTTTTTTAATTCCTTCTCATTTGCTCAAAGTTATGGTAATGAATGGATCGATTATACCCAACAATATTTGACCTTTCCTATCAGTAAAACAGGTGTATACAGGATTAATTATGACTTATTAAATGATGCAGGTGTACCATTGAGTTCGATTTTAACATCTGATTTTCAGTTATTCGGAAGAGATAGAGAACAACCTATTCACATTGAAGATGGTGGAGATGGAACTTTTGATTCAGGGGATTACTTTTTATTTTTTGCTGAAAAGAATGATGGATGGATAGACTCATCATTATATAATAATCCAAACGAAATTGGAAATCCTTATTATAGTTTGTTTAACGATACCGTTCACTATTTTTTTTCATGGAATCAGTCATCTTCAAATTTAAGGTTTCAAGTTCAATCAGATAATGATTATACAAACTACACCCCTTTAAATTATGTACTTCAAAAGAAGTATGCAAGTTATAATAATTATTACAATGAAGGTTCAGGAAGAACATCTATCGCTTCAAGTTCTTTTTATGAAGGAGGGGAGGGGTTTGGATTATCTCCTGTTAATGGAGCGAGTAATTATTCCTTATCAATCAATGTTACAACTCCTTCTATTTATACTGGTTCAGATGCACCTTTGCCATATTTTTCAGCGATTTCAACTACAAATTCGAACGCAAATTACTCTGGATTAGGTAATCATCATGTTCAATGGACAATTGGTCCATCTGCACATGTTTTATATGATGAAACATTTGTTGGTTATGAGTTGGCAAAAGTAGAGACAACTTTTCCTTTAAACAATCTAGTTAGTGGTACGACACCACTAAAATGGAACATAATTGGTGATCAGGGAGCTATTACAGATTATCAATCTTTGAATTTTTGGAGCGTTGTATATCCACGAATACCAACTTTTTCGAATGCAAATAATGCAGATTTTCAAATTGAAAATAACGGAGAGACAAAATTAAGATTAGATCTTAATAGTATCAATTTAAATAATCCTATTGTTTTTGTCTTTGGTGATATACCCCAAAAAGTTGAATTGTCATCATTTAATGGAGGTTATTCAGGTTTGATTCAACCGCACTCTCTAGGTTTAACTCAGGATGTAGTTATTCGAAATTCATCAACTATTACAGCAGTTTCTGATATTCAGTGGATTAATAATAATGGTTACTTTACAGATTATACACAAGCAAATTTAGAAGATGCATTATTAATGGTATATCACCCATCACTATTAAACTCTTCATTAAGTTATAAATCTTATAGAGAATCAATTGCAGGGGGAGGACATAATGTAGTATTAGCCAATATTGAAGAGTTGTATTATCAGTATGGGGGAGGTGTAAAAAAACACATTAACGGTGTGAGAAGGTTTGCTTTGGATATATACAGTAAAGCTAGTCAAAAACCAAAAGCCTTATTCTTGATGGGAAAAGGTATAACCGTTTCGGGTTTCAATCAATACCCTATATCTCAAGCAGGTGTCAGAAAAAATCCGACTAGTTATGCTCAATGTTTGATTCCTACATTTGGAACACCATCAAGTGATGTTGCGATTACTTCTGATTTTCAAAATGGAGATTTTGTTCCTAAGATACCAACGGCTAGAATTTCTGTTAAATCAGATTCTTTGATGACATTGTATTTGAATAAAATCATTCAATACGAGCAAAATCAAAATCAACAATCCGTTTATTCTTCAACAGATAAGTTGTGGCAGAAGCAATTAATACATTTCGCTGGTGGGAGTGACTCTTACGATCAAAATTTGTTTCAATCTTTTTTGAATGATATGGAGGCTATGATAGAGGATACTTTGTTCGGAGGAAATGTTGAAAGAGTTTACAAATCAACGTCTAACCCATTTGATCCATCTCATTTGTCAAATATTACAAATTTAATCAATAACGGAGTATCAATTATGAACTTCTTTGGTCACGCTACTTTGTCTGGTTTTGACATCAATATTGATAATCCAAATGATTGGTCAAATTACGGGAAATACCCATTAGTAATTGGTAACTCTTGTTACAATGGTAACATGTATGTGAATAATTCAAATGTAGCAACTGAATTATTTGTAAACGCAAAAGATAAAGGGGCGATAGGTTTTATTGGCTCTTCTGCTGATGGATTAGATTTAGCGTTGGGTCAATATTCGAAAAAATTATACGAACAGATTAGTTCAAAATCTTATGG
>CAZOLZ010000069.1:0-8605 GCA_964580965.1 uncultured Flavobacteriales bacterium | reverse complement strand
CATCTAAACGTGTAATTCTTGGTGAGGAACCATATTCAACCAATTGGTCTGTTCCGCCAGCTTCTGCTATTGGATTATGTGGAATAGCTGAAACAGATGAAATAGCATTTCCATCATAACCTAAACGTGATGAAACGAATGGTGTCTGCTGACCTCCCAACAATAAAGGATCATTCGGATTATAAGTTTGATAGTTATTGTATGCATAAGCAATAGCAACGTAATAATACTGCTTGAAGTTTACAAGTGTTTTTGTACCCAAAGCAAACATGTCTTCAGTAATTTTAAACGTATGTTTAATCCCATCATCAGCACCATTAACTTTTTCTACAGGAACTGCGAAACCTAAAGCCTCATCATATTCAAAATTAATTAATCTTGAAATCCCATTTTTAAGATCACACTGAGCAACTAACTGAGCTTTTGTTGGATCATTAATATCGGCAACTGAAGCAGCTGAATTCTTCAACTGATATATTTGATAACCTTCAAATTTGTAAAACTTATCTACACTAGAACCATCAGCTAAAGTATCAATCGTGATATTGATTTCGTCTTCAACAGCATAAGCTTCTTTATAGTTATTATGACTAGCACTTGGATTGTCTAACATTAAAACTAATTCTTGATCTAACTCTTGAATTGTTAATTTTGGTGCCATTGGTGGATCGAAAATTTTGAAACAAGCATCGAATAAAGCTTGGGCTTTCGTATCAGCTCTTTTAAGTGCTCTTACTGATGAAAATAAATCTCCATCATAACCTCTACCATACACAATACCAACTGTAATGTTGTTTACCGCACCAGGTTTCAATGTAAATGCTCCAGCAGACTGAACAAAACGTCTATCACCTGCGGGGTTGTTTGAAGTAGATTCATCCCATGTAGAGTTTGTAATAGCTCCATCTGTTGCCCAACCTAATGGATCAGAATCTCCAGGGAACATGTAAGTAGATAATGTACTTGTAGCACCTGTAGATGATGCATAACCTTGACCACCATAAACCATGTTTGAACCATTAGCCCATTTACCTTTCATAAAGTTATAATATTCAGCTGCATTCTGAGGATCTGAATATGGGTAAGTAGCTGTACTTGTAAAGTAAGTAAAACGAGTCATACCAAATCTCTCATTATCTACAATACTATCACCAAATCCGATACCAATACCTTTGTAAACAATACCTGAGTCTGATAAAGCAGCCTGTAAGTCTGATGGGTAATATCCGTTATCGATTCCATCAGGATCTTTATATGGACCTTCGAAGAAATCTACACCGATTGATGGAGGGTTTATTCCATAACCAGCATTTTGACCATTCGTTTCATCATTATTGTCACCATTAAACATGTAACCTAAACCTCTTGAAACATCACATCCAGCATAATCATCTTGATAGTTACCGATATCTGCATCAATAAATTGTGAGAAATAAGTATCATATAACGTCTGAGTACCTCTGTTGATTAACTCATAGTTATAGAAAGTCATTCTATTCACATCATCGTTTGTTGCAAAAGCAAAAGCTTGAGCTCTAATTTCCATACCAATAGGTTCACCAGATGTTTCTGTGTGAATATTACCTTTATCATTGAAAACCCACCAGTGAGTTTCATCACCAAACAATGAAATTCTTCTATCAACTCCACATTCAATATCATCTCTACCTAAAATATCATCATACCAAGGGTAATCACCTGATGTCAAAGGATTATAATTCCCATCTTGATCTCTATCATAAAAAGGAGCTAAATAATAATCTTGCCCTAAAGAAACATCACCATGAGCAGGCCAATTTTCAATTCTGTTTAAAACTTCATTCGAAGGATCTTCAACTGAGGCACAAGAAACAGCATCAACAACAGGCACACCTGTTAAACCTTGATTGCTACATTCAAACCATGAGCTAAAGTTTATAACTTCAGCCTTACGAATTGTGAAAAATTTATCATAAGCAATACAAGTTTCAGGGGTAACAGTAGCCGCTCCGTAATCTTTAATCGTATTATCTGCTTGAACAACTAATGGATCATAGTTACCTGAACCTGCAGTAACGGATAATGGACCAGGCCAAAAATCATTTCCTGTTCTAAAACGTAAAGCAGCCAATTTCAGCTGACCATTTACGTCAGTACCTCCCATCCAAAGTGAACCCGAGTAAATTGCGAAATGCTTTACTTCATTTGGTCCAGCTTTTGGTATCTCGTATGCAGCAACACCTGCAGCACGATCTTGGAACATACCACCACCATTTTCAATCAATGCTCTAACATCATTGAACTCCATCGTCAACTTTGCAGTTGCAGGTAAACAACCTGCAGCCTTGTTAATAGGAGTCTTTGTTCCTTTATTTGCTATCTCATTCGGTCCTAAATATGCTAACGCACTTGTAGAACAAAATGTTAAGAAACCAATTGATAAAACTAATATTTGTTTTTTCATAATTTTAACCTATTACCTTTTGATTAAAAATCAAATTTAACACCCAATCTAATTGTTCTTGGTGAACTGATATTAAATGGGTTTTGAATTTTCATTAAATAATAATCTCTAAATGATTGCTCGTCTAATTGGTTTTGAATTGAAGTTTGACTTGCTGCTGCTGCCAAGTAACCATCATCATCCCAGTTACCTGTAGCTCTGTAAACTCCTAACAAGTTCATTTGATTAAACAAGTTTGTTACACGAACATATACATTTAGATAAGTCATTTTCTTTTTAGCATTCTCATCTTTTCCTTCAAACTCAATGTTGAATGTTCTGTCTAATTGTAAATCTAATCTGTAAGACCAAGGTAAACGTGATCCGTTAGTTGTACCATTTAAACCTGAAGTTTGAGGACTGAAAGAACCTTGATCAGTAATAAAGTTTTGAGCTGAGTAAGGAGAACCAGAATAAATATTAGTCACTAAGTTCAACCCTGTATTTTCTAAGATATTTCTATCTCTAAATACTGGTCCATTGTAATTAGCACCTTCACCATAACGATAATCCATAGTGATTGCGAATGTATGTCTTCTATCATAACTATATGGGAAAATCGATCTCAAGTTTGGTAACCCTGCGTTAATTAAACCTAATGAAGAGTTTTCATCTGAACCAGTACCATTTGCAAATTGTAATGTGTATGCAACTGTCATTCTGATGTTTCCTGTTCTTCTTAAATCATAAGAAACTGTTGTTCCTTTTACAGTACCAAAATCTCTGTTACCATAAGTCTTATAAGTAGCAGGATATGCATTAAACATATTGATTACTTGAATATTATTTCTTTGCTCTCTATAGAAAGATGAAATTTTCAATGATGACTTCTCAGTTAATACCTGCTGGTAACCTACCTCGTAGTCAATTGTTGAAGTTGGTTTCAAGTTAGGGTTATTTAACAACACGTTTCTTGTTCCTAAGAATTGATAATCAAAAGGATCAAAACGGTTATTAACTGTTGGTCTTTGCGTTAAGATATCGTAGTGAGCGAAAAATAAAGCTTTTTCAGAAATAGGGAAAGAGAATGAAATACGAGGCATTACATTCACTTGCGCTTTATAGTTTTCAAAAGCTGAAGCTGATGGAGTTTCTAAAGATGGATCAACTAAGTATGGAGCAATACCTCCAGCACCTTCAATTACTTTAGGTGAAGAAACCTCAACACCATCTGAATCATACCATGTAGAACCATTTCTATAACCATTAATTGCTGATGGATTATTTACATCATTTACATAAACAACATAATCATCACCCATTGAACTTGGAACAGAAGACAACCATGTCAATGTTGAATTTGATTCATATTGTGCTTTTGCCTCGGCAACAGTGTATGCATCATATAATAAGAATGGATCTTTCAATACTGGTTGGTTAGCATTAAATACATCAACCCTAACACCTACGTTGAAAATTAAATCATTGATAGCAAACTTATCCATTAAGTACCCTGACATATAAACTGGTTGAAAAGCTCCTACTTTTCTTTCAAAGTTTCCATTTTCGTCATATTTTGTAAAGTAATCATTGATATCTGTCTTACCACTTACTCTGTTACCTTTATAATCATACCCATAGTAAGAAATAAATGAATTACCTTGATTTAACAATTCATCTGCTGAGAACATATCAATTGTAAAGATTGATGGGTCATAAGCATCAACTTGTAAGAAATCTGTTCCTGCTGGATCTAAATTCAAAGCTTTTCTTAAGTTATAATCAAAAAATGATTGTTGGTCAGCTTCTTCAGCACCACCATAAGCTCCTGTACCAGATGTATATGCATAACCCGAATTCAATTGTTCGTAACTTACAGTATTATAAAAACCATTATTTACAACTGTAGCCTGGTTAACATCTAACTCTTTAATGTGTGAGTTTGCTAATAAACGAGCAGTGTTCCAAATACCAATTGGACCGTTAGATCCAGATGACCAAGCTCTATCTGTTCTTTGTTCATATTCAAAACCTAATGTTAATGAGTGATCACCAATATTAACAGATCCTGAACCTGTAAAACGGAATTGTGTATTATTTACTTTACCAAATCCATTGTAAGGTGACCCTATGTTTGACCATACGTTATATACACTATTTGGAGTATCACCATTTCTTAAAGCATTCCCTTGAACAATTTGATTTAAATTTTCATAATTTCCAAAAGGACTGTCTTCATATATTCTGTAGTACTGAGTTGTTATAGCAGCTAACGTACTATTTTTTGTTGAAGGAGTAAAATCAACTCTTACATCTCTTGTACCATCCTGAACCATATCACCTGTAGTTGCATCATATGCGTAGGTAGGTGTTCTCGTAATGTCGAATTTACCAACATAGCCATAATCAAATAAACTGTATTTGTGATTTGGGTCGAAAGTGTTGTAAAAAGATTGAGAGTAATCAACCATTAATGTGTAGTAAGCTCCACTAATTTTAGATGAAGAACCTTCTTCTCTCTTTTTATCAAAACGTTGAGTTAAACGACCAAAAACCCTCCAGTCGATTGAGTTATAAGCTCCAAAATTTGTAAAGTTTAATAATGAACTTGATCTAGAGTAAGATGAACCCCCTGAGTAGTTCATTGAACCACCAAATGTTAAGTTGATAGAAGGCCCTGTTTTAACATCAATTTTAAATTGACTGGATAAATTTCGGTTACGAGCATTCATTCTCCAATCAACTTTTTCAAAATCATCCATTCTTAATTTCAAAGCATTGCTGTATGTACCTGCACCTGAAGCATTAGGACTTAAAGGATTATCAATCAAAGCATCTCTAGACTCTTTTTTAATTCTGTAAGACCCACCCATTAATGGTCTAGCATCTAATCGGTCTGTATAGTTTAAAGAAGCTAAAAATCCTAAAACAGCGTACTCACGACCATCAGCATCTGTCTTTTTCCATAATGGACCAGAAAGCATCCCTTCAAAAAGGTTATAACCATATTTATCTAAACCGTATACTTTGCCATCATATCCATCAGGATCTTTTCCGTTAACATAAAAACCTGAAGTTACAGCCTCAACACTTCCAAAGAAGTTTGTAGAAGGTCCTCTAGTAGTAATCGAAACAATACCACCCGTGATATCACCATAACTTGCTGGAACACCACCTGTAATTACCGATACTTCTTCGATAGCTGACTTAGGTAAGTTAGAAGATCCCCTTACTTTAATACCGTCAATGAAATAGTATGAAGCACTAGATTTCTCACCACGAATACTCATACCACCATCTTCACCAACTTGAACCCCTGGAACTGTACTAGCTACACCTTGAGCTGAACGAATTGGCATTTTATTGAAGTCTTCTCTACTTACTACTGCAGTTGTACCACCATCTTTGTTAATCAAAGGATTTTTAAACTCCGTAATAATTACCTCAACCATTTCAGCAACTTTACTCAACTTGAAACCGTCTGATGCATTTAAGAAACGAATTTGGTTTGAGGAGATTGAAACGTTTGCCAATTTAATTGGTTGATATTGTTCAATATCATTTCTTGCTTCAACATCATATGAACCAACCTCAATGGAATTAATTTGAAACTTTCCATCAAAATCAGTTTTAGCTCTACCTTTAACCTCTGAACCTTTATATAAAGTAATCGTTGCATCGAAAATTGGTTCACCAGTTTCCGAATCAATTAACGTCCCTTTAAGTGTTCCTAAACCTCCCTGAGCAAACATGTAAGCCGTTGTCAACAAGGTACTTAACAATAATAAAGTAATCTTTCTAATCATAAGTACAGTTTAATTTTAAACCTTTAATTTCTTCTACAAGACGGTAAATATAGGTAAAATCCATCTCATAACACAATTCAAAATTAAAATAATTTTAACATTCATTAAGAAAACATGTTTAAATTGGAGTGAGTATCTATTAAAGTGTAGCTGTATATATTTTAAATGGTTAAACAACTTTTTTCTGAATTGTTTTTTATGAAAATTGAACGAATCAACTCTATTGTTATCCAATCTTTGTAAGTTTGCAAAAAATAATTTAAGATGAATATCTACAAAGGAGTCGAAAGTATAAAAAACATAACCAATCCTGTTTTGACAATAGGTACATTCGATGGAGTTCACATAGGTCATCAAAAAATTATTCATCAGTTAAACCAAGAAGCTGCTAAAGTTAATGGAGAATCTGCATTATTAACGTTCTTTCCTCACCCAAGAATGGTCTTACAACCTAATGATCATTCTTTGAAATTGATCCAAACTCAAGAGGAAAAAATAAATAAACTGGCTGAGTTTGGTTTAAAAAATCTAATTGTTATTCCTTTTACCAAAGAATTTTCCAATTTATCCGCTATCGATTTTGTAGAATCTGTTTTAGTAGAAAAATTAAAAATTAAAAAAATTATAATCGGATACGACCATCAATTTGGGAATAATCGTGAAGGTGATCTAAAATTTTTAGTGAGCATGGCACCTAAATATGGTTTCGAAGTCATTGAAATCCCAGCACAAGAAATTAATGATGTCAATGTTAGTTCTACACAAGTTAGAAATGCAGTCTTAAATGGAGATATTCACATTGCGAATAAATACCTTGGTCAAGCTTTTAAAATTAACGGAACTGTTGTAAAAGGAAAACAGCTTGGGAGAACTATTGGATTTCCTACTGCAAATGTAAAAATTGAAGACCCCTACAAAATCATTCCTGCAATAGGTGTTTATAATGTAATAATCAAACTACAAAATTCTACACATAAAGGAATGATGAACATTGGTTACCGTCCGACAATTTCCAATGAATTAGAACTTTCACTAGAAGTACATTTACTTGACTTCAATGGAAATCTATATAATCAGTTTGTTACAGTTAATGTATTAAACAGGATAAGGAATGAAAAAAAATTCCCTTCAATCGATCACCTCAAAGCTCAATTAAAAGAAGATGAACAAACTTGTCGTGCTTTTTTCAGTTCTAGCGATTCTTTATAATCTTAGTTTAGCCCAAGATCAGCATAAGGTTTATCATTGGAATGAAATCAATGATAGCATTAACCCAATGTCAATCAAAAGCTTATCACTTTCAAAACTCAAACTAGATTCACTCCCAAAAGATATATTGAAGTACAAAAATATTGAATCATTAGATGTCAGTAAAAACAAACTTAAAACTATACCAAACTGGGTTGACAGCTTTCAATTACTCACTAAAATCAACCTTTACAAAAATGATTTTGAACATTTCCCTGAGCAAATTTTAACGTTAACCCAATTAGACACATTAATAATTTCAAGAAATAAACTCGATAGTTTACCGGATCAGATCAAACTGTTAAAAAAATTACAATATTTGGATTTATGGGATAATTTGATTCTTTATTATCCTGAAAGTATCTCAACCCTTAAAAATTTAAAAACTATAGATATTAGAGGAGTGACGTATGGGCCAACATTAATCGAAAAGTTAACCTCAACATTACCTTGGGCTACCATTTTATACGATGAACCCTGCAGTTGTGTTGAATAATTGACTTAATTCACCTTCTTAATTCTCAAAAAATACTCCGTAAACCCATCCTTTCCTATGACTTCGGATACTTTTTTATCGATTAAGTTTAAGCCAGATTTAAATAATTTATCTTTAATGTCACTCATGAATCTTGGCATTTTACCATAATCTTTGAATGATCCATTCGGTTTAAGTTCATCTTTAGTTGCTTCCAGTTCTGGTTTAAAGAGTAATACAATTTCAGATTCAGCATTCAATATTGGAAAAATGAAAGGTATTGTATTAAAAATAGAATGTTCTGAAGCGTGAATGAAAACAAAATCTATTGAGGAGTCTTCAATTAAAGTTGAAAGTTCACGTATGGACTTTTCAGAAAAATTAACGATATCTTTTTCTGAAGCAAACTCAAACTCTTTTTGAGCAGAAATGTATGTAAGTTCTCGAACCGACTTGTATCGAATTGCATCTATAAAACTATCATCTTTAGGATAAATTACAAGTGTATGCTTTTCAGTTAAATTTATCTTCCATTTTTCGAGTACATTATTGATGCTAAAACCCTCAGGAGATTTAATTTTATCTGTTTGTTGAAATAATTTGATTACTGAAGATATAGGTACTTTTTTTCCCGGTTTTTTAATTAACTTTCCG
>CAZOLZ010000068.1:0-8722 GCA_964580965.1 uncultured Flavobacteriales bacterium | reverse complement strand
CTTTTAATTCCAGAGCACAGGTATTCTTAGGTAAATTAATGTAGCGCTAAATTTTCTAGGAATAAAATCAAAAATGGTTACACTATTAATAGTGTAACTTATATTTGCTATATATTAACTAATGAATGAAGAAACTAAGTTTTATAATACTCATTCTAACTAGTATTGTCCATGCGCAGGACTGTAATGATAGGGTTGAGGTAATTTTTAACAATCTCATTAACAGTATTGGTGATTACAGCATGGAAAAACCTGAATTTATAATTACCAACCAAAAAAGAAATGCTGCAAGTATGAATCTCTCTGGTATTAAGATTGAACAATGTGCCTTGGAATCAAGGTGATGTTCTTAGACATGAAACTTGTCTAGCAATATGGAATGGGAAGAACTTTGAATATGACTATGTTAAGCCACCTCCGGTTTGTAATATGGTAGGTTGATAAAGTATAAAACATATTTTAAGAAAATTTTTATTAATTTAGTTTCGGTCAATTACCAAATAAAAATTAATTCATCCTTCGTGATATTAATGACAGACATAACATGAAATTTAAATTCACAAAAGAAGAAAACCGGTGGCAGGACAATCCGATCGCTCAACTAATGATTTTTACACCTGCATTATTAATTAGCCAAATTCTTGTATTGCCTTTCATTATAATCGCCCTCCCTCTTACTCTATTCTCAAATAAGATTCAACTCTTTGGCATGAGAAACTTACTGAGATTACAACACACTATTTCACTTAGTTTTTGGTATTTTTTGTCTGAATTTATTTACCCCGACATTTTACCATTACCATTTTGGATAGAATCTACCTTTGTGTTAATTGGTGTTTATATCGGATTTAAGAGAACAATTAACGCGCTAGTCAATGAAACATTAATTAAACAGGGATTTTTATAATTATGACAATCACGCAAATAATAATATGCGCTGCATTATTTATATTTTTATTCTGGTTCAATTACATCGGCGCTAAAGGAAGAATTCAAGAAATGAATCAATTCACTGGCCAAAGTGAGTCATTAGGTAGAACAACACTTAAGGAACAAGAAGCAATTAGAGAAAACAAAGTTCAACGAATTGCATTAAAGCAAGCATTTCTTGGTGCACTTATTTGGACTTTAATTGTTGCAGGATTAATGTTGATATTTTGAACTCACAATATCTTTAGTTCAATATCGTGCCACAAAAAGCACAAAATTTTGAATCCGAATCAACAACTTTATTGAGGGATTTAAAAGATGAAGGTTATAATTGGAAAGAAAAAGATTAGCATTTGATAATTAATATTAAACTAACCATAAAATTAAATAAATAAAATGAGTGAAATTATTCAGTACGGTCCTAAAGGAGATTCAATTGAGATAAAAAATATTTTAAATTTTATATTTGAAAATAACTTAGAAATATTTGATGGTACTGAAAGACCAACTCCTATCTGTATTTGGGGAACTCATGGCTTAGGAAAAACCCAAATGGTAGAAGATTATGCAAGTGAAAGAGGATGGAAGTTTAAGTATATTGCTCCTGCTCAATTTGAAGAAATGGGTGATCTTCATGGCATGCCTAATGTAGTAGAAGATGAAAAAGGGAAAAAAACTACAGTCTACAGTCCCCCTGATTGGGTCCCCTCTAATGAAGGGCCTGGAATTTTATTGATTGATGATATTAATCGTGCTGATGATAGAATATTAAGGGGTTGTATGCAATTACTCCAGAATTTTGAACTGTCATCTTGGAAATTACCATACAAGTGGCAAATTGTGGCAACTGCTAATCCTGAGGGTGCTGATTATTCAGTTACTCCAATGGATGATGCTATGCTCACAAGAATGCTTCACACCACTTTGATATTTAATCCAAAGGCGTGGGCAGAATGGGCTGTTAAATCAGGTGTTGATAGCAGGGGTATTTCATTTGTTTTGACTTACCCCGAGCTGGTAAATACAAATAGAACTACTCCAAGGAGTTTAACTCAGTTTTTTAGTTTAATCAAAGGAATTGATAATCTAAAAGAAAATACAGAAATAGTACTTTCCCTTGCACTAAGTACGTTAGATGAAGTTTCAGCTAGTTCTTTTATAAATTTTGTAAATGATGACTTACAAAAATTAATAGAGCCAGAATCAATTTTAAGTTCAGAAAATTTTGATGAAATCAAAAAGAATTTAGAATCTCTTTCTAAAGATAGTGAAGGCGAAAATAGAACTGATAGACTTTCAACTATTACTACAAGGTTATATTTACACATAACTTCGCCTAGTTATAAAATTCTTGAAAACCATACTGAAAATTTGATAAAGTTTTTTCTTTTAGAATGTTTACCTAAAGATTTATCAATGAGTTTATACATGGATTTATTAAAATCTTCTGATATTGATATTAAAAAAATGTTGCGGGATGAGAGACTTGCAAAATTTTTAATTGACGCAATGTGATATTAAAGTAAAAAAATGGGAAAAAATATTCGCGATGAAATTTCTAGATGCATCATTAGAATGTTAGTTGATGAACCTTATTATGCTCATTTTTTAAGTGCTATAGTAAGAAAAGTTTCAAATGAAATTCCTACAGCTGCAGTTGGCTTAAATGGTACTAAAATAACTTTATATATAAATGAAGAATTTTTTCTCAAAGAGTTAACCACTTTTTCTTCGAGAGTTGCTGTTATAAAACATGAAACCCTTCATTTAATCTATAAGCATTTATTTAGGTTTGACAAAACTAAATATGATGCTAAATTATTCAATATTGCAGCTGATTTAGTGGTGAATCAATTTATAGGAAAATGGAATTTACCTGATTCAGCTGTCAAACTATCTTCATTCCCAGAATTAAAATTACCGGAAAATCAAACTGTTGAGTGGTATTATGACAAAATAGTTAAATTTAAAAAACAATTAGATAGGCAAACAAAAGTAGGTGGAGAAATTACAAAGGAAAATGATACAAAAAAATTTCCTTCAAAAAGTGCAGAAAATCTTAGAAGAATATTAGGAGGAACTTCTCATAGTGATCATTCTAAATGGGGGTTAGCAGAAGAGAGCTTGATTTCAGAGCATGCTGAAGCAGAGTTAGATAGAATAATAGTTCAGACAAAAGATAGAATTTCATCAAAACAATATGGTTATTTACCAACTTCAATAAAGCAATTAATACAACTTATTGTCGAGAAAAGAAAACCTAAAATAAACTGGAAAAGAGCTTTGAAGATTTATTCATCGAGTAGTAGAAAAACTAAAATTCATTTCACTTCAAAAAGGATAAGTAAAAGATTTGGTACAAGACCTGGAAATAAAATTGTAAGAAGCCAAAAAATGGCTGTTGCTGTTGATACTTCAGGATCTATTTCTGTTGATCATTTTAGTACCTTCTTCAACGAAATTCATGCTATGTGGATTTCAGGTGCTGAACTTGAAATAATAGAATGTGATAATCAGGTTCAGAGGACTTATGATTATAAAGGAAAATTTCCTAAATTTATTCATGGTCGTGGAAGTACTGATTTTGATCCTGTTTTTGAATATATAAATAGAGACAGAAGTGTAAAATATGATGGGTGTATTTATTTAACTGATGGATACGCTAATACACCAACAAAAAAGCCAAGATGTAAAGTGTTTTGGATTATAACACCTGATGGAGAATTGGGACCCCACTTGAAATATGGGAAAGCAGTTAAATTAAACAATTAATATTATGATATATCTACATGAAAACGGAATAACTGTTGTAGCTAATGATGAGGCAAAGCGCGGTAAAGTTTATGAGTTAAACGGCGAAAAATATTACGTTGCGCGAAGTGTCTCTGATATAAAAAAGATAATTAGTTCAAAGGAATATCCTTTAAATAGAGTCGTTACAACTAAATTAACTAGTCTAAATGGTTTATTTGAAATACAATCGTATGGTCAATCTGCTGTTCCTTCAGACTATAGTGAAGACCTTACCAATTGGGATACTAGTAATGTTTTAACAATGGAGGAGGTGTTTTGCGGATGGCCAGAATTTAATCAGGATATCAGCAATTGGGATACAAGTATGGTAGAATCAATGCATGGAATGTTTAAAAGCTCAAAGTATGTAGGAAGCTACCACATTGGGAAAACATATTTTAATCAGGATATCAGCAACTGGGATGTTAGCAATGTAAAGAATATGTCAGAAATGTTCATGGGTGCCACATCATTTAATCAGGATATTAGTACTTGGGATGTAAGTAATGTAGAAAATATGTCTCATATGTTTAGTGGTGCCGTATCCTTTAATCAATCTATTGGAAATTGGAATGTGAGTAATGTAAAAAATATGTGTGGAATGTTTAGTGATACAGAAGCAATTGGTATAAAGGCATTTGTAGGTTCTTATGAATATCGCAGGGCAGGTTCATCATCTTTTAATCAACCTATTGGTAATTGGAATGTGGGAAATGTAGAAAACATGGATTATATGTTTAGTGGTGCTACATCTTTTAATCAAGATATAAGCAATTGGAATGTTAGCAATGTAACAACTATGGTTCATATGTTTAGTGGTGGTAGAAAAGACGCTTTAGTTGAAACATATTCAACAGAAAATACAGTAAAAAATAATCCCACATCTTTTAATCAGCCCATTGAAAATTGGGATGTAAGTAATGTAGAAAGCATGGAAAATATGTTTAGAGAAGCTACAGCTTTTAATCAACCAATTGGGAATTGGAATGTTAGTAAAGTAGGTAATATGGGTGGTATGTTTAGAGAAGCTACTGTTTTTAATCAAGATCTTAATGGATGGAATATTAGCTCACTTTCCTGGGTTGAGGATATGTTTTATGGGGCTACATCATTTAATTCTCCTATCGGAAATTGGAAGTTAAAACCCACATCGAGCCAGTCTAATGATAATTCTGGTATTTCGAGCATGAAAAACATGTTTAGAGAAGCTATTGCTTTTAATCAAGATATAAGCAGTTGGGACGTAAGTAGTGTGATAAATATGTCAGAAATGTTTATGGGTGCCACATCATTTAATCAGGATATAAGTGGTTGGGATGTTAGTAATGTAATTCAAATGAAAGGGTTATTTCAAGATGCAATCTCATTTAATCAAAATTTAAGAAATTGGAAATTAAATGAAAAATTACCAAAATCAAGAACTATGTTTAAAGGAGCTAGTTCATTTAACATCAAAGAATATAATCCATTTTTGAATTTAAAACCTAAAGAAAGAAAGGTTGATACTTCTACTGCTAATTTATCAACTGACGATAAGAAGACTTTTTCAAAAATTAAAAAGTTAATTATCTCAAGAGATAATGAAAAGATTGACCTTGGGGTTGAACTATTAATTTCATTGAATAAAGCTAGTATTTATAACTCTTTGCTTGATGGATGTAAATTAGAAATCACTCTAGATAACTATAATGATAAAATAACTAAGCTCGTTACAAATAAACTATTTACTGGTAATGGTCCAGCCCAACCGTTCTTAAATTATGCCTTGTTAAGAATTATTGCCAATGTCCCTGAAGATGATAATATTAGAATTGATGATTCCATTAGAAATAAAAATATCAACGAAATTGATTTAACATCAATATCTTTTAAACATGATTACAGTTATCACAAAACACCTGATTTGAGTCGCTTTATTCATCTGAAAGAGCTTAAGATAAGTAATCCTAACAGATTTGATTCTAGTTTATTCATAAACAAAAGCATAACAAAATTAATATGTAATGATTTCGAAGGGTCTTTAAAATTTTTATCAGAAATGCCTCAATTGGAATATTTAGATTTATACATGAGCTCATACTCAAATGATACCATCAGCGATCTTGATAGTTTTCAAAGTCTTGTTAATTTGAAATGCCTAAATTTAAATTCAGGAGGGAAGCTAGAAAATATTAATTTTCTATCAAGTTGTAAAAAATTAGAGAAACTAACACTAGAACTAAGTGGCTCCTCTTATGGCTCAAAATTAAAAATTAAAAATATTGAAGCCATATCATATTTACAAAATTTAAAAGAATTAAATATTGGCCTTATTGAACAAGATTTTAGAATTTCACACATTGGTAAATGTAAAAATTTAAAAAAGCTTTGTTTGAAATTTACAGACACTTGTAATAATTATGATTTATCTGAACTAAATTCATGTACCGAACTTACAGATTTAAAAATTGATGGTGGATTTCCTTATTCCATCAATGCTAATATTCATAGTATTAATGGTATTACACGGCCAAATAATTTAAAAATATTAAATATATCTCCATATTGGAGAAGCAGTTTGAATATAGAATCTATAAACTCAAGTGAAATTCAAAAAGAAGAAGAAGGTTTTAAGACTGTGAATGGAAATGATATAACTGATATTGGTATTGTTTCACATTATATGGGAGAACCATTTAATGGTATAATGTATTATACTACAACAATACCATTTTCAAATAAACGAGTAGTTGGTGAAGATTATGAAATGGTTGACGGCTTAAAACACGGATCGAGCAAGTGTTTTTATTTTAATGCTAAGTCTTCTGATCAAATTTTCGATAACGCTTTAAAATCTTTTGTTAATATTGGCTCTACAATGTTAGAGTACAAATATGTTGATGATGAATTCGATAAAATAATTGGTTTTTATGATCAAAAGGGAAATAATTATGTTAAAAAAGGTCTTTGTTTATTTGCTAAATCAATTAGTTATAATTCTGAAGATGGAAAATTTTATTACAAAGAAGATGTTTTTTCCGGTCAAGTTTTAGTTCATAAATATGCATCCCATTACAGACCAAAAAATATGATATCTCTTTATGAAATAGTAGAATCAGTTGGAGATCAAGAAGGATTATTCCCTGATGGTAGTTTTTCATTTTTAATTGATATAAGAGAAGGGAAGTTAACAGGGGAGTTTTATACAGCTTCAGCAAACAATTCATTCTTTTCAGTAAATACTAGCGTGGAGGAATGTAATAGACCTTTAGATATGATGTTGATAAAAGAATCGTCAGAAATAAACTCTGATATACTTTCACTAGAGAATAAATCGGTTGTCGTGACAGGAGTTTTTGACAACTATTCACGTAACGAATTAAAAGAATTAATTTCAAGCAAAGGGGGAAAGCCATCATCATCTGTAACTTCTAATACATTTTTAATTTTAGGTGGTTCTAAAATAGGGCCCAAAAAAAAGATTCTTGCTGATGAATTAGGAGTAAGAATTATTGATATAGATTGTTTTATTGAGGAGTTCATTAATAATTCAGAAAATAAAATTACAAATGAATCACTATTCATAGATAAAATTTTTCCTTTTGATGCAAAAAAGACATCAGTAACAAATAAGAAATTAAAATCTGAAGATAAAAAAACCTTTAGTAAAATTAAGTCTTTACTACAAACAAGAGATTTTGATAAAGTTGATATGGGAATTGAATTATTGAGGTCAATTAACATCATTGAATTTTATGAAACTCTGCTAACTGATTGTGAGATAATTAATGATGGTAGCTTGAACTTTGTTACAAATAAATTTTTTACCGGCTCTGGTCCAGCTCAACCATATTTGAATTACGCCTTTTATTTATTGATTTATCATTGTCCGGAAGAAGCACAAATTCACGATTCCTTAAGGCGTGATAATATTACAAGTTTTAAAACAAATATGCTATTCAGTAGATCTTATGAATTTAAATATCCAATTCCGCCAATTGAAAAACTAACTTCTTTAAATCAGTTCGCTATTGATTTGAGCGCATTTGATTTAAACACAAATAATGTTAATGCTGCTTTAAAAAATTCGTCGATCCAAAAATTAAAGATAATTGATTCTAATTATTCCTTAATTTGGCTCAAAAACCTACCACAAATAAAGTTTTTAGAACTTGGTTGGCTATCTGACATAGACGGAAGCCTTAAAGCTTTTGAACACTTATCTGAGTTGGAGGAGTTAGAAATCAATGTGTCTCAAGTTGAAAATATTGACTTTTTAAAGAAATGTACGAAAATTAAAAAGCTGAAATTATCATTGAATGGTGATTACAATTCAAAAGGTAAAACAAATAATATTAATTCACTTAAATTTTTATTAGATCTAGAAGATTTAGAAATAAGAGCAGATAATAATATTTCAGCTTCTTTTTCTTTTGAAGGACTATCATTCTGTAATAAATTGAAATTTTTAAATATATCATCAAATGAATCTAATATGATTCTTGAAAATGTTAAAAATTGTTCTTTATTGGAGAAATTTTCACTTTTATCCAAAGCAAATTATGATATTGAATTACAAATTTCAGATTTTAATGGACTTAGCAAACTAGATAATTTAGATACGATTTGTTTGGGAGGTATTAATTTAATTAAATCAAATTCTAATATATTCATTGATTAGATTTTAAGTCTGATGGAAAAATATACTATTTGAATGAGTTTGAACTTTCATCAAGAAAAGAGATTGAAGAATATTTTATTAAAAATATAATTGATTCAAGCCAGGAAGGATTAGTTGTCAGAGGGGAGAATGGACCAATTTTTAAAATTAAAGAATATCATAGTTTTGTCATGGTAGTTTTAGGTTATGTCAATGGGTATTCAAATGATTTTTCTCTACTTAAGGAAATTTTGGTTGGCGTCATGACTGAGGAAAAATATTTTTTATGTACTGGAATTATTGCAAATGGTTTTGATGTTGAATTAAGAAAAAATCTTTCAAAAGATTTTGAAAAAATTA
>CAZOLZ010000067.1:0-8733 GCA_964580965.1 uncultured Flavobacteriales bacterium | reverse complement strand
ATAATACTTCACCTTTTCCGAGGTTAGACGGCACAGAAACAAGGTAGACGCGGTAATTAATTTCTTTGTCGCACCATTTGTAGTCAAGTTCTAAAAAAGGCACACCAATGTAATCGACTTTGATTCCAATACTCGAGGTAACTTCACCGAATCGACTCCAAGTAACGGTTCCTGATTTTAACGAACCTTCATTGAGGTATCCCCATTTGCGAAGATCAGTGATTGAAACGTTGTTAACTTCATCTAGAAACGAGGGAAAAGAGGATGGTTTAGGCATACTTAAAGATACGAAAAAACCATCTTTTATCAAACTGAAAAACAACGAAATAGAACTGTTTTTGATAACATTTCTTAAAGAGTTAGGTTTCAGAATAAATAATCGGCAATGTCGCTTCCTGCTTTAGCTTCTGATTGCTCTAAAGTCGTTGAAATATTGAAACCAAGACCCGCAGCTTTTTGTTGCCAATTTTGCAAACAACCTTTATCGGGAAATAGAGTGACATTTCTACCTAAAAGAGGTTTGCATTTTTCCTTGGTGAGATTGCTTAAACTTCCAGAGGCAAGCCAAATCAATTCAGGATAACAACCAGCAGCGATTAAGGCTGTCTTTTCACTTTCAACTATCCCAATGGGTTTTTGCTCTGATAGTAGGTGCTCACCAAAGAAGCACTGCTGAAGATTGAAATCATATAAATTCTCAACCGAATGCACCCATGTAATGTGATTAAAAGGCTCCTTCACGCGCTTTCCAGAATTTGGATCATACAGCATTACTTTTCCTGATCTGATTTTACCGCAACTATCAACTTGCCAGAATACTGTTGCACCATTCCAATAATCCGATCGAGTGAGATAATAACGATGAATTAGCCAATCAACCTTGGAAGCACTAAAATGATCCTCAAGGAACGTTGTTAGATTCGATTTAAGCGACTTTTGGTATTGATTGAATAAATCATACTCTATGAAATTAATGTCACGTTTAACGGGTTTAAAACAATGTGTTGAATTTGTAGGTCGATTTTCAAACGGATGATCCAAAAAGTAATCTTTTGGCTTGTAGTGATAGCCGCATTTGATTTCTCGATTGCAGCGTCCGACAATTTCAGATAAATATTCTCCTGTTTCATGATTGATGTATCGAGTAAACGATTTTTTCTTTAGGCAGCTTGGACAAGTAAATCTCGATTTTTGTCCGTTGTATTTTTCAAGTGTAAATGTCATGTCAAAGTAGGTTAAATTGATGTGTTAGGTTTGGTGGGATGTGTTACGTACCCTCTATAAGGGTACTAACACACCATCCCACCTCCATTAAACCTCCCGTCCAGTATGGGTTAGAGGTGTGTTAACGCCTATTTTCAAGATTTTAAGAAATAAGCACCTTTTTCAACCTTTTGAAAGATCATATTCTGATCCTTGAAATAACCAATCCAGTCCCTGATTTTATTCTGACCGATCGAAACATTGTAGCGCGTTTTTATGGCTTCTATTAAGCCGTAAGAAAGCGAACGCCATGATAGTTCCGAATAACCTTCAAATACGGCTTCAATGAGTTCTCGGTTCTCTTTCAGGTCATAATCATGAGGATTCTTTTTGATTGTTGGCTTACCTGTATCATCGACAATAAACGGCAGCCCATTTTCATCAATTGAAAAGCTGAATGGTTCAATGTCTCTTCCTCTTGAATGCGTAGGAGTGACAGTTGAGATTGCAGGATTATTCTCGCGCTTTACTTCGAGCACGGTCTCAGCTTTTTGTAGAATGTAACTACCTAGGTGTCCTTTAGCGTAACGATCAGCTTTATTCTGATGGATAACCGTAATAAGATGAATATCTTTTTCTGCTGTCCACTTGAGTAGCTTTTTCACGATCATCGACGCCTGCTCTTCATCGTTGTATCCGTTGATTAAATCCGCAACCCCATCGATAATCACTAGACCGAGATTATCGGTTGCTTTGATAACCGATTCAATAATTTCGAGATTCTTATCAGCTACAGGACGAAGACAATACATTTCATAATTACCCGTCTTCTCGGGTTTATTAACCAGATCAATGACACGTCTTGCGACTGCGTGCGTATGATAACGCGATTGCTCGGTATCAAAATGAATGACCTTCCTTCCTTTGAGCATAGACTCCATTTGTGGGAAGATGTTCTGCTCATCCAATACAGCCGCACAAAGCAAACTTAAAAAGAATGTCTTTCGGCTTTTAGGCTTTCCCGTAACGCATGAAAAGTTACCAAATGAACCAAGGGGAACCCCCGCGATAGAAAGTATCGCTGGTGGCTCCTGAATAGGTTTGTATGGATCTACTTTTGCTTTTTCAATTAGAGATGACAGGTTTCCTGCTATTTCTTTTATTTCATTGGTAAATACTTTTTTAAACTCCATTACTCAAAGTTTAGCTTGGTTTGTAAATTATCAGGAAACTGCTCTGGATCTGTTGTAAGATACTCCGCATAATAACCTGAGATTTGGCAGTGGTCTATCTTAACCACAGCGACGCGATCGCTCTCAAATAGAGCAGCAACCCTGTAACAAACACTTTGAATTGGAATTCCTGTTTTTATCGCAATCATGTACCGCGTTGCGGTATTTTTCTTTAGAAAATCACGGATGATTACCAGTTGATTTCTGTAATTTTCGTTACCTTTGTTTTGCAAAGAACTAAGGTTGGAACTTGTTTGGCGATTGTTATTGCTAGTCATTTTTCAGCCTTTTTTTGTGGGTTAATAAATCGTTGACCCATTTCAAATAGGCTGCGTCATTTCCACCTAACATTCTTTTAATCTTTGTCATTTTTAAAGAATTAAATTGAACAAAGACTACATCTGTAGCCAAGCTTCCGAGTGAAGCGTTGAAACAAAGTTCTGTAGAAATTTAGGTTTAGGAAACGAATGATAGGTTGTCTACAACTGTGGACAACTTTATCAACTAAATGAGATTTTTTGAAGTTCTTTCTGAAATTTCGTTTCTAATTGCGAAAACTGAACATCAGTTCGATCGTTAAAAAGGTATGCTTCATTTCCTAAATCGAGAAACTTATTGACTCCCCAAAAATTATTACCCTTTGGCAACTTAAGATTTGCATACTTATACCAGGCAATAAACAACTGTTTTCGTTGGGTTTTCGCAATTTCGATCAATTCTAATTTGCTTAAGACACATACCATTATCGCACAGCTCTTATTTTTAGAAAATAATTCCAAACAAATTTTTGCCACTTTCTCTGGCTGGGAATGTTTCAAGTATGAAATGAAGTTCGCTTCATCCTCCTTACTTTCAATGGTATCATCAATTTTCTGTTGATCTCCATTATTTGAACCGAGCGACTCATTTCTTTTCTGCTCAAGGAATTTCAAAAACTCGTGAAACTTCCTTTTTTTGTGTGCACCGTTAATTTTGTTTTGATTCAAAAGATTAATAATCCAATCTGAAATTTCCTCTATGAAATCAATTTCGGTTAGGTTAATGCCATCCTTAATTCCATCGCAATCAATTTCGGCACTATGAAATTTTGAGAGTTGGTCTACATTGACTTTAAAGACTTTCCCTTCATTGACTTTTAGCGATCTTGCTGACTTTGGAATCTCTTTCCCGTTGAAAGTGGCGCTTTCTGAGTTAAGAAAAAACCATATTCTCATCATTAACAAATAGCCTCCTTCTATTGGCGTACCTTCTTTTTCATTCGCGAAATTGATTATTGCCTTGTATACAGTATTCACGTGAGATTCAACAAATAAATCAGGCTCTTTATTTCTATTAGTATCATTATCTAACAAGTTTTGATTCGGGACAAATTTATCATAATCGAAATCACTGATAATTCGAAGAACCCTTTTATAATATTGAATGTAATGTTCAATTTCATCTTCCTCAGGGATCGCGAAATCTAGGAACTCTTGCATTTTATTATCAAAATAGTAGTAGTATGAATACTCATGATTGGTTGGAGTGCCACCTATCCAAGTATATTCTCTTGAGATAATTTTTTCTAAGTCATGAATCGTTTGAGAAAAGGTATGTTCAATGAAATCATCCTTTGTGGCATAAGGAAATTTCTCTTTATAGATTTTTGCGTAGTCTTTCAATATTTCCGAAAAATCCTCAAGATCTATTATTCTTAGAAAACAAACATACTGTGTTCTTTCAGGGCGGTACTTTGCCATACCCCAATCATTTGTTTTAAAATCGATCCAGTCATGAAAGGCAGCAATTTCAGGTGTTTCGGTTTTAGTAAACCGTTTTTCAGATTCCTTGCATCCAATAACAAAATGAGCCGTGAATAAATTTATTCCTCCTGTATATTCCATAAGTATTTAGGTTATAAATGAACAAATAAATATACCCAGAAATTCTTCTTTTGACCAAATGGACTTAAATTAGCGATACAAAATGTAACGATTGAAATAAGAGAAAATAGATAAATAAACATATTATAAAGATGCGTTTAGCATTGTTCTTGGAAGAGAAAATCGCCAATTGAATCAGCCCAGAGAACAAGGTAAGACAGACGTCACACGCTTTGCGTGGGGACGCTTATTTTGGGTTATGGTGTTTGGCGATACCTCTCTTCTGAATAAGCTATCAGCCCCACGCTCTTTTTATTTTTAATCACATCTACTTCAGGGGCTTGTAGAACAATAAATGAGTTATGAGTCCATAAATCCCTCTTATACCAGATAGGTTTCAAAAACGGCTATTTCCAGTCGAAAGTGAAACCAAAATCAAAAACAAATTTCAAAAGCATTATTAACAATAGGTTTCTATGTTTCACTAATCTCTAAAAGTGAAACCAACCCGACAAAACTTGAACATTATGTCATTAAAAGGACAACGCACAAAATCGGACTTTTTAGAATGGGAACGATTTCAATTATTAATTCATCAACTCGGACGGGATAACGAATACCGCTTTCAATTATTGATTGCTATAGGCTGTTATACAGGTCTTCGGATTTCAGACATTTTAAAACTCCGATGGGAAGACCTTTTATCTGGAAGAATTGAGATCAAGGAGCAGAAAACAGGAAAACTTCGCTGCATTGAACTTAATCATCAGTTAAAAGAAGTGATTCAAAACACTTATCAAAATCAACCAGAAACGGCGCTTGTTTTTGTTAACCGATACGGCACAAAATCAATCAGCGTGCAATATGTAAACAAACGATTAAAACAACTTTTCGATCATTACGGTATCAAGGGAAATTACTCTTCTCACTTCATGCGAAAAACGCTTGGAAGAAGAGTCTGGAATCAAAACAATCACAGCGAAAAAAGCTTGTTCATGCTCTCAGAATTATTCAACCATTCATCGGTACGCATTACTAAAATATACCTCGGTATTCGAGAAAAAGAAATCCAAAACATTTATCAAAACCTATGAAAATGAAACAGACATTAAACATCGTGCATGAGCATAAAATGACCTATGATGGAAATAGCGGTTTATTTTCGATAATGGGGCGTCTACCAATGGACTTATCGTCATTAAAAGTGAGCGTTCATCTGATCGCTCCACCGAAGAAAAAGCAGCGGTTAAAACTTGACTTATACGATTACAATCAAATACAAAAACACTGCTTAAGTCTGAGTGAAAAGGAGGATTTTAATCCCGTCGAACTGGAAAAAGATTTGATTGCTTTAACGGATCTTCTGGAAGCACATCGCGAGGCTATCTTCGATCAGGAATACAGCTCGCAAATAAAGAAGGTTTATAAAATTTCAATCACCAAAGAAAAAGAAGCGATAGCCCTGCTCTCTCAAAAGAACCTATTAAATAACCTTGGAAGAATGTTAGGTGAATCTGGGATTGTAGGAGAAGTTAAAAATCGATTACTCCTTTTTATAGTGGCGATTAGTTATAAAACGAAGTATCCTTTGCACGCGCTTGTTAATTCCTCGTCAGGCAGTGGTAAATCACACCTAATTAATGCGATTGCGGACTGTCTCCCCGCTGAAGAAGTGATCTCATTTTCTAGGGTTACCAGCAAATCATTTTATCACTACCGAAAAGGCGAGCTGGAAAATAAACTAGTATTGATTCAAGATTTTGACGGACTGGATGAAGAAGCCCTCTATGCACTCAGAGAGTTGCAGTCCCTAGGTAGTTTAAGCAGTTCTATAACCTACAAGGATAAGTTTGGCAACCTAACGTCCAAAACGCAAACGGTAGAGGCGCATTTTAGCTCTATGGGCGCAACAACAAAAAGGATTTACACCGATAATGAATCCCGATCGATTCTGCTCAAAGTGGATGAGTCAATTGAGCAAACGGCAAGAATTATTGCTTTTCAAAACGAAGTGAATCAAGGACTGATTGATACCGCAGAAATAAAAAAAGCAAAACTCGAACTCTCCAATTTGGTGAGGATGCTAAAGGACGTTAAGATCGTTAATCCATACGCGGGAAGAATCAATCTCCCACTTGAAGCGAAGATGTTAAGAAGGCTCAACAAGCAATTTCAAGACTTTGTTTGCCTGATTGCCTTTATTCATCAGTACCAACGCAAATCGGATAGTGAGGGAAGGGTTATTGCAACGAAGGAAGATGTAAAATCCGCTATTGATTTATTCTTTGATAGTATTTGGTTAAAGGTCGATGAATTAGAAGGATCTCTTCGAGGATTTTATGAAGACCTTAAAACCTATCTACTTGAGCGAGATAAGCAAAAAGACAGGACGAACAAAAGCTTCACTCAACGGGAAATAAGGCAAGGACTCAACCTTTCAAAATCACATTGTCACAGACAGCTTAAACAACTGCTCGCATACGAATACATAACTATAGTTAAGGGAAGTTTAAACAAAGGGTATCAATACAAGATTTCTTGGTGGGATTCCTTCGAGCAAAGTCGTGATCAGATTAAATCAAATTTATTAAGTCAACTATAACAGGTGTCCTAGAATCGTCCCATTCCTTTATGGGACACTTCAAACCATTGCAAACACTACAAAAGGATACTTGCGTCCCATAATATTCTCAATATGAAAAAAAACCAATTTAAATCATCCGAATTCAACTGGATTTTCGAGTATTACATAAAGTTCATTGAAATGAAAAAGTATAAAACAGGTCAAGGAAATATGTATCAAAAAGCTGTAGAAGAGTTTTTGCTTTTCATGGAGCAAAACAGTGTTTCACAGCTAACGTTTAATCGCGACCAACTGACCGCTTATTATGCTTATTTAATTGAGCGTCCTAGCAGGCGAAAAGGAACACTTTCAGACAATACCATCAATCATCATTTATTCGCGATAAAGCTGCTATTTGAGCTTATTTTAGACAGCGGAAAGGCAAAATCACTTCCGATGCTTCCAAAGTACCTTAGAGGCAATTATAATCACAGAGAAGTGCTCTCGATTGAAGAAGTTAAACACCTCTACGGTCTAACAAAAAACAAACAAGAGGCAGCGCTTTTGTCTGCTGCTTACGGATGCGGCCTTAGACGATCAGAAATTGCAGCACTGAACATTCAAGACGTTAATTTAAGAGATGGAACTTTAGTGGTAAGGTCTGGAAAAAACGATAAACGAAGAGTTGTCCCAATGTCGCAAAAAGTAATTGATGATTTCAGGGCTTACATTAATGAAGAACGCTCCGAAAACATGAGAAATGATGATTACAAGAAAGCATTTTTTATCAGTACTAGAGGCAATCGCATGAAAGGAGGTGTATTGTATCGGATTCTGAAAACAATCATCAGCAGATCCAATCGGTCAGCGTTAATCGAAAGACGAATAACCCTTCATAGCCTCCGTCATTCAATAGCAACACATTTGGCGGAAAATGGAGCAGACATTTATTTTATTAAATCCTTTCTAGGTCATTCACATATTGACACCTCTCACTTATACGCGATCAGAAGAAAACGTCAATCAAACCTATTTAATTAAACCACATGAATTTTTACACCTATCTTAGACAGTTCTACACGGAGCAAACGACTAAAAGTTATCAGCGAGCTGTAGATCATTTTCTTTTGCATAGCAGATCAAAGAACAAAAGCAATTATAATGACATTCTCAATTACATTAGTCAGCAAAAGATTGATTCATCGCGAGTGGTTGCAGCACTCAAAAGGTATTTTGATTATTTGATTTTCATAGATGAAAGAGAAGACCATCCATGCAGGCAACTTATTATCAAAAGAAAGAAACAACAGATTCAATTTCAAGACCTTTTCTCTTCAGAAGAGCTCGAAAAACTAATGGAGAGAAAGTCTCGATATGAAGAACTAAAAAACAGAAACAAAGCCATTATTTCACTTTTGATTTATCAGGGTTTAAGTCCTGCTAACATTGTTGATTTAAAAGTCTCCGACGTTGATACAGAGAATGGAATGGTCTATGTTAAATCTACACCACGACTAACGCGAAGAACACTTGAGCTTAAAGCACCGCAAATCCTATTGCTATTCAAGTACATTGAGATTGACCGAAAAAAGACGAAAGCGGACTCAAATAAGCTCTTTATAGGCAAGTTAGGAGAGCCAATGAGCGTTGATTCATTGAATCGAATGTTAAGACCGTTAAAGTCTTTGTATAGAAGCAGAAACCTTAACGCTAACACAATAAGAAAGTCAGTAATAACAAATTGGATAAACGAAGATAAAAAACCGATTGAAGACGTTCAATTATTGGCTGGTCATAAATGGTTATCGACTACAGAGCAATACAAGAAAGATGATGATAAATCGAAAGTCGAAATGATTAATCGCTGGTTTCC
>CAZOLZ010000066.1:0-8856 GCA_964580965.1 uncultured Flavobacteriales bacterium | reverse complement strand
ATTAATTATCAATTATCAATCAAATCAAAAAACAATTAAAGCAATCAAAGCAAATCAAACAATTCGAATTCAATTCAACCAAAATTTCAAGTTAATTCAATCAAACAGTTCAAGTTAATTTAATCAAATTCAATAGAATGTGAAACTGCGCATACTTAAAAAATCCGATCGAACATGTTGATGAAGTCGAAGAGGTAATTGAATTAAGAAGCAACATTGAATCAGAAGAAACAGAAGTGCCTGAATATTACTTGGACAATGACACATCATTTTCAACGGTGCCTGACTATTCACCGGAATCGCCATACGGGTATGAATACTCACCAATGCCTTATTCACCGTCACACGAGCCAGAGTATGAAGAACAAGAAAATTTACCTTATGAGCCATCATCATCGCCTAACTCACCTTCATATGAGCCGACAATAGAACAAGATATTGAAGAGCCGTATTCTCCTTATATGTCAACAAATTCACCGTCATACGAGCCTTACTCGCCCACACCGATAAACGAACTTGAAGCAATGGATGAAGAAGAAAATTCAATTATAGAAATTAACGAAAACGGGGAGCCAATAGGAATGCAGGAAAATTATCATTGGATCACACATCGGCCAATAGAAATTGAGGAAAATTCTCATTGGATGACAGACCAAGAAAACCCAGAAAATGAAGAAGAAATAATTTTCATAGAAAAAATTTTGCGGTTACCAGTTAAAAGAGTCAGAGAGGAAATTCAGCAAATGGAAATCGAGCAAAATGAAGAAGAAGTGATTTTTATAGAAAAAAATCTGAGATTACCAGTCAAGCGAAGAAGAGAAGAATAAAATTAAAATCAATTTAGCTCGGTGCGCTAAAATAAGAGGGCGGCACTTGTTACAATCAATAAAGCGGCAAGTCAAAAATCAACTTTATTTCAGAATTATTATTTGTTATTGATTTTTAATGTTTATTATTTGTTTGCTCTTTCTTTGTTTTTGTTATTGTTTATTATGGATCACTTAATTAATTTTCTTTTTAGATTTTAATCTTTCTTTATGTTTATTATTTACATTGAATTGAACTTAAATAAATTATCTGGATCAATTAATGTTATTTATTTTAATGGTTCAGTTAATTAATTTCTTTTCATGTTTTGTTTACTTTAATATAGATTTTCTTACTTTTTGTTAATTTGAACTTTATTAGTTTTTGTTTATTAATAAATTTTTGAGTATAAATTCAGTTGAGTTTTTACTCAAAAATTACGCTCATTTTTAGATTAGTTTTAACAATAAAATTTAGTAAAAATAACTTACAAATCTTTTATTTTATTTTTAAGTCTTTCGCATAAGTTAAGGAAAAACATAAGAAATAGGATTATAAAATAATCAATTAACTTTGTTAAGATAAGTTAAGAAAATCTTAAGTAAAAAGATTAGCCAATTAGCTTCGTTCAGAAAATAAAAATAATTAGTTTTAGAAATTAACTTAATATTTATTCACAGAATAGGTCTTAAGTTAACAAGTGGTAGCAGCTTAGAAAAATCTATAGAATTTAGATTTAAGATCCAAATTAGTGTTTGATAGAGAATTTTCAGTGAGTGAAAGTAATCTAGAATTAAGTATTAGTTCAGGTAAACACATAGAAAAAAAAGAGATAATAGAGTAAAATGAGCCAAATAAGAAGATTTTTAGGTATGGAACCAATTAAGCCACGGGAATCCAACGCAGGAGGACCAAACATTGGAAACAATCTAAGAGATAATGATATCTTTACAGATGAAGCAAGTCATGCGTCTCTGCAGAGACGAAACAGATCATTGGATGTAAACCGAGATAGAATTGGTTTGAATGCATCACAATCATTCATAAATAGACTTGAGAGATCCAATGCAGAGCTAAATAATCGCGTGAGAAACATGCAAAATAATTACCATACAATAGAGCAAAGACTTATGGAAACCGAAAGACAACGTGCAGAAGCACAAAGAAGAGCCGATGAAGCTCAAAGACAGAGACATGAAGCATTAAGAAGAGCAAACGAAGCTGAACAGCAACGTTTAGAAGCACTTAGAAGAGAAGAACAGCTGGGAAGAGAATACCTCGCAGCTAGAGAAAATAATAGAGAAAATAATAGAGAAAGAAATAGAGCAGAAAACAATGACATTGAAGTGTTAGAAAATGATAGCCTCAATGAACACCAGGAAAACAATAGAATGCCTAGGCCACCATCAATTATTGACTTAGATCAAGATGGGAGAGAAATAATTCCCGAAAGAAATGAAAATGAATTATTATCGTATGATGATAATATTTACGAAAACGAAGCAAGAGAACCACAAAATAATCAAAGAATGTACGGTTATGACAGAAATAATAACAGAAATCAAAGATATAGTATGATAAACATGCCAAGAAATGAAGAAGCAGAAGCTTTAAATACAAGAAGATATGGACTAGCGAATGATTTTCATCAATATCAGAACAATATGCCTAGGAGAATACATAGAGATCAAATTGATGATATCAGTTCGTTTAGACCACCGATTACCTCGTCAGTAAGATATAGTACACCTGAAGAAGTAAATCAACAAAGATATTCAAGAGAAGAAAAACTAGATGCTAGAAAATTTTTACACGCCTTTAGTGGCAAATCAAAAGAAAATGTAGATACCTGGTTCTACAAGATGGAATTGTATTTTAAACAATTCAGAGTGTCAGAGAATGAGAAATTAATGACATGTATTTCTTTAATAAAAGATTCTGCTTTATTATTTTTCAGGAACTTAGAAAGTCGTTCAAACACACATATTACTTATAGAACTTTTAAAGAGAAATTTTATGACAGATACCAGCCTCAAAACTTGCAAACATTGTTGCGAACGAAACTAAGAGAATTGAGACAGACTGGATCTGTTGCAGATTATATTGACGAGTTTGACACACTTTGTTGTCAGATTCAAGCAATGTCAGAAGTAGATCAAGTACAATATTTCATAGCAGGATTGCGTAGTGAATTATCGGAAAGAGTTGCATTTGATGAACCAAGATTTATAGACATTGCAAAAGACCTTGCTATAAAGAATGAAACGTACTACAAAAGTTGTCAGTATAGAAGAGAAGCAATTTATGCTGATAGAAACAATATGAAGACAAACAACTTCAGAAAAGAAATTAATAGATTTAGACCTCAACAGAACTTAAAACAAATAGAGAGGCCAACTTATAAGCCAACTTATAAGCCAACTTATGAAAAACCAAAAGAGAATACTGATAAACAATATGGTATTACTTGTTACAAATGTAAAGGAAAAGGTCATTACGCAAACGAATGTACTAAGAGAATTGAACCGAAAACTGCTAGTATGGCTTTAGAATTCCGTAAAACCGCAGTAAGAACAGGAGATAATAAGAAAAAACTTACCTCAACGTCATCAGATCAATACATGATAAACACAGTTAATGTAAAAGGAAATCAAAAGCTAATGTCAGTCCAAGCTAAGATAGATGGAAAACTTTTGCAATGTGTTATTGATACTGGCGCAACTGTTTCAATAATGTCTAAAAGAATGGCAGAAAAAAATAATGTAGAATTTTCAAAGAAAACAACAGAAATACGGTTAGCAAATGGTAAAACAATAAAAGGATTAATTACCGTTCCATTAGATGTTATTATTGAAAACAGATATAGTAAGATGAAATTTGTTGTTATGGAGAATGATAAAATTGATGTTTTGCTAGGATTGGACTGGTTAGTACATAATAAAGCAACTGTTAATCCATATGAGGGCACACTCATATTACCCGAAAATACAGAAGTTGAAGAAGAGATTGAAAACATTTATTTGTCAGAACACTTCGAAAAAGAAGACAGCTTAGAAGAAGATTCTTGGGAAGTAGAAGAACTCAAAGCCGTAATTCCTGATGAAGAATCTTTAGGAGAAGAGAAAACACAACAAATAAGAAGTTGGATAAAAGATAATCGATCTGCATTTGCTTATTCATACGATGAAATAGGCATTTGTAACATTGATGAATTTAAATTGAAACTTATGTCGGACGAGCCTATTTATATTCCGCCGTATAGAAAATCACAATCAGAACGCAACAGCATCAAAAAAGAAGTTGATAAGATGTTAAAAGCTGGCGTAATAAGAGAATCCACAAGTAGTTATTCTTTTCCTGTAATCATTGTTCCTAAAAAGGACGGTGGTGATCGATTCTGCGTAGATTATAGAAAATTGAACAAAATTACACACACTGATGTACATCCACTACCCAGAATAGATGACATGATTGATCGTTTGAAAGGATCTAAATTCTTTTCAATAATCGATTTAAAAGCTGGATATTGGCAAATAAAAATTCAAGAAGATTCAATAAAATATACCGCGTTCTCTACACCAGATGGCCATTACGAATGTCTTAGATTGCCTTTTGGAGTTCGAAACGGACCTTCTTATTTCAGTCGAATAATGAAACAAGTTTTTGGAAACTGTTCATGCGTTGAAAACTACATTGACGATATTGTTGTGCATTCGAATTCATTTGAACAACATTTCGAGGATTTAAGCATGGTTTTCAAACTATTAAAAAATGCAAATCTTAGAATTAATCCAGAAAAATGTGTTTGGTTTGCACAGAAAATAAAGTTATTAGGTTTTGTTATAACAGGTGATACTGTTGAAATGGATGAAGATAAAATCTTATCTGTTTCTAAAATGAAACAACCTAGAAATATTAAAGAAATTCAAGTATTTTTAGGACTTACTGGATTTTACAGAAAATTCATTGAAGGTTATTCCAAAATAACAGCACCGCTGACAGATCTACTAAAGAAGGAAAATGAGTGGAATTTCAATGAAGATTGCGAAAAGGCGTTTAATGAGCTGAAAAACAAACTTATTTCACGTCCTATTCTAAGACAGCCAGATTTGTCTATTCCGTTCATTTTATACACTGATGCTAGCGGATACGCAATTGGAGCAATCCTTGCACAGAAAGATGATAAAGAAAACGATTACGTTGTAGCATATGCTTCACGAAAGCTTAAAGGAGCTGAAGTCCATTACGGCATAACAGAAAAAGAGTGCTTAGCTGTTGTTTGGGCAGTTAAACATTTTCGACATTATTTATATGGTACTGAGTACACTGTTGTAACTGATCATCGAGCATTACTCTGGTTGATGTCTATTACAGAACCTGTTGGAAGATTAGCAAGATGGGCTAATATATTACAAGGAGATAGAATGAAGATAATTCATAGACCTGGAAGAAAACATAATAACGTAGATGCGTTAAGTAGACCTGTTCTACTAACTGAAGAAGTAAATGAACAAACGATTGATGAAGACACATCATCGAAGACGCTAGATCCTTATGAAGACGATCATCTGCTTTACTACTTGAAAAATCGTAAACACATGCCTACTTCTACTAAAAAACAAATAAAGCGTATTAGAGCACAAGCAGAACGTTTTAAAATTGAAAAAGATATTATTAAATATAAAGATAAAGATACTTGGTTAGTAGTGCCTCCAGTAGAAGAAAGAAAACATATTATTCTCAGATCTCATTTGTTAGGTCATTTTCAAGCACAAACAACATACGAAAGATTGAAGATGAACTATTATTGGAAAAATATGTTTAAAGATATTAAACATCATATTGATAGATGCTTAACTTGTATTAGACACGAAGTAAAACCTACTAGTGAATCACTTGCAATGGCACTTCCTACTGTTGGCTTGCATGATAGAATTCAACTTGACTTAGTATTTGGATTGCCTTCTACTACATCAGGTTACATTGGAGTCATTGTTATCACAAATTCTACAACTAAATATCCATGGGCGATGCCAATTCGTTCTAAAACCAAACAAGAAATAAAGAAAAAGTTCTGGCATTACATATCGATTTTCGGACCACCAAAGGAGATATTAACTGATCAGGGCAAAGAATTTGTAAACGCTGAGTTCTCTGATCTTTCTGATGTGTGTGGAATCGAGCATCGCGTAACTTCTCCATATCACCCAAGAACGAACGGACTTACAGAAAGATTGAATTCAACAATAATCAAATGCATTCGTAAACATGCAGAAGATAATCCTTCAAACTGGAACGATTGGTTACCATATGTGTTGCTTGCATATCGTACGAGAATACACAGTTCTACAGGATTTACACCGTTTGAATTGACGTTTGGTCGGAGAATGAATCATTTTGACGATTATAAAAGCGAATCACACCGAGATAGTGAAAAACGTTCTTTGGAAATTAAAAATCTAATAGAAAACACATCTAAATTAGCAGAAAAGAATATTGATAAAAATAAATTGAAACAAATAGATATTCAAAACAAACGCGAAAATGTGTGTGAAAAACAGTTAAAAATTGGCGACACAGTTACAATAAAATCACTGGGATTAAAACGTAAATTAGAACCTAAATATATTGGAATTTTTAAAGTGAGTGGAATTACTGAAAAAGGAAACTACTGGCTAAGAAATGAAAAAGGAAAAGAGTTAAAGCAATCAATCCCAAAATCAAGAATAAAAGTTATTTCTGATGATCTATTTGACACTAATCAAAATGAACATTATGATGTCGAAAAAATATTAAAACATCGTTACAGACATGGTAAAATTCAATATTACGTGAAATGGGTTGATTACTCTGAAGATGAATGTACTTGGGAACCAGAAGAAAATTTTGATAGTTTAGAATGCATAGAAGAATACTGGAACTCTATTACAAAACCAGTTGAGTCTGCGAATATAGCCGTTCATACAGTACACACACACACATACAAAAAATTAGAAATAATTCAATTATTATTTTTAATATTGCTTATTGGCTTGAAATCGTCAAATGCACTAAAAATAAAAGATAAATTTAATTTTTGTGAAATTAATGAACATAAAGCAATTTGGGACTTACCTGAATCATGTCAATACAAAACAGAAAATAAACAACAAAAAGATCAATATTATAATGTGTTAATAAAAGATGATATGATTATAAACGGTTTTGGTTGGTTGTGCACTAAAAAACAAATAACTATTACAACTTACATGGATTTCATTGGAACAAAAACTAGAGAAGAAGAAACAGAAATAAAACACTTAACAAAAGAAGATTGCATTGAAATGGTTTACACAAAAAAATGTGGCCGTAATAGAATGATATGCAATGGAAATTATTGCGAAACAGAAAACTCACACAAATATGTTAATTTGGATTATTATTGGATGCACAGCATAAATCAAACCTTTGAAGAATGCGAACTTGAAAAAAAATCAATCACTGGAGAAAACTTAAATGGCCCTATTCACATGAATACCGAAACAATAAATCATTGTGATATAAAATCAGGCCATTGTAAAATAAAACACTCTATTTTAATATGGGACAATATTATAAATGAATGTCCATTCAAAATTGTTGAAAGAGTTTTCTTAGTAAACACAAGAAACTTATATTTTAATAAGAATGAGAACAAAGTATTTCAAGCAATGAAAAATGTAAAACTTTGTAATAACATTTCTTCAATAGAAACCGCCGAAGGATTATATTTAACTACTGATAAAAAAAGCGGCAAATTAGAAAAAGCTCAAAGATCAATAAAAGTAATCGACAGCCTAATATTATCAGAAATAGATTATAAAGACTTCCGACTAACTAATTTACTTTTGCAAATTGTTCAACTTACAAATGAAAAGTTATGTCAAATGTACAAATCGTTCATCAATTTATACTCGAAAATGGATGATGAGTTTTTCAAATTTTTTGATTACAATGGCAATGAAGCGATTCTTTACAGCAATAGAGGCAACATATTTATTCCTCAGTGTAAACAAATAGACGAAATTGAAATAATTACCGAATCTGAGTTTTGCTACAAAGATTTTCCAATTAAAATCAAAATAAACAACCGAACATTAAATTGCTTTATGACTCAAGAAAAAATAATCAAACTCGCTTCAAAGAAAGTTTCATGTAAAAATCATATTGATCAAATTTATTTCAAAGAATCGAAAAAATTGTTAATTAAAAGAAAAACAAAAACTTATTTAGAAGAAGATAAAAAGTACACGCGGTTAGCTTTTAATCTTCAATATGAAAATATAACATCACTCAATTTTAAACATGATAAACAAATATTGAGTTCTGTTAATATTATCGAAAAAGTCGCTGACTTACAAAAGATTAATGAAACAAAAGAAAATTTTTTTGTTTATGCAGATCACTTAACCGAAAGCGAAGAAAATATTGAGAACATAATCAATGAAAAAAATAGTAAACTGATTTATTATGTAAACAAATTAATATTATCAATTTCAACATCAACAATCGGAATCTTTCTTGCAATAATAATAATTATTAGATTAATCTATATGTTTATGGTTAATAAAAATAATTAAAGAAAAGAAAAAGAAAAAAATCTTTAAACATCCGACTTTCGGATATAAATTTTCACCCATCAGTGAAAAAGAAAAAAGAAAAAAAAAAGAGTGCAAAAAGAGTGGAAAAAAGAGTGGTTTTTAATAGTAGTTAATTAGTTTCAATTAAAAGAAAAAGAAAAGAAAAAGAAAACAAAAAAGAAAACAAAAAAGAAAAGAAAAAGAAAAGAAAAAGAAAACAAAAAAGAAAAGAAAAAGAAAAAAACTTTAAACATCCGACTTCCGGATATAAATTTTCACACATCAGTGAAAAAGAAAAAAGAAAAAAAAAGAGTGCAAAAAGAGTGGAAAAAAGAGTGGTTTTTAATAGTAGTTAATTAGTTTCAATTAAAAGAAAAAGAAAAGAAAAAGAAAACAAAAAAGAAAACAAAAAAGAAAAGAAAAAGAAAAGAAAAAGAAAACAAAAAAGAAA
>CAZOLZ010000065.1:0-9075 GCA_964580965.1 uncultured Flavobacteriales bacterium | reverse complement strand
ATAAAGAAAACTGATGCATTTTCCATTTGTAATTCTTAACCAATATGAAAGATAATATCCCCCTTTAAATCATCAAGTCATTCATATCATCAATTTCTCCTCTTTAAATTTTCTCTTTGAATAATATAGGAAATTAGGATACTTTTAAAATTATTCCAACTGAAAAGCAATTAGAAGATCTGTTAAAAACAAATAATAGAATCGCTGTAATTGATTTCGGAGAACTTCCATTCTACATTCTTTCCAATAAAAAGGTTAAGATTTTAGATGCTGAAAAGTTCGTTTTAAAAAAATAACTTATTGCGAAATAAAGGTATAATAAATCTTACCGACCTGTGTTTCACCTCCAGCAGAAGAATAGTTAAACCTCGACATTTCTGCATATTGCTTCGCTTGACGCAACATACAATCATTCGCATTTTGAGTTGATGCGTAATCTATATCAGCATTTTTTACTCGTCCATCTCTTCCAACTTTTATAGTTACAACAACTCTTCCATTTGAACCTCTTCCACATTTATAACCAGGATTACGAACATGCCATTCATCGTTATTGTGAGGTTTACGTCCTTTCAAATTCCATTCTACCATAACATTTCCTTCAATCGCATTTTCGCTATTCTTAGATTTGGAATTCTGTTGGTTTTGATTGTTTTTCTTATTTAACTCCTCTTGATTTTTAAACTCTTGAAGCATTGCTTGTCTCTTCTCTTCCCCTCCAGATTCTGAAAACATTTTTTGCTCCTGTTCCTTCATCATTTGATCGTATTCTTCATCGGACTTAGTAGCACTCCAATCTTCTTTAGAACGATTTCTGCTGTCATTCATATCTCTAACCGTATTGGTTATATTCCCTGCTGTAAAATCGCTTGGAACTTCAATATTATCAGAATTAATTTCTAATTCATCCTTTGGATTTTCTAATCTTGCTCCTTGATTAAAAGCTTTAATTTCGAAATAATCAGGTACTGATTTTAACTGCAAATACATAAACATTGCAATATACACCATAAAAGCTGCTATTACTCCATATTTATGTCGCTCTATAAAATCAAAAAACTTATTCATCATTATCTTCGAGTTTCAATAAACACTTTTCTTTGGGATAATAATAAGATATTTCATCTGAATTGACAACTAAAACAAAGCCTTCTTTTAACTTCCGAACTTGTTCATTTTCGATAGCCAGTAGCTCTTCACCACTCCAATCAAATAAACCTTTTTTATCATTTAGAATCGTAATAAAACCAAGATTTTCAACCAACTCTACTTCGTCATATATTGGATTTAGTAAGTAATTACCAGTTGTGTCAATAACGCCCCATTTCCCATCTTTCTGAACCATAGCAAAAGAGTCGATGAAACTCTCTGCAAATTCAAAGGTTGGTTGAATTGAAATTTCATAGTTTAAGTTAAAATATCCCCAACCTTTACCTTTGTTAAAGGCGGTCTGATTCGATATAAATCCCAATTGATGATACTTAAAAGGTAGTATTTGTTCCCCTGTTTTATTTATAACACCATACTTACCATTCTTACATACTACAGCTGTTGATGCATTAAATTTTCCTAGCTCAATAAAATTTGGAAACTCATCAAATTCAACTGCTATTTTCACTTTTCCTTCAACATCTAAATAACCTATTTTTTGATCTAAAGAAACTATCGCTAACCCGTCATTTAATTCTCCAATCATATCAAAAAGCGTACTATCAATCCATTGACCTGACAAATTCGAAATCCCAAACTTTCCATTTAATTCAAAAACAACTAATGAATCTGTATAAAACTTTATGTTTTTATATAATGGGGGAAATATATAGTCTCCTTGGTTATTGATGTATGCTTGCATTCCATCGACCTGAACTTTAGCTTTACCATGCTGAAAAGAAAAAGCTTCTTCGAAACAGTGATTAATTTTTAACCTACCCTTTATATCATAATAACCGTATAATGAATCTTTAAGTGCATAAATCAACCCCTCTTGAAAAACACCTATTTCATCATAAATTACTGGAAGAATATGTTTGCCATTTCGATCTATAACTCCATACTTATTATCAATCCCTACAATTGCACTTCCGTTTTCAAAGGATAAAGCCTCATCAAAATTATACGGAATCACTAATTTATTCCCCTTATCAACATAACCGAATCTTCCATTTTTCTCAACAACAGCTAAACCTTCCTTAAAAAAGCTCATCGATTGGTAAACTGCTGGAATAACCATTTCACCATTGTAATTTAACCCGCCAAAAAGACCGTTTTTTAACATTGGAACCAACTCTCTTTTAGCGTATATAATCTCTTTATTAAGCTCTTCTTTAAAAGGATATTCTGGGTAAGTTGCTTTGAATACCTCTGCTCTATCTTCTGAATATTTTACCATGAACAACTGATGCAATTTTCTCCATGCATCGTTCATATTATGGTTGTTCGGATAAGTTTTTATGAATCGATCGTAATCTTCAGTTTTATTGTTTTGAACGGTAATTTCATAAATTCGGTCTTCAGCATCTTTTACATGGCTATTAGTTGGATATTGATTTATAAATTGTTCGAATTCTTCTACAGTTCCATTTATTGTTTGTTCTTTATACAAAGCTAATTCGTAATCATTGTAAACAAACTTGTAAAAATAACTCTCTGAATTTGAATCTAAAAAGTCTTTGTAAAGCGATGCTTCATTTTTCGATTTTAAATAATCGTACAGTAATGCATCGCGCTTGTAAATAGCCCGATTCATCTCTTTTGCCCATGGATGTTGTTCAATGAAATGATTAAAACTTGCTATTGAATTCTCTTCTAAAGCTATCTTAAAATAAAAAGCCGTAATCGAGTCACGTAATCGAATGACTTCAATATTTTCATATCCATAAATTACGAGTTTCTTTCTAAGTTTTTCATCTGTTTGATGAAAATTACGTTCAGCAACTTGAATGTAATAAAAAGCAGAGTCAATTGAATGAAATGGATTATCATTCCTGAAATGAATTGTAGCCAGACCAAAAGCACACGAAGCAGAATCCTTCTTTAATGATTTCGAAAATATTCTTTTAGCCTCAAAGTAATTGTAAATGCTTAATGCTTGATATCCTTTTTCAATATTCGCACTTATAGCATTTACTCCCACTAAAAAAGAAAATAAAACCAGTATGTAATATCTCATTATATTTTTCTTTTTGAAAGTTGACATATTTTTCAACTAAATATCCCATTGAAAATATAGTCTATAAGTCAAATATAGCCTTTTTATGTAAGAGTTCAAACCCATTATAAATATTGTTACTATGAGTTAGGCTAACAAATAAGGATTTCCAATAATTAATCCTATTTTTGTGAGTAAGTGAAATTAGATTTACCCCAAATATATTTACAGCTAAAATGAGTTATTATTTAGACGAATTAAACGAGAGTCAACGTAAAGCAGCGGAGAATATTTATGGACCAACAATGGTTATAGCCGGAGCAGGTTCAGGTAAAACTCGTGTTTTAACATTCCGGATTGCTTTCATGCTTGAGCAAGGTGTTGATCCGTTTAATATTATGTCTTTAACTTTTACCAACAAAGCAGCTAGAGAAATGACTGAACGAATCGGTAAAATTGTTGGTTCAACTGAAGCTAAAAACATTACAATGGGGACTTTTCACTCTGTTTTCTCAAGAATCCTTCGTTTTAACGCTGAAAGGTTAGGTTATCCTACAAATTTTACGATTTATGATACTCAAGACTCTAAAAGTTTATTGAAAGAAGTTGTTAAAAGCATGAATCTTGATGATAAACTTTATAAACCATCAAACATACTTGGTCGAATTTCCTCAGCTAAGAACAATTTAATTTCTCCAGATGCATACCTTCAAAATGCTGAAATTCAAAATGAAGACAGACAAACCAAACGACCAGAAATTGGAAGAATTTATAAAACATACACTGAACGTTGTTTCAAAGCTGGAGCAATGGATTTTGATGATTTATTATACCAAACAAATGTGTTATTAAGAGACTTTCCTGATGTCCTTCATTATTACCAGCAAAAGTTTCAGTATATATTAGTAGATGAGTATCAAGATACAAACTACGCTCAGTATCTAATTGTAAAAAAACTTGCTGCTGTTTATGAAAATATTTGTGTTGTTGGAGACGATGCTCAAAGTATCTATTCATTTAGAGGGGCAAATATTCAAAATATTTTAAATTTCAGAAAAGACTACCCCGATTATAAATTATTTAAACTTGAACAAAACTATCGATCTTCTAAAAACATTGTTGAAGCTGCAAATAGTGTAATAGGAAGAAATCAAGATCAAATCAAGAAAAATGTTTGGACTGATAATTTTGAAGGTGATAAAATCAAAGTATCACGAAGTTTAACAGATAACGAAGAAGGTAAGATTATCGCAAACAAAATCCATGATTTAAAACAAGAGAAAGGGTTAAATTATAGCGATTTTGCAATTTTATATCGAACAAACAAGCAATCAAGAGCATTTGAGGAATCTTTAAGAAAATTAAATATTCCTTACAAGATATTTGGAGGATTATCTTTTTATCAACGTAAGGAAATAAAGGATTTATTAGCCTACTTTAGATTAACAACAAACCCACGTGATGAAGAAGCTATTAAAAGAGTAATCAATTACCCTTTAAGAGGAATTGGTAAAACAACAGTTGAAAATATAATCATTGCATCCAATGAATACGGTGTTAGTTTTTGGGATATCATTGAAAACATGGAGCAATACACTTTAAAACTAAATCAAAGCACACGAAATAAATTGATTGATTTTGTAACGATGATCAAAAGCTTTAGTGCTCAATTAGATAAGTTAAATGCTTTTGAATTAGCAAAAGAAATCGCTAAATCCTCTGGAATACTAAAAGATTTACACACTGAAAAAGATAAAGGTCCGGAAGAAATTGAACGTTACCAAAACGTTGAGGCTTTACTAGCTGGTATCAAAGAGTTTACCGTTTCCAAAGAGAACGAAGATGAAAAAGCTTTGTCTGAATTCATGTTGGATGTAGCTCTCTTAACTGATGCGGATCAAGCTGAAGACACAGATGCAAATTATGTAACGTTAATGACCATTCACTCTAGTAAAGGGTTAGAATTTCCTAATGTTTATTTAGTTGGATTAGAAGAAAACTTATTCCCATCTCAAATGGCATTACATTCACGCTCTGAACTTGAAGAAGAACGTCGCTTATTTTACGTTGCTATTACAAGAGCTAAAGAAAGATGTACTTTATCTTATGCTACTTCAAGATTTATTTGGGGAAATTTAGTCACAGCAGAACAAAGTCGATTCATTGATGAAATAGACCAACAGTTTTTAGATTATGAAACTCCTGTAAGAAAAGGTGGACGGTCATTAAATGCAAGAGCAACAGGTTTTGATAAACCTTTTGTTGGAGGGTTAAATAAAACACCAATGGCACCGCCAACAGGTATGAAATCTGTAAAAAATCTAAATAGTAGTAAAACAAACCGAACAGATGACAATTCTGACTTAAAAGTTGGTTACAATGTTGAACATCCACAATTCGGCAAAGGAAAAATCACTGCTATTGAAGGTCAAGGAAACGATAAAAAGGCTACTATTTTCTTTCTTGGCAAAGGAGCAAAAACATTATTATTGCGATTTGCTAAACTTACAGTTTTAGATTAAGATTAGACTATAAACCTCTTCGTTCATAGATGTAAGAGGCTAGACACTTAATCTTCAAAGTTGTAAATAGACTATCTATCTTAACCTCACCACAAAACCAGGTTGAAGCTCAACTTCTGGAGAAATTATAGAAACATTCATTTTCAACAAAGATTCAACCTTAATGGCTTCTTGTTGAGAGATTTCTTTTAATGTTATTTTTGATTTCACGACAAATTGCGCTCCTTTTTCTTTGGCTCTTTTTCTTTTGGGCTGAAGATAAACGATATCTCCTTCCTCAAGTACATCTTTATTATTTCCAAAATCATTGTATCGGTATAATTGCCATAATCCAACACCATATTCTTTTGAAATCTTATAAAATGTATCTCCACTTTTAGCTACAATAAATTTCACCTTATTTTTATGGTTTTGAATTGAATGATTTGTTGATTTTGCTGATATATTAACAGGGATAGTTTTAGGTTTTAATTTAGAAGCTATTGGCAAACCCAACCGATCCAACTCAGTCAAATTCAAACGTTCTATAATCTCTATCAATAAATTCGAATATTTAGGATTTGTTGCATAGCCAGCATCTTTTAAACCTTTTGCCCAAGCTTTATAATCGGTTATATCATTTTCAAAAAGAGATGCATAACGAGATTTACCTACTAAAAAATCACTATGGTCAACATAAGATAATTCAGCATTATCATAAACTCTAAAACACTCATCTTTTTGGTCATCATCTAAAAACATTTTATCACCTTTCCAACCGTGACATTTAATACCAAAATGATTATTTCCTTTTTGAGCTAACATTGAATTACCACTCCCACTTTCTAAAATACCTTGAGCCAGTGTAATACAGGCAGGAATTTTATAATCAATCATTTGCTTCACAGCAACTTGTCTCCACGTCTCTACATATTCATCATTAGAAATTCGTTTTTCACTTGCTCTTATACCACTGTAAATAGCTAAAAACAAAACCAATAAAATCATTAACTTTCTCATAATTGTAGATATTAAGGTTCTTTTAACACTACGATATTTATCTAATATGGTTACAATCCCACTCATACAACATCTCTACCGCTTAAAATAAAATGGAATATTAATTAAAATTATCTGTTTAGATTTAACCTAAAATTTCATAATAAAAGAATGATAAAAGTCGAAAATTTAACCAAAGAGTTCAATCTAAATAAACAACAACAAAAAGAACTTAACACAACTGATAAAAAAGCAATAGCTGTTGAAAATATCTCATTTGAATGTAAACCTGGAAGGGTATTTTCGTTATTAGGACCTAATGGCGCTGGTAAAACTACCACACTTCGAATGCTTTCAACTATCTATCAACCAACTTCAGGTTCAATTCAAATTGGTGATGTTGATGCAATAAAAGATCCTCAAAAAGCAAAATCTAAAATTGGATTTTTAACTGGTTCTACCGGACTATACGCTCGTTTAACGCCTAATGAAATCATTGCCTATTTCGGTCAATTATACAATGTTCCAAAAAACGAATTAGAGGAACGCAAAGAAAAGTTGTACAACTTACTTGAAATGAATGATTTTCAAAACAAACGAATTGGAAAATTAAGTACAGGAATGAAACAAAAAGTTTCTATTTGTAGAACAATGATTCATGATCCTGAAATCATCGTTTTTGACGAACCTACGAGCGGATTAGATGTAATCACTGCTGAAAATATTATTAAACTAATTTTGGATTGTAAAGCACAAGGTAAAACAGTTATTTTTTCAAGTCATATTATGAGCGAAGTAGATTTGTTGTGTGACGATTTAGCGATTATTCATAAAGGTAAATTGCTCTACAACAATACAATGGAAAATTTCAGAAATGAAATGCTAGCTCCTAATTTAACAGCTGAATTTATCCGAATAATTAAAGACAATAACATTAACGAATTTTCTTTACAACCACGTTAAAACCAAAAAAATGATTTTCACAATATTCAAAAAAGAACTAATTGATACCTTGAGAGATAGAAGAACAGTCTTAATGATGATTGTAATCCCAGTTCTAATCTTTCCAATCATCTTAAATGTCTTTATGACAATTTCTCATTCTTTTCAAGAAGAAGCAGCAAATAAGCCTGTTAAAATTGGAATAACTGGAACGAAAGAAGATTATTTAAGTATACAATTTTCAACATTACCTGACCTTTTGGGTAAACAAGAAGTTGTTTATTATAAAGATTCTACCCAACTAGCAAATGACTTAAAAATAGACTCAATTCAATTTGGAGTTATACAGCCTAAAAACTTTGTAGCAGATTTAAAAGAAATGAACCCAACCTCATTGAATATTCTATACAACGGAACTGATGTAGGAATGCAAGACAGAGCTGAAAAATACATTGATTTCATTAAACATTCTGAGCAAAACAAACGTTACAATGAATTAAAAATTGATGTTCAAAAAATCAATCCTTTTCAAACAAATTACACCAACATTGCTAGTCAAAAAGAAATGATCGGAAAATTAGCAGGCGGAATTTTACCATACATTTTCATCGCTTTTGGATTTATCGGTTGTATGTATCCAGCTATAGACTTGTTTACAGGAGAAAAAGAAAGAGGAACTATTGAAACACTTTTAACAACACCAGTTGCTCGTTGGAAAATTTTAACGGGTAAAATGGGAGTAGTTGTTTTATCTGGATTGTTAGCCGCTACTTCTGCACTTTTGGGACTTTACATGTCAATCGAAGTTTTTCACTTAGTGGAAAACAATCAGCTCTTAGCAATTATACATAGTATTTTAAGCCCAACATTCATCCTGTTATTATTTGCATTGCTTTTACCTCTTACAATTTTCTTTGCAGGTGTAATGATTCCGATAGCAATTTATGCAAAAACGTTCAAGGAAGCACAAAGTATGATAACACCATTGAATATAATTATGGTTTTACCTGCTATGATTGGTTTCTTTCCAGGTATCGAATTAAATGCAAAAACAGCAGCAATCCCAGTAATAAATATTGTATTAGCGACAAAAGAACTAATTGCTGGAACATTACCAATTGGGTTGTTAAGTATCAGTTTTGGTATAATGTTATTACTGGCATTTATTGCAGTTTTTATATCCTATCGTCAATTTGATAATGAAAAGAATATGATATTGTAAAAAATATTTATTTTTGCCATCTATCCATGCGCACGTGGTGGAATTGGTAGACACGCCATCTTGAGGGGGTGGTGCCAATAGGTGTGGAGGTTCGAATCCTCTCGTGCGCACTCTGATCAAAAGCACTTTCCCTGTTAGGGTTGGTGCTTTTTTGTTTGGTACGAATCCTAACGCCGATAAGTGTTTGAGAGAGTAACAAATGAAAAAGTATCAAATTAGTGATAGCTAATAAGTGTTTTTGATCCACTGCACGTTGCACAATT
>CAZOLZ010000064.1:0-9517 GCA_964580965.1 uncultured Flavobacteriales bacterium | reverse complement strand
TTGTCGTTTTTGGGGTGTACGCCAAAACATCATTCCAAATCATCAAAATCAATATCTGCTTCTTCATCAAAAATTTCAAAATAAGGCTCCTCGAATGATTTGGTATTGAGACGTTTATCAAGTGAAAATAAAAGTGAAGGCAACACAACTAAATTAGTAACCATCGCCACAATTAATGTTATTGATACTAATAAACCTAATGCTTGAGTCCCTCCAAATTGAGAAAAAGTAAATGTTGAAAAACCACAAAAAAGAACAATTGAAGTATAGAACATTCCTAAGCCTGATTCCCTTATTGCTAGGGTAATACTTTCTTTTAACGTATACCTTCTCGATTTTAATTCCTGTCTATATTTTGCTAAATAATGAATTGTATCATCGATAGAAATCCCGAGAGAGATACTAAATACCAGTAAAGTTGAAGGTTTTAAAGGAATTTTAAACCAACCCATAATTCCTGCGGTAATTATTAAAGGTATTAAGTTTGGGATCATAGAAACAACAACCATTGAAAATGACCTAAACAAAATTGCCATTAATATTGAAATCATAATTACAGCAAAAATTAATGAAGAGACTAAATTATTGACTAAATACTGAGTTCCTTCAGATACAACTATTGATGTTCCTGTTAATGTAACGTCAAAATAAGTATTATTTATCGCTTTTCTTAATTGATTTTTAAAACCCTCGTTTTTGTAAAATGTTTTTATGAGATCGGTCTCAACATCCATTTTAAATCTTAAATCATCATCATCTTTAGCTATAACATCCGTCAAGTTATTTCTAACAGCACTGTAGTTGTCTAAAATAGAATCTACGAATTGGAATTTGTCGGATTCAATTTTTGTAAATAACTTTTCAATTTGTTTTTTATCTGGATTTAATATGCTGTCTATTTTTGTCTCTAAACTTGCCGCTCTTGAAGCAACATCATAAGAACCTAAATCTTGTAATTGTGTTCTTACTCTCAATGTTGTGTTTGCTGTATCGACCAATTCTTTTAGAGTAAATGCTCCATTTGAACTCGTCATATCAAATTTTTCGATATATTTTTTCAATTGTGATTTATCAAATCTCGATAAATTAGACTTATAATAATTTGTATCATTTCCATGATAAGCCATGTTAATGACTTTAATAAAATCATTAACCGATAAACTTTTAGAAAATGCAGAATCTTTCTTGAAAACTGTTTGAATTTCTTCTAATTTGCTAATTGTCGAGTTTTTATATAAACGCCCTTTTTCTTTGTAATCGATCATTACTTCAAAAGGAATAGCGCCTCCAAAATTCTTTTCTAGAAAACGGATATCTGTTAATATTTGGTCTCCTTCTGGTAAATCACTCGTTATATTTCCAGTTGCTTCAATTTTTGACAAACCTATGACACCTAAAACAACTAAAAACATGGCGGTTAAATAAACATGTTTCCTCTTGTAAGTTGTGATGTAAACCAATTTTTCAATCATGTTTACCGCCAACTTTGTATCTAAGTGTTTGAGATGTCTTTCTTTAGGAGGTTTAGAATAAGTAACTATTATTGGTAAGATACAAATTGAAAGAAGGAATATTACTAAAATATTTAAAGCTGCTACAATTCCAAATTCAGTTAATTTTTCAGAACTTGTGAATATGAAGGTTGAAAAACCTAAGGCTGTTGTAAAATTAGTTAATAATGTTGCTGTACCTATCTTTACAATTACTCTTATAATGGCTTTTATTTTGTTTCCATGGTCTTTAAACTCTTGATGGAACTTATTCATTAAAAAGATACAGTTTGGAATACCAATCACAATCATTAATGGCGGAATTAATGCCATCATAATCGAAATATTAAATCCAAATAAAGCGATAGAACCTAACGACCAAATTACCGCAGTAAAGACAACAATATTACATATTGCAACAACTCTAAACGACTTGAAAAATAAGTATAACAATAATGAAGTCGCAATAATTGCAGCCGCAATAAAGATATACATCTCATTGATTACTCTTTTACCTATTACCACCCTTAGGTGAGGTAAACCAGCAAAATGAACATGACCAAATGATTCTTCATAAGAGCTAGCTAAATTTTCTATATCTAAAACAACTCCTGCTTTTTTCGAGTTTTGTAAAAAACTTTCGTTAATTACAACAACCATTAACGAAACATTTGTCTTTGGATTAAACAACACATTTCGATATAATGGATTTTGATATATCTCACTGCGTATTGAGTCTATTGATTTTTCTTGATACTTAACATCTGAAAAAACACGATGAATCTCAAACTTATTTTCTTGAATATTATTTTTAATTGTAAACAAGGTGGCTTCAGAAACAACAGATTCAACTCCATCAATTTTTAAAATGGAATCACCTAATTCTTTCCATTTCAAAAAAGTATTTTCAGTGTAAAGAGTGTCTGGTTGAATAGCAATAACTAATGCTCCTCCATCCTCTCCAAACATTTTTTTGAATCTTAGATAGTTAGATTGTGCTTCTGAATTATGTGGTAAAGTATTACCATACTTATTATCTATCTTTAAAGATGTAACAGCATAGTATCCAAAAAATACAGTCAAAATAAAAATTATCGACAGTATAAAAAGTCTATTTTTTAATATTAAACTTGCGAATTTACGCCACATACGAACTTCTCTTCAATTTTTCGTGAAGAAACAAAGTTAATCAAATAAGGTAAAATTCCTTTAAAATAAGGGAAATTAATTAATTGAAAATCCACAATGAAGGATTCAGGCATTTTACTGCAGAGCCTACAACTTGATGTATCTCAAAATGAGCAACAGAAATCTGACTATTCGGTTGAACAATTAATGATCCAATAGCCTGTTTAGTTTTAACTATCGTACCTGCAATCACATAAGTATTTTGAAGGTTCGTGTATACAGTTCTATAATTCCCATGCTTAATAATCACAACTTTACCTGCACCTGGTATATTTAAAATACTTGTTACTTCACCCTCGAAAACAGCTCTTACTTGAGCACTTTTGGGAGCTGTAATATCAATTCCGCTATTATTTGTAAAAACATTTTCAAGAGTTGGATGTGCATTTTTACCAAATCCTTCAGTAATCGTGCCTTTTTCAACTGGCCAAGGTAATTTCCCTTTATTTAATTCAAAGTTCTTATCTAATTCACTTACATCTTTTGTTTTCACAAAATTTATTGTTACTTCCTTACTTTTTTCAACAGATTTTTTTTTGTTTGCTAATGCTTCTTGTTCCCTTTTTATAGCTTCCTCGGCTTCTTTTCTTTTCCTTTCAGCTTCTTCAGCCGCTTTTTTATTCGCGATTTCAATTTCTTTTCGAATTGCCAAGTTAATCTTTTCTTTTAATACTTCTCTTTTTAACTCATCAGATCTAATTTGTTCAACTAACTCCCCTTCTTTTGTTTTAAATTTTTGATAAATCTGCTCTTTTTCTTCTTTGTTATGTAAAATCAATTCGGCTTCTTTCTTTTTTTCTAATAAGATTGCTAATTTCCTTTCTTTCTCCTCTTTTATAGAGGCAATTTCTTCTTCTAACAATTTTTCATTTTGTTTAATAATAAATAATTGTTGTTGTTGAAGAGCTCCTAACTTTTCTATGTACTTTTTACGCTTTTGTGCCTCGTGATAATCTTCTGCTGAAATTATTTGCATCAATTCACTATACTTATTCCTGTGCTTATAAGCATAGATTAACATTTTACGGTATTGCTCTTTTAAAATTTCTAATTTTAATTTTAAACTATCAATCTCTTCCTCTTTCGCTTGAACACGTTTATCTGCTGATTTAATTTGTGAATCAAAATTAAGCACTAATTGTTCACGCAGCCGAATCTGGCTTTCAATCAAACGTAACTCGCCAAGACTCGTTTCAGTATTATTCCTTGTTTTATTTAATAAAGATTTTGAATTGGCTAATTTAGCCTCTAAACGATCTTGTTCCTTGCGAAGCTTCGCACTTGTTTGACCAAAAGATTTCAGTATAACAAAACAAGAAAATATTACTAATATAATTACTTTACTTACATTGCTCATAACCTTCCGGAATTACTAAAATTAAAGGTCTTGGCTCATCAATCACTACCTTGTAGTAATCTAAATCAACCTCAATTTTATTACGAGGTGTTGTGATTTTTATGTTTACATCTTTTGGTAAAGAATAATTTTTCTCTAATTGACTATTCAGGTAGTCAACTTCTATTTCTGTTGAATCAGAGGGACTAGAAATTCTTATACCTACAAGAGCTTTTGCAGTTGAATCTAAAATATATTTTACAGATATATCTTCTTTTACTTTCTTTTCATTACGTTTTATTTTGTGTTTTCTATGTGTTGAAACAACATAATTCTTAGAGTCATGAATTTGGAAATATTTTTGTTCAAATGAAAAATCAATTGGCAACCCTAGAAATAACTCCTCTATATTTTGATATACAAAATCAATTCCAAAAGTTTCTTTTATGTATCCTAAATCTTCATGAATAAAACATCTCTTCTTTTTATTCACTATAATCAAAGAGTCATTACTAATAATTGAATTTGCTACTGGTATTTTTGCATAAGTAAAAAGTAAATTCACAGCACTATCTTTATCCATCCGCAAAGAAGTCTTAAACTTCAAGCTTGAATTCGTATCTCTAAATTGAGTACTCATTTTAGCGTAAAAAAATGAAGGTCTCTTTTGTGATAGACTATCTAAATTTAAAACTAAATCATTTGTCTTTTTACGTTCCAACTTTTGTTCAAAATCTATTACTTTACCAGTCGTTGAACACCCAACTAATAGAATTAATGATAGGATTGATATGACCTTATTAATTTTCAGGTTCATAATATTTTTTATTTTCAATTTTTCTATTCAGAATTTCATCCTCTTTATTTAATTCTTTTGCCTTCTCCCAGAATTCAACTGCTTTGTCAACTTCATTTAATTTAAAGAATACATCTCCTAAATGCTCAAGTAAAGTAGGACTTTCTTTATTTAATTTAACTGCTTGTTCAAAATAAACTTTTGCAGCTTTAAAATCATTCTTTTGAAATAAAACAAAGCCATATGTATCAATAATATTCGCTTGATTAGGCGCTAAAATCAGCGCCTTTTTTACGAGCTCTTCTGCTCGATCCAAACTATTTTTTTTACTGGCTAAGTTATAAGCAAAATTATTCAATATTGATATGTTTGATGGACTAAAATTCAACGCCATCTCATAACTTGATTTACCTTCAATCATTTGATTTGTTGCAAAATAAGCGTCTCCAAGACAAGTCATGAATTCTGCTTGCATTGCTTTGTCACTAATTAACATATCTTTTCCCGCTTCTAAAGTTTCAATCGCTTCATAATATTTTTTCAAATGATTTGATGCAAGTCCACACAACAAATAAACTATGGGTTGATTTGGAAATAATTTTAAGCAACTTTTACTGTCAGCATATAGAAATTGAAAATTATCCAATTGATAATCCATAACCAATACTTGATTCCAAATTGCATATCGTGTCTTGTCAAATTTCAAAGCTTGCCTGTAAGCTTCTAAAGCTAATGAATCTTTACCCATTTCTAGAAGATAATCCCCTTTAACGGAATATGGTTTTGCATCATCAGGATACATATTGATTAGATCCTTTACAATATTCAACTCTTGAATTGAAATCGGTAGCTTCATCTCTTGAATTGAAATCAATAACTTCATTTTCGTATCTAAATCTATATCTTGACAATTAACGACATTTTTAATTTCCTCAAGAAGCTTTTCTTTTTGGCCTAACTGCTTATAAACTTCTGTAAGTGTTAAATGAACCTTTCCATTTTTAGGGTCTTTTTCTGCTAACAATTCCAACATTTGGATTGCTTTAACATCCTGTTTTGTATTAAAGTAATAATCAACTAGCGCACTCAAAATCATGGGTTCGTAAGGGAAAATTAATCTTGCATTTTCAAGAGTCGACACTGCTTTTTTTTCTTGTTTTAAAATTAAATAAAGCTTATGTTTTTGGATAGCTATTTGAGGGTTGGGACCAATTTCAGTTTCAGTTTGTTCTAAAGCTTTAATCGCTTTTTTATATGCGCCTTTACTCATTAATGTCTCAGCATAGCCGTATAACCACTCTACGTTGTGCGGTTCAGCTTCGATCATTTTTTCAAATCCTTTTTCAGCTGAATTAAAATCTTTTAGATCATAAGAAAGGTATGTAAATTCTTGAAGGTACCATTTATTTGATGGATTTGACTCACTAGCTTTTAAGTAAAAAATCTTTGCTTTCTCTAAATTTCCTTTTTGATGAAAAAGTTCACCTAATGCAAAACAAACTGCATCATCATTTGGCTTTTTTTCATAGCAATTCGTGAAAGCTTCTATCGCAAAATCAACTTCTCCTTTTGCTTTTAACCTTAGACCTTCGTGAAACTTATCGATGTAAGCGTAATCAGATTTTGAAATTTGATCCACAACTCCGCTTTCTTTAACAACTCTACAAGCTGAGAAAGTTAACAAATAAACTAAAGAAAATAGGAGTAACTTCATTTGAGAGTTTTAAGCAATGATTGAGTAATCACTTAGACTTAAATCTCTTGCTAAACCTTTATATTTTGAATTAGAACCTAACATTGAATCTTTCAAGTTCGCATCCATAATGATTGCATTTTCTTGTAAAATACTATTTTTGATAATAGAATTTGTTACCATAGAACCTTTTCCAAGAGAAACGTGAGGACCAACAATCGAGTTTTCTAAAATTACATCTTTACCAATATAGCAAGGTGATATAATAACAGAATTAATCAGTTTAGCATCAGGGTGTACCATATCCTCCCCCTTATCTTTATCAAATTCTAAAACTCTTTGGTTAGTCTGAACTGTCACCTCTTTATTTCCACAATCTAACCACTCTATTACTTTACCAGGTTGGAATTTTTTCCCACTTTCAGTCAATCTTCTTAATGCATCTGGTAGTTGGTACTCTCCACTTTTGATAATATTATTATCGATAAGATATTGGCATTCATTTCTTAGAGCTTCTCCATCTTTAAAATAATAGATCCCTATCATTGCTAAATCTGAAATAAACGTTTCAGGTTTCTCAACAAAGTCTACGATATTACCTTCATTATCCAACTTAACAACACCAAATGAGCTAGGGTCTTCAATTTGCTTTACATACAACATACCATCAGATGTAGGATCAATCTTGAAATCCGCCTTAAACAATGTATCCGCAAAAGCTACAACAACAGGACCTTCCAAAGCTTCTTTAGCGCACAAAACTGCATGAGCAGTTCCCAAAGCTTCTTCTTGATAAAAAATTGAACCTTTAGCACCTAATTTTTCAGCTACTTTTTTTAATTCATTTTCAACTTCTATCCCAAAATCACCTATTACAAAGGCGATTTCCTCAATCTCCTCGCTACACATTGCAGCAATATCTTCAACTAATCTGTGAACAATTGGCTTACCACCTACTGGAATTAATGGTTTTGGTACAGTTAAAGTGTGAGGTCTTAAACGACTACCTCTACCTGCCATTGGAACGATTACTTTCATCTATCTTATTTCTTATAATTTTTATTTAACTCCTGTACTACCAAAACCACCCTCTCCTCGATGAGTTTCAGTCAATATCTCTACATTTTCCCAATTCGCTTGTTCAACTTTACAGAACACCAATTGAGCAATTCGCTCTCCATTTTCGATTATGAAATCTTCTTGTGAAAGGTTAATTAAAATCACGCCAACTTCCCCCCTATAATCAGCATCAATTGTACCTGGAGAATTCAAAACTGTTATGCCTTTTTTTAATGCTAAACCGCTTCTTGGTCTAACTTGACCTTCAAAACCTTCAGGAATTTCCAAAAACAACCCAGTTTTCACTAATGTTCTTTCAAAAGGTTTTAAAACAACTATTTTATCTATATCTGCCCTCAAATCAACTCCTGCAGAAGCACTTGTTTCATAGGCTGGCAAAGCATGTTTTGATTTATTGATTACTTTAACTTTCATCTATTCAATTTAAAATATGTAGACAATAAATAAAACGTAACTTAAAACTAATTTTATCTCGTCTCAACTAAGCCTCCAAAGGTAATAATTTAAATCGATGTAGCAATTAATAAAAAAGTAATGTAATATGTCTAACTATTGTTAGTGTTGAGGTATTTTGATTGTAAAATACAATCAAATAACTATTAAATTTCAGCTTCTTCGACAACGCTCACTACAATACTTTACCTCATCCCAAACTTTTTCCCACTTCTTCCGCCATGAAAAAGGTCGATTGCATTTTACGCAAACTTTTGTCGGTAAATTTTGCTTCTTAATTCGCTTCATCGATCAATTATTTTGAATGCTCAATTTTAAATTCGTCCAATAATTCCTGTAATCACCATTTTTATCGTAATCATCCGCTTGTTTGAGTACGTTAAAAACACGATGCCCTCTTGGATCATTTCCTACTCCTGAAATATATGCCCAATTCCCCCAATTACTACAAACATCATAATCAATCAGTTGCTCTTCAAAATAGGCCGCACCGTATCGCCAATCTACTTCTAAATCATTTACCAAATAACTTGCTACATTTTGTCGACCTCTATTACTCATAAACCCCGTAGCGTTTAATTCTTTCATGTTGGCATCAATAAATGCGTTCCCTGTTTGTCCAGATTTCCATTGATTTAACTTTTCAAGATTTAATATTCTATCTATAGGAGACTGACTTTTTATGCCATTTTTTTGAAATAATTTTATCCCATATTTACGCATAACCCAATAAAAATATTCTCGCCACCACAGCTCAAAAATGACCCAATAAGTTGAATCGTTTTTACAAACTTTTTGCTCATATTCTGAAACCGATTTAAATATTTCTTTTGGACTGATACAACCTAACGCTAACCAAGGTGAAAATTTGGTTGAATAATCTGAACCTAACATTCCATTTCTTGTCTTTTTGTATTGCTCAATCTTATTTGATTCAAACAGGTAATAATTCAATCGTTGTTTAACTGAAAAAAGACCTCCATTAAACGGAAATGCTGTTTTTTCATCAATTTGTAAACTGTTTAATTCTTCAAATTGTGGTATTTCAAAAGCGGGTAATAAAGGTGAATGAATATTATTTGGACATTTTATTGGCTCATGTATAGTACATTCTCTTTCTACTTTTTTCCTAAAATCAGTAAATATGTCTGGTAATTTTGAAACAGGAAATGGAAGGTCTTTTTCATCCAGTAAATAATTACATAAATATGTTTTTAAAATAGTATTTTCTTTCCACAACTCATTCTCAATTTCTTCTTGTGATTTTTGTTCTTCATAAGCAATAGGAAATTCAGCATAAACTTCTCGAACACTATATTTTTGAACTAAATTTGAAATCTCTTTTTTTGTATCTCCCTGAATAACCAGTAAACGAGTTCCTTTTTCTACCAATGCTTCATTTAACTCTTGTAAACACTCCATCAAAAATTTTAAACGAAACAATCCCATTTTCTTAGTTTGATAAGCTGTTTGTTCAAATA
>CAZOLZ010000063.1:4173-9555 GCA_964580965.1 uncultured Flavobacteriales bacterium | reverse complement strand
TAGAAAGCTTGCTAATTCATCGTTTGGACGAGGGTTCGATCCCCTCCGACTCCACAAAAAAAGTTTTAAATGTGAGTCTTGATTCTAGAGAGATGAAAGACTTGCGTTTAAAGGTTTAATCAATTAATACAATCATTAATAACCTTTCTTAACTTTAAGAACCCTCACTACTTTTTCTGTCTCTATTTCAATAAAATAAAGCCCATCAGAGTAATTCGATAAATCAATACGATCTTCAACAAATCTTGTTTCTTGATAAAGAACACCTCCTCGAATATTTGAAATCTTTAACGAAAAAGGTTCACTTAATTGAATGTAAAGAATTCCACTCGTTGGGTTAGGATAGACTTTTATATAATCTAACTCATTTTCTCCAACCATTAAAGGTCCTTGATTTATAACTGCAACAGCATCCAAATCAAACCCTCCCGATTCAAAAGGTGTTGGATAAGTATCATTAATTTTTCTACCCACTTCATCTTTCAATGCGAAATTTTCATCTATTGTTCCTATCACATCTATCAACTTTACATGCGTTATGTAATTTACATCTATTCCAGAACTATCTTTTAAATCTTCTAAATCGAAAGGAGTACCATAACCTTGACGATATTTTCCTGCCAAATTGTTATAATATCGACAATCACTATATTCATAGGGCCCAATTTGAACAGTTTGTGAAGCTTCACTGTAACTTGGAAAACGAACAAATTTTACACCATCTGAACTCACTTCAACAAATGCTAACTCAATATAATTATCTGTAAAGCCATTTTCGAAAACAGCAAAGTCAGGACCATCACCATTTTCAATCGCAAAATCAAATGTTAAAATGGCAACACCACTATCCCCTAAAGAAACAACCGTTGCACCATCACCCTCTGCTTTATACAATGAATTACTTCCTATCCCAAAACCAACTTTACCATTTGATTTATTCGCAATATCTTTATAACCACGAGTTAAAACAACTCCACTAGCCCAAGATTTTATAATTGAAGAATCTTTATAAATAGCTTTAGAACCAATTACACCTGGAACTGGTGCAAAGCTTTGCCCTAAAACAATTACTGAAAAAACAAACGTTATAAGTATGATCAAATACTTCATTCTATAAATATTATTTTAGAAGGGTTTAATGCTAAATGATAACTCTTAAGATAATGACCTTGTTTATTGAAAACTTTAACATATCCTGTATTGACATAACTCATTGCGTCAAAACAATAAATTAAGTCTTGTATTTGATTGTAAGTCAATCCATAATATGTTGTAAAATTATTCGAAGTAATAAAATTTTCTTCAACAATAGTATCTAACTGTGTATCAAATAAACTAATACTCACTTGATTATTAGAATAATTAAAATAACTCACAATAAATTGATTTTCAAACCTTTCAATAAAAGAAACATCTAATTCAAATGATTTATCTATTTCATAAGAAACAGGATTTAACTTCTTCATTCGTGAAGGAATAGAACCATAGTTTCCTCTTGTAATAACATATATATTCCCTTCTTGTGATAAAGCAATTTTACCGGGATTTTTACCAACAGTAACTTTTTTGAATTCAGTCATTGAATTTAAATCAATTATAGATATCGTAGAATCCATTAGAGGCGAATTTAAGCCACCTGAATTACTTACCAACAAATGATTTCCATTTATAAGAAGTGCATCAGGATTTAAACCTACTTCAATTCGTTGCTCAACCTCAAACGATATAGTATCAATTACATCTATATATCCATCAAAACAAGATACTAAAGCCTTTCCTTGATAAAATGTTATGGAACGAGGCTGCTTCCCTACCCCATTTGACTTCATATCTATCTGTTTGATCGATTCGCCGTTTGATTTATCAATAATTTCCAAAGTACTTGATGTTGTTACAACTACATAAATTTTATTTCCATAAATTTTAATATCGTTTCCAGTATCTCCTAATTGTCGACTGTTTTGTTGTGTAAAAAAGTTATTTGTAACATCCTCATTTGAAAAATCAATCCATGACAAAGTAGCATTATTTTGTTGAAACAAACCTTCACACAAAACAAATGCTCCATTTGTTAAAACGTCAACTTTTGGAGTTGAAGTCTTTTCCTTTTTACAACTAAAAATTACAAGTAAAATAATAAATCCGCTAACGTATTTCATAATTCAATGTAATTAAGTAATTTCTACCTGGCATCACAAAATATTTAACGAATTCATAAGATGTGTTCATACTATTTTTTACTGAAAAATGAATCTTAAAAGGAGTTTTTTCTTTTTTTAATTTGTACCAAATTCCAAAATCATTAATCCAAAAAGCATTCAATTGATTTGCTGCGATGTTTTCATTCAATGTATATCGAACACCGTTTGAATAAGTTGACCATCTTATTCCAAAATTGTTATATTTTAATAGTAAATCACTTGAAAAGGAATGAACTGGAATATAAGCAACTTGATTTCTGAATGTAGGTGAATTTTTATCCGAAACATCTATCACCTTTTGAAATGTATAGTTTGCGTCAATAACCAATTTTAATTTTTGATAAAAAAGTTGACTATAACTCAATTTTAAATCCCCCCCAAAAACATCAACTTTACCTATATTTTGAATCGACCAAATAAATAAATTCTTAGTTGGTAAGGCTAAGATTTGATTATCAACTTTATTGTAATAAACAGATGAATTTAATCGAATTAAATCGCTACTTTTCAATAAGTTAGATTCAATATTAATGATAGTTTGATAAGCTGTTTCAGGTTTTAAATTTACATTTCCAATGTTATTATAATACATCTCGTTAAAGTTGGGTAAACGATAAGATCTTCGAACTAAAGCTGAGTACACAAAAGCTCTATTACCTTTCTTTAAACTTGACCAAATAAATACCGGAGAATAATTATACCTATTAATTTTTTCTGAATACTTATTCTCTTCTTGAACAAATTGAACAACATTATTCATTTCTAGAATAGATTGCTTAAATCTATAAGAACCATTAAAAAAAACTATTTCTTGATTCCTTTTTGGTATGTTCGATTGTTCAGAAAACGTTAATTGATTATATAAATATTCAATACCGTAATTGACATTAAACTTTTCACGAGAATAATTGGCAGTTAAACCTCCATTAAAACTTGTATTGAAATAGGTCGAATTAATACCTCCTGATTGATTTAAAAAACTAGGATCTTGATAATTTAAATCATCTTTTATAATACTTCCAAAAATTCTATACTTTAATTTTTTATAAACACCATTAAAATCCGATAGCAATATTTTTTGATTCGTACCTAAACGTTGATTTGCTGAATTATTGTATAAAATTACAGCACCAGGTAATCCTTGCTTGATTTTTTTGAATTGGGTTATCACTCTGAAAACAGATTGGTTCTTAAATTGATACCCCATTGAAAAACCACCATACCATTCATCCAAGTCATTGTTAATCCTTTTAGATTCTTCTATTGTCAAACCATTAAGTATCTCATACGAATAATTTCCAATTGCCACCCGTCTTTTTAAATAGGTTGAAACAAAAATATTTTTTGATTGAATTTTCGTACTTAAGAAATAATCTTGTTGACCAAAAGATCCGATTCCAATCTTTGCATTTAATAACTGCTCATCTTTATTACCAAAGACATTATTTTGATTCCTAATTGATATAAGGTTTCCATTTAGAAAAGCAGAGGCTGGGAGCATCGATTCTTTTTTAACATTACTTCCAATAGAAACTTGTTCTATATTGTCAGCTGCTTGTTGACCAACATTTATTTGTCCCGTTTGTGCATTTGCCAACAAAAATTGATCAATCACAAATCGAGAATGTCCAGCACCAATTCCTCTGATAGAAACTGTTTTAAGTCCCCCTAATCCCCCATAGCTTTTTAAAGTAATACCAGGGACTTTTTGTAGTATATTTCCTAAATCTTCAGGTTGAATCAAATCAATTGCTTCTTTTGTAATAACTGTTTGCAATTGATTGTTTTTTTGAGTTTCTAGCAAACGTTTTGCCTCTATAATAATTGTTTGAGTTGTCTTTGTTGAGTCTTGAGCATTTAATTCAAGACTCAACGAAAAGACATATAATAAAATAATATTGCAAAAAAACCTGCTATGCACTAATGAGAAATACTTATTTTTTTGATCTCAGTATTATTTCTGTTAGTTAACTTTAGAAAATAAGTTCCGTTCTTGTATTCAGAAACATTAATTTTCTCTGAAGAAAAAATTGTTTTAGAAAATATTATTTGACCAGCATTATTTAACAACATAACTACTCCAGTGAAATCTTCTACCGTTAGATAGTTTGTTGATGGATTTGGATAGACTTTAACGTTTGAAGCAATTAAATTGTTTGCCTCTAAATTTTCATTAAACATTAAGTTATCAATAGCAAAATAAGCTGGCGTATTCATACCCCAAGTTCCATTATCTGATGATTCAAAACGAAAAGTTAAAGCTGATACTGGTTCTTGAATTGAGGATAAATCAACAGTCTCCCAAGAACTAACAATATAGTCTTGACTATCATCTGAGAATCTATAATCCGCTAAATAAAATTCGACAGAATCAATTTTATTTTCATATTCATCCAAAGCAATAATCCAAACTTTGAAAAAATCCTCGCCATTAGTTCCATCATCTTGGCCGTCAGCACTAGTTGTTGAACCGAATTGTTTAGCGTATTGATCTCCATCTCTCATTGAAAGAGCAGCATATGTTGTATTCGTTATTTCTAATGAAACTAACTCTACATTTCTTCCTATAAATTTAACACTTCCAGAAGAATTATAAACACCATAATTAACAGATCCAGATGCACCCGTACCTGTAAAAGCACTGTATTGATTCAAATAACCAGCAGTTGAAACATCTGTTGTATTTGAAATTGAAAAACCAGACCATGAACTCCAACTAGTGTTGTAATCATTTTCAAACAAAACATTTTTTTCAATTACACCTCCTGTACCTGATGAACCATTATAATATGATTCTGAACCCAAATTTACTCCTTCAAAACCAATAGTCTGTTGGCTAAAACCAAAAAAAGTTGGAGCTAATACTAACAATGAGAATAATCCTCTCTTCATAAAAAAAAATAAAATAAAATAAAACAAAAACGAAGACTCAGTTCAAAAAGAAAATACTTGAACCTAGGATTGTATATCCGACTTTAATCTGAAGTCTTCTACTATATAATTTTGGCAGGTATTCTGACTCGTTCCAACTTAAGTTCGTCTTCCCGTTTGCACAGTGACTTATTGAACCCAATTTAACAGAACATACAGCTGCAGACACAGTTCCGGATTCTAACCGGATTCCCTTTTACTCTACGAAGTAGTACCTAAATTCAGTGCAAAAATAATGAAATTTGTTTAG
>CAZOLZ010000063.1:0-4073 GCA_964580965.1 uncultured Flavobacteriales bacterium | reverse complement strand
ACTTATTTTTCGATTTGAAATTATGAAGTGACGATTGAAATTCGAAGTGTGAACCTACTCTCCCATTGAGGGGAGATACAGAGGGGTGACATTTTTTTTAAAAAATATAAGAATGTCACCTCCCTAATTCCCTCCTCAAGGAGGGGGACTAGATTATACTTCAAAAATCTTCTATGACTTCTTAAGTGTTAAAAAAAATAAACAATTTTCCTTTTTCTACACAATTAAACTCTGTGATTAAATTAATCTTTTTCACTATTTTTGTCTATCTAAAAATCAGCATAAATGAGTGATGTAATCAAATTACTACCAGACCATATTGCCAACCAAATTGCGGCTGGTGAAGTTATTCAACGACCTGCCTCTGTTGTGAAAGAGTTAGTTGAAAATGCAATTGATGCTGGTGCAACTAAAATTGATGTACTCATAAAAGATGCTGGAAAGACATTAATTCAAGTCGTTGACAATGGTAAAGGAATGTCGCCTTTTGATGCAAGAATGTGTTTTGAACGTCACGCTACAAGTAAGGTTCAATCTGCTGATGATTTATTTCACTTAACAACCAAAGGTTTTAGAGGTGAAGCACTTGCATCTATTGCTGCAATTTCACATACAACTTTGAAAACAAAACAACCAGGAAGTGAATTAGGTCACTTAAATCGAATTGAAGGAAGTAAAATCACACAAGAAGAAATTATTACGTGCCCAATCGGTACTTCTTTTGAAGTAAAAAACTTATTCTTCAATGTTCCCGCACGTAGAAACTTCTTGAAATCAGAAAGTGTTGAGTTTCGCCATATTTTAGACGAATTTGAGCGTATCGTTTTACCTCATCCGGAAATTAGTTTTACGATACAACATAATGAAACTGTAATCTATAACTTACCAAGTTGTAATTTAAAAAAACGTATTCTAGATATTTTAGGAACTGCTAAATCTAGTGAGAAATTAGTTCCTATTGATGAAGAAACTGACATCGTTAAAATTAAAGGTTTTGTTGGTAAGCCTGAATTTGCAAAAAAGAAACGTGGAGAACAGTTTTTCTTTGTAAACAACCGTTTTTTCAAAGACCATTATTTTAACCACTCGATTAATAAGGCTTACGAGGGATTGATACAAGATAAAACATTCCCAACTTATTTTATCTTTTTCGAAATTGCACCGGAAAAAATTGATGTGAATGTACACCCCACTAAAACCGAAATTAAATTTGAGGAGGATAAACTAATCTACTCAATTTTATTAAGTACTATCAGACAATCATTAGGAAAATATAATATAGCGCCAACATTGGACTTTTCAAGGGAAACAAGTTTTGATATCCCTTACGAAATGAAAAACCAACCAACTAAAGAACCTAAAATTAAGGTAGATGAGTCTTATAACCCCTTCAATGTAACAACTTCAAAAAAATCATCTCACGGTTCATCATCCGGAAATTCCCCTGCCATAAAGGCAGCTGGTTTTGGCAGTCAGCAACTAAATAGTGATGACTGGAAATCTTTTTATGACATAGAAGAAGAGGTCGAACAAGAAAAACAAACCTTAGATATTGAAATTGATGAAGAATTAGTTTCTGCAAAGAACTTTATCAAAAAAGAGAATTATATAGTTGGTCCTACTAAAAATGGATTACTTGTTATTCACTTTAAACGAGCAATTGAAAGAATCACTTACGATCAATTAATGCAATCATTTATTCTCCATCCCATTGCTTCTCAACAGTTACTTTTCCCTTTTGAAAAAGAAGCAAACCAAAAGGAAAAAATGGAATGGAAACAAAATGAAAACCTGTTAAAACAATTGGGTTTTAACGCTGAAATCACTGAAAAACACATCAATATTTCAGCAATTCCAAATGTTTTACAGGAGGAAAATGTATTACAGTGCGTGGATGAGATTTTAGAAAGTTTAACATATCAAACCATAGATCAGGGAGACGTGGCACACTTTTTAATCAAAGCTATTGCATACGCAACTTCTAGGAAGAAAAACCCTTTGGCAACAGAAGAGATAATTCAACATTTAATTAACGAATTATTTCAATGTGAAGACCATATTTTTTCACCTCGAAAAAAACGAATAATGACAACCATAACGATGGATGAAATTAATGTAAAATTTTAAATATGTTTCAAATACTTAATAATTTACCTCAAGTAACAAAGAATATACTTATTCTTAATATAATTTTCTTTATTTTAACTTACCTCCAACCAAATCTAACAGGCTTATTAGGAACATATTACATAACATCTCCCCTCTTCGAACCTTTTCAATTAATCACCCATTTTTTTATGCATGGTGGTTTTTTTCATTTGTTTTTAAACATGTGGCTTTTTGTAATGCTTGGGGCTTTCCTTGAAAGACTTTGGGGACCAAAAAGATTTTTTACTTTTTACATTCTATCTGCAGTAGGTGCTTTCCTGCTATACAATACAATGGGAGTTTATCAAATAGCGGAAATCAAAAATCAACTAAGTAATATCGACTTTGACATTTTAGATAATATTCTTACAAGTAGTCGTGGTAGTGAATCCGAATTAATCAATAACGCGAATCAATATTTGAATACAGTAAATTTAAATTATGGTGATATTGATCTTATTGGAAAATACATTAGTTTGGTAAACACCCCACTTGTCGGAGCTTCCGGTGCTGTTTTTGGAATTATGGCCGCATTCGCTATTCTTTTCCCTAACAGAGAGTTTCTGCTTTATTTCGCAATACCAGTCAAGGCAAAATATTTAGTGGGAGGATATTTCTTGTGGGAATTGTACCAAAGTTTCAACGGAACACCAGGTGATAATGTCGCTCATTTAGCTCATGTTGGTGGTGCTGTAGTCGGTGCAGCGATAATATTATATTGGAGAAAAAACGATAAACAAAACTTTTGGTAATGAATCAGGATGCTAATATATTCGAAACTTTAAAACATCAGTATAAACATGGTGGCATGACCATCAAATTGATTTATATAAATGTTGCTATTTTTCTTTTAATCGGAATTTTTTCATTATTGGGTAATTTATCTTCTGCAAACCCTTTAGAACTAAACCTATTTAGGATAATAAAGTACAATCTATTCTCATTGGACACATCTGATTTCTTTCTAAAACCATGGGGTATTTTCACTTACATGTTTAGCCATTTTGGATTATTCCATTTATTAATGAATATGCTGATGCTATACTTTACAGGTAGAATGTTTAATCAATTTTTTGGTGATCAAAAATTATTATCTTTATACGTAGTAGGTGGTTTAGCTGGTGCAATTCTAGAAATATTAGCTCGTTTAATTTTTCCTGCATTAGCCAATCAACATGCTCAAGTAGTAGGTGCTTCTGGTTCAATAATAGCAATATTTATGGCTTTAGCTTTCTATCGCCCAAATATGAAAGTAGCATTGTTTGGAATCATTCAATTACCACTAATTGCTTTAGCTTTAATCTTTTTAGTTATGGATTTCCTTTCCATCAATTCAGACGACAGTACTGCCCACTTCGCACATTTAGGAGGTGCATTTATTGGTTTTTATTTCATTAAAAATCAATACAAAAAGAATATTATTGATCGTTTTGAAATTTTCATTGGTAACATTCAAAAAAAATTCAGTAATTTTTCATTTGGAAAGAAAAGTAATTTAAAATTTCAACAAGATGGTCAATACCAAAGTAAAGTTCGAAATCAGTCGGATGAAGAGTTTAATTTCGACAAAACGAAACAACAAGAACAGATCGATAAAATCTTAGATAAAATATCTAAAGCTGGTTATGACTCATTAACGAAAGCTGAAAAAGACTTTTTATTCCAACAAAGTAAAAAAAATTAAATCGTTGAAAAAAATACTCTCATTTCAGTTTATTAAACGTTTTATCATTATTTCTTGTATGATAGGGTTGATTGTTTCATATATATCCCCATACATACACCCAACTAATTTGTGGATAATCCCTTTCTTTGGTCTAGCTTATCCTGTTTTGATGATTATAGGATTAACAATATTCATTTTAATGTTGATTTTCAAATCTAAAAGTTGGATTTATGTTGGTCTTATATTACTTCCTGGATTA
>CAZOLZ010000062.1:0-10421 GCA_964580965.1 uncultured Flavobacteriales bacterium | reverse complement strand
TGACTTAGAGTCGCCTTTGGCAGATTTGCACTTTGACTTACATCATATACCTTTAAACGAAAATCAATTTGATGTTGTTTTTTGTAATCATGTTCTTGAACATGTAGATGATGTTCATCAATGTATGTCCGAATTATACCGTGTGATGAAGGTAGGTGGATGGGGAATTATGCAGGTTCCTCAAGACATGACTAGAGAAGAAACTTTTGAAGATCCATCGATTGTATCTCCAGAAGATCGAGAAAAATACTACTGGCAAAAAGATCATGTTAGATTATTCGGAAAAGATTATCCCAAGCGTCTAGAAAAAGCAGGTTTTCATATAGAGGAATATATTCCATCCGAACACTACAGTAAATCTGAAATAGCTCATTTTAGACTACAAGAGGCTGAGGTTCTCTATATAGTTAGAAAGGTTTCGTAATTTTATTTGTAAATAGTTGATTAAAATTTTGGTAAGTTCAATAGTTATACCGAATATTACTGCATGAATAAAGGTACAGTTAAATTTTTTAATGAATCCAAAGGTTTTGGGTTTATTAAAGAGGAAGAAACGAACAAAGAATATTTTGTTCACGTTACAGGTTTAATCGAAGAAATTAAAGAGGATGATTCTGTAACATTCGACCTTCAGGAAGGAAGAAAAGGATTAAATGCAGTAAATGTAAAACAAGCATAGATTGAATTTTGATTTTATTCTTTTAGGCTCGAAGTTTACTTCGGGCCTTTTTGTTTTGTAAGTTTTATAATTTAAAAGAATTAGTTGGTTTCCCTCCTTTAGAAATAATTAAGTAAATTATGTAAAAAGTATGAAGGCATAGTTTTAGAACTGAAACTTTCGAAGCAAGTATAAGATTTTTAATCTTGTTTCTACAAACGCAGCTAGTTAAATGTCTACTTAATAAACATTAACTTATCAATACTGACTTTCATTTTTAAAAAACCAAATGTAACAGTTATATTATTACCTTTAATTTCTTCAACTGTACCTGTCTGTTTTGTAGCGATTAATTTAACGGTTGATCCAACAATAATTTTATTTCGTTGATATTCATCTTTAATCGATTTATTTTTATTTTGCTTAGACTTAAAAGTTGTTTTTTTTAGTTCGATTTTTTTAGCTTTTTCTGCCATTTTAAGACTTTCTATTTTGTTTTTTTCAAGGTTGATGTACTTTATAAGATCATCAATAACAATTTTGTTTGCATCTTTTTTTCTTGTTCGAACTTTAAATTGATCAATGGAGTGCTGAAGTTTTTTGCCTAAAGAGATGAGTTTATTGTTTTTTTCAATAAGATCTTGTTGTATTTTCATTTTCGACCCTAATTTCTCATTTTTTAACTCGTAATTATTTTTTGCTTTTTGAGCTATTTCTTGAGCTTTTATATGTTCTTTAACGAGTTTGTTAAGGTATGTTTTTTCTTTCTGAAGTTCAGCTAGCAAATGATCCATTTTCACTTTCTTTTGGTTTAATTTAGATTTAGCTTTCTCAATTAGATTTAAATCAATACCATTCACTTGAGCTACTTCAAAAGTAAAAGAACTTCCTGGTTGACCAATAGAAAACTTGAATAGAGGAGCAAGTGTTTCTGTATCGAAAAGCATACAACCATTTATTGCATTTTTAAGTTTGTCTGCTTTAAGTTTTATATTTGCATAATGTGTTGTTACAACACCATAACTTTTTTTATTATATAATTCTTCAAAGAATACCTCTGCTAATGCACCTCCTAATTCAGGGTCAGAACCAGTTCCAAATTCATCTAATAGCAGCAATGTTCTTCTGTTTGCTACTTTTAAGAAATGATTCATTCTTTTTAATCGATATGAATATGTACTTAGTTCATTTTCAATTGATTGGTTATCTCCAATATCGCTTAGTACTTGCTGAAATAAACAAATTTTAGAATTTGGATCCAATGGTACTAGTAAGCCGGATTGTAGCATTAATTGAATTAAACCTATAGTTTTAAGGGTTATACTTTTTCCTCCTGCATTTGGTCCAGAAATGACAAGTATTCTCGAATCGTAATCCATCGAAATGTATTGTGATTGAGTTGATTTTCCAGCATTTTTATTGTTTTTCCATAAGATAGGGTGTACAACATTGATTAATTCTAATCTCATTTGATCCACTACAGCAGGTAAACAACAATTTAATTCGAAACCTAATTTAGATTTTGCATTGATAAAGTCAAATTCACATAATAACTCTTGGTAGGATTCTATTAACGGTAATAAGTGTGCAATATCAGAAGTTAATTGTTGAAGAATACGGAAAATTTCTTTTCTTTCGTCATCCAATAATAACTCATATTCGTTGTTTAACTCTATGTTTGAGGAGGGTTCAATGAAAGTTAAACTTCCAGATTTTGAAGATCCTAAAACGCTTCCTGAAACTTTTCTTTTGTGCGTTGAAACAATCGATAAAACTCTTCGTTCATTAATAAATGTTTCTTGAATTTCTCCTAAAATATTTTCTTTGGAAAGTTTACGAAGTTCTCTTTCAAAATTCTTGTTTATTTTTTTTCTAACTGTAGATAAATTTGATCTAATCTCCGTTAGTAGGGTAGAAGCATCATTTTTGATTTTACCACTTCGGTCAAAGATTTTGTCAATAGCTTCTATAATTTGATTGGTGTGATATACTTTAGTTAATAGTTTATTTAGAATTGGATAATCTTTTTCACGTTTGTCAAAGAATATGATAATTTGATTAACTACATAAGAAGCTTGCTTTAATCTGTGGAAACCTTCTTGGGGTAAAACAGAGTTTCTAATTCCTAAAAGTTTGATTTCATTTTTTAATTCTTCAAAATCAAGAGCAGGAAATCTTTCATTATGAATTCTAATGTTGTGAAATTCATTTAATTGATTTAATTCATATTTAATGAAAGGAAAATTGTTGGAAGGTTTTAAGGATAAAATTCTTTTTTGAGTAGTTTCTCCTATAGCATACTTAGTTAACCAATCTTTAATTGTGTTAAATTCTAAGTCTTTTAGTGTTTGTTCATCAAATTGTTGCATTATCTTAATTTAGCTAAACAAAGTTTGGGCAAAACAAAAGGGCTGACTAAAAAGACAGCCCTTTATGTGCGATATAGAGAAATAACATTTATTTATTTTTTAACAGCTTCAACAACAGATTTGAAAGCTTCAGGGTGATTCATTGCTAAATCAGCAAGAACTTTTCTGTTTAATTCAATGTTGCTTTTGTTAAGCTGTCCCATGAATTGAGAATAGCTCATTCCGTGTTGACGAGCACCCGCATTAATACGAGCAATCCATAAAGAACGGAAATGTCTTTTCTTTTGCTTACGACCCTCGTAAGCATAGTTTAAACCTTTTTCAATAGCATTTTTTGCTACAGTCCAAACATTTTTTCTTCTACCAAAGTATCCTTTGGCAAGTTTCATAAAGTTTTTTCTACGTGCTCTTGATGCAACGTGATTTACCGATCTTGGCATAATTTTTTAGTTTTTTGGTAAGAAGTGCTTTTTTGTTTCAAAAGACTTAGTTACTCATTACCGGGTTAAACAATTTAAACCAGTCTGAACTTTTTCAGACTATTTTTAAACAATTAATGAATGATTAAAGTATTAAAGCAAAGCTTTATTACTTCATACATAATTGTAATTTGATATTTGACTCATCAGATTTATGAACTAAACCAGCATGTGTCAAATTTCTTTTTTGCTTTTTAGTCTTCTTAGTTAAGATGTGACTTTTAAAAGCATGCTTTCTTTTAATTTTACCGCTTCCAGTTACAGTGAATCTCTTCTTTGCACTAGATTTAGTTTTCATTTTTGGCATCTCTCTTCGTTTTTAAAATTACCTCTATATCAGCTTCTTTATTATTTTTTCTTTGGGTTAATCATAATCATCATTTTCTTACCTTCAAGTTTAGGAAGCTGTTCTACTGTCCCATATTCCTCTAATTCAGTAACAAATTTTAACAATAAGATTTCACCTCTATCTTTAAAAACAATAGTACGTCCTTTGAACATTACATATGCTTTTAATTTATTTCCTTGTTCTAAGAATTTTTTAGCATGCGCTAATTTGAAATTGAAATCATGTTCATCCGTATTTGGACCAAATCTGATTTCCTTAACTTCAACCTTTGCTTGTTTCGCTTTTAACTCTTTTTCCTTTTTCTTTTGGTTGTAAATAAATTTTCTGTAATCCATTATTTTACAAACCGGCGGAACAGCTTTTGGAGAAATTTCCACTAAGTCTAATCCTTCTTCATCTGCCATTTTTATAGCTTCTGAAGTTGAAATTATTTGAGGTTCTTTACCTTCAAATACTAGTCTGATTTCTCTTGCAGAGATTTTACCATTAATTCTGTGTTGGTCTTCTTCTCTTCTTTTAAATGGTTTTCTGTTGTCTCTCATTAAATTTATTATGCATTAACTAAAAGTTCTTTATTTATTGTTTCCTCAACTAAATTTTTAAAATTTTCAATTGACATTGAACCCAAATCTCCTTCTAACCTTTGTCTAACAGAAACTTCATTTTTGTCCGCTTCTTTTTCACCAATGATTAACATGAAAGGGATTTTTTTCAATTCTGCCTCTCTAATTTTCTTTCCTACTTTCTCGTTTCTGTCATCAACGAAACCGCGAATATCGGAATTATTTAGCAAATTTAATACTTTTTGAGCATATTCATTGTATTTATCGCTAATAGGCAATATCGCTACTTGGTCGATACTAAGCCATAATGGGAAATCTCCAGCACAGTGCTCCAATAGAACAGCAACAAAACGTTCCATAGAACCAAATGGAGCTCTATGTATCATTACTGGTCTATGTTTTTGATTATCCGAACCTGTATATTCAAGCTCAAATCTTTCAGGTAGATTATAATCAACCTGAATAGTACCTAATTGCCATTCACGTCCAAGTGCATCCTGTACCATGAAGTCTAATTTTGGTCCATAAAAAGCTGCTTCACCATACTCAACAACAGTTTGAAGTTCTTTTTCTTCTGCAGCTTCAATTATTGCCTGTTCTGCTTTTACCCAATTATCGTTAGAACCGATATATTTTTTGGGGTTTTCTGGATCTCTTAGTGAAATTTGAGCTTTGAAGTTTTCAAATTTTAGTGTCTTGAAAATATATAAAACTAAATCGATTACTTTTTTAAATTCATCTTTCACTTGATCTTGTGTACAAAAAATGTGAGCATCGTCTTGAGTAAAACCTCTAACTCTTGTTAATCCATGTAGCTCTCCACTTTGTTCATATCTGTAAACTGTACCAAATTCAGCAAAACGAACGGGTAAATCCTTATATGATCTTGGTTTAGATTTGTAAATCTCACAGTGATGAGGGCAGTTCATTGGTTTTAATAAAAATTCTTCATTTTCATCAGGAGTATGAATTGGTTGAAATGAATCAGCACCGTATTTTTCATAATGTCCAGAACAAACGTAAAGATCTTTACTTCCAATATGAGGGGAGATAACCTGATCATATCCTGATTGACGTTGAGCTTTTTTCAAGAAATTTTCTAATCTTTCTCTTAAAGCAGCTCCTTTTGGGAGCCAAAGAGGTAATCCTTGTCCAACTCTTTGTGAGAAGGTAAACAATTCTAACTCTTTACCTAACTTTCTATGGTCTCTTTTTTTAGCTTCTTCTAATTTTTCAAGATATTCATTTAACTCACTATTTTTAGGGAAAGTTATTCCATAAATACGGGTTAATTGTTTGTTGTTCTCGTCTCCTCTCCAATATGCTCCTGCAATTGAAGTCAATTTAATAGCCTTAATAAAACCTGTGTCTGGTACGTGTGGCCCTCTACATAGATCTGTGAAATTTCCTTGAGTGTAAAATGAGATGTTACCATCTTCCAAATTTTCAAGTAATTCTAATTTGTAAGGGTCATTTTTTTCTTTGAAAAAAGAAATAGCATCTGCTTTTGAAACTTCTTTTCGAACAAATGGATTTTTAGCTTTAGCTAATTCTTTCATTTTTTGTTCGATTTTTTCTAAATCTTTTTCACTAATGGTATGGTCTAAGAAGTCAACATCATAGTAGAAACCATTTGCAATTGGTGGGCCTATGGCTAACTTTACCCCTGGGTAATAAAACTCTATTGCCTCAGCCATTAAGTGGGCAGATGAATGCCACATGGTTGATTTTCCTTCTTGATCATTCCAGGTTAAAAGTTGCATTGTAGCATCTTCAGTCAATGGTTTAAAAGCATCAATAACTTGATCATTAACTTTTGCAGCTAATACATTTCTTGCAAGACCTTCAGATATGCTTTTAGCAACATCTAAAGAACTAGCTCCAGTTTCATATTGTTTGACTGATCCGTCAGGAAGAGTTATATTAATCATCTTAATAAAAAAATTTGAGCAAAGTTAAGCTAAATCAACGAAAAATAGCGGTTTTAGGTTAAAATATTTCAATTATTATGGTTTAGATTCATTTAAAATCAAAATCAAAAACGATCATAAATCAAAAAATTAATCAGTATTATTGCATTAAGAACTCATCAAAAAAGATAATTACATAATAATATGTATAAAATTTATAAGCTTTCACTTCTTGCAATTATTCTTTTAGTAGCTTTTTCGTGTACACAAAATCCAGCTGAAAAACCTGAAATACCTTCTAATATTGTTACTAATAAAGTTTACATGAAACACAGCTACTCAAATGTGAATAAAGTTAAAACGGTTCATTTGCATCTTGAGCTTGATGTTAATTTTGAAAGTAATGTGATTTATGGAGTAGCAAGACATGATATCAAACAACTTAAAAAAGTTGATACAATGATTTTAGATGTGAAAAATCTAGATATCCAAAAAATAACACTAGGAGAAAAAGGGCAAGAAGTAGAGACTAATTATTTACTTGGTCAAACAGATGAGTTGTTAGGTCAACCTTTATTTGTTAGGATTGATACAAAAACTACAAAAGTCAATATTTATTATAAGACTACTCAAAAAACAGAGGCAATAGATTGGTTGCCTGAAGCCTTAACACAAGGGAAACAACATCCATTTATGTATACCCAAGGTGAGGCTATTCTAACAAGGTCATGGATTCCAATCCAAGATATTCCTTCAAATCGAATAACTTACTCAGCTGATATTAAAGTTCCTAATAATTTAATAGCTTTAATGAGTGCGGATAATCCAGTAGAGAAAAATGAAACAGGTTTGTACCATTTTGAAATGAAACAGGCTATACCTAGTTATTTAATTTCACTTGCTGCAGGAGATATTGTTTATAAAGAATTAGGACCAAACTGTGGAGTTTATGCTGAGCCAGGATTGATAGATACTTGTGCTTATGAATTTGAAGACCTCCCTGAAATGATGAATGCGGCTGAAAAAATCTATGGAAAATATAGGTGGGAGCAATATGATGTTTTAGTTTTGCCTTATTCTTTTCCTTTTGGAGGAATGGAGAATCCTAGATTAACTTTTGTAAGTCCAACTTTATTGACAGGTGATAGAAGTTTGGTGTCTGTTATTGCTCATGAATTAGCTCATTCTTGGTCTGGGAATTTAGTCACTAACTCTACTTGGGAGGATTTCTGGTTAAATGAAGGATTTACGGTTTATTTTGAAAATCGAATCATGGAGGAGTTGTATGGTAAAGAAAAAGCTGATATTTTAGCTTTTATTGAATTTCAAGAGTTACAACATGAATTAAAGGTTATTTCTTCAAGTGAATTCCCTGAGGATACTCAATTGAAACTAGATTTGAAAGGTAGAGATCCGGATGCAGGGATGACATCTATTGCCTATGTTAAAGGGGCATTTTTTTTAAAAACTTTAGAAAATTATGTTGGAAGATTGAAGTTTGATCAATTCATGAAAAAGTATTTTAATGAATATGCTTTTAAAACGTTAACAACTCAAGATTTTGAAAGTTTTCTAAATCGTAATTTATTGCTACCGAATAAGGTTGAATTTAACACAAAGCAGTGGTTATATAATCCAGGTTTACCTTCAAATTGTATTAAATTAAATCCTCCAAGGTTTCAAAAAATGCAACAATTAGCATCAGATTTTTATAACGGTATCAAGGGGTTGAATTCCAATTTAAAAAGACAGGATTTCCTTACACAAGAATGGCAGGTTTTTATAAGGGCATTACCTGCTCAAATTGATACAAGTTTATTGATTAAAATTGATCAACAATTGGAGTTTAAATCTTGTGGGAATTCCGAAATAATGACTGAGTGGTATGTGTTAGCAATAAAAAATAATTACAAAGGTGTTAGAGAAGACATGTATAAATTCTTAACTAAAGTTGGTAGAAGGAAGTATATAGAACCAATATACAATGCTTTAGTTCAAAAGGAAGAAGATCGAGAGTGGGCTATAAAAACTTTTGAAGTAGCTAAATCAAATTATCATTATGTTTCTTCAAATACAATTGCTTCAATTTTAAATATATCTAATCAATGATTTTGACTATCTCCAATAGTGAAATTAAAGTTGATATCAATTTAATTGGAGCTGAAATATGTTCTTTAAAAAGTCATAATACAAACATTGAGTATTGTTGGGGTGGAGTTAAAAAAATATGGGGGAGTACAGCTCCAGTTTTATTTCCAATTATAGGGGCTTTAAAAGATGGGTATTATTTATACGAAGGAAAAAAGTATCAGGTCTCAAAACACGGTTTTATTCGAAATAATAATGATTTGAAAATACTCCATCATTCAACTGATGAGTTAAGGATAGGCTATCAGTTTAGTGAAGAAACTAAATTAAAATACCCTTTTGAATTTGATTTTCAGATTACTTTTCAATTGAGTGGAAGTAAGTTGTTGGTTAAACATAAAGTCTTCAATTTATCTGTAACTAAATCGATGTATTTTTCTTTAGGAGGTCATCCAGCATTTAATTGCCCTTTTAACAAAAATGAACGTTACGATGATTACTTTTTGGAATTTGAAAAGAAAGAGACGTTAAATCGTTGGAAAGTAACAAAGGATGGTCTTTTAGGGACCGACTCTGAATTGTTTATGGAAAATTCAAGTTGTATTCATCTGACACATGATCTTTTTCAGGACGACGCGTTAGTTTTCAAAAAAATAAATTCAAGAAAAGTACATTTAAAATCGAATAAGTCACCAAATTTTTTGACTATTGATTACCCTGATTTTAATTACCTCGGGATTTGGGCAAAACCAGATGGCGATTTTGTTTGTGTTGAGCCTTGGTTAGGTGTTACTGATGCTGAAAATACAAATCATGATTTTAAAACGAAAGATGGTATTATTGAGATAACTCCAGAAGGAGTTTATAACGCAAGTTTTTCAATTGAAATTAATGAGTAATAAAAGTAGAGGCAAATTAGAATTCGTCTCTACTTTAATTTTTCAATGTAATAATATGTTATTTACTTTTTGTAAAATGGAGCTTTGACAACTTTAGCTTTTACACCTTTGCCTCTGATTTGTATGAAAATTTCGCTATCCAATTTAGAATTGTTTATTGTTACATATCCCAAACCAATGCCAATTTTTAAACTTGGTGACATTGTCCCTGAAGTTACTTTCCCAATTTTATCTCCATTGGCGTCAACAATGTCATAATCATGACGTGGAATTCCTCTGTCAATCATTTCAAAGGCAACTAACTTACGTTGAACTCCTTCTTCTTTTTGTTTTTTCAAATAGTCAGCATCGATAAAATTCTTGTTAAATTTCGTTATCCATCCCAATCCAGCCTCAATTGGAGATGTACTATCATCGATATCGTTTCCATACAAACAGAATCCCATTTCTAATCTCAATGTATCTCGAGCAGCTAATCCAATTGGTTTTATTCCAAATGAGTCACCGTTCTTCATAATCGCTTCAAAAACTTTTTCAGCATCTGTATTTTTAACATAAATTTCAAATCCTCCTGCACCAGTATATCCTGTAGCTGATATGATTACATCAGAAACTCCAGCGAATGTATTAATTTGGAACGTGTAGTATCCCATATCTGATAAATTTACAGAAGTTAATGATTGCATCGCCTCTGACGCTTTTGGACCTTGAACAGCAAATAAAGAATATTCATCAGATAAGTTTTGCATGTCAACATTCATGTCGTTGTGAGATGAAATCCAATCCCAGTCTTTTTGAATGTTTGAAGCGTTAACAACTAAGAAAAATTCTTTATCGTTTATTTTGTATACGATTAGGTCATCTATAATCCCGCCTTTTCCATTTGGCATACAAGTGTATTGTGCTTTACCATCAGGAATGGTAGAAATATCATTTGTAGTAACTTTTTGTATTAAGGCTTCAGCATTTTCTCCTTTCAAAATAAATTCCCCCATATGAGAAACATCAAAAATTCCAACGCCATTTCTCACGGTGTCGTGTTCAATATTTACACCCTCATATTGAACAGGCATATTGTAGCCAGCAAAAGGAACGATTTTAGCTCC
>CAZOLZ010000061.1:0-10572 GCA_964580965.1 uncultured Flavobacteriales bacterium | reverse complement strand
CTGCTAATGTATAATCACTTCCCGCACATACATCATCATCAATTCCTGCATCTGAAATTGGAGTAGCACTTATTGTTACATCAAAATTTTGTTCATCATTACAAGCACCTACTTCATCATAAATAAAAATAGTTTGAGTAGTAGTAATTACATCTCCTACATTTAATACTGAACCACCTCCAGCTGGACCTCCAGTTGCAGTGTAATACTTAGGATCATTTAAATTAGTACCAGTTATAGCTACTAGTGTATATCCTCCTGATATATCACACAATAATTGGTCAACAATATCATCAACAACTGGTGCACCAGGATTAGATAAAGTAAGTCCTGCTAAATCAGTGCTCGAACAACCTGTATTGGTTTCAGTAACTGTAATATTTGAATATGACCCTGCTAGAAGAGATGAAATAACAATATCACCTGAAGCATCTGCATTGTCTGTTGGATTAACTGTTGGTGTAGCATTAAAATCATATGTTATGTCATAATCCGTTAAAGCATTTAAACCTGAAACAGTAATATCACCATCAGCAACTCCACATCCAGTTGGATCAGTTTTAGCTAATGTAAACGTTGGTAAAGCTGCTATTGTTAAGACCATTGCATCAACAGCATCCGCACATGGTGCATTTGTTATCGTTTGTGTTAAAGTTACAGTACCTCCTGCTATATCACCAACTCCAGGTGTATAAACTGGATTTTGAGCTGTTGCATCATCAAATGAACCGTCTCCATCTGTTGTCCATGCAATCGTTCCGTTTGAACTTGTTGCTCCTGATAAAGTATAGTCACTTCCTGAACAAACTACATCATCTACACCTGCATCAGATATTGGGGAAGCATTTATTGTTAATACCATATCGTCAGAAACATCTGCACATGGTAAATTAGAAACTGTCATTGTTAAAGTAACTGTTCCCGCTGTAATATCTCCTCCACCAGGTGTATATGTTGGATCTTCCAATGTTGCATCGTCAAAAGTTCCGTCTCCACTTGATGACCATAATATTGATGTTGCATTTGTTGCTGCTCCATCAAGTAAATAAGTATCTGTCTCACAAATTGTATTATCTGCTCCAGCTGATGCTGTATGTACAGAATTATTAATTGTTAAAACCATTGCATCAACAGCATCCGCACATGGTGCATTTGTTATCGTTTGTGTTAAAGTTACAGTACCTCCTGCTATATCACCAACTCCAGGTGTATAAACTGGATTTTGAGCTGTTGCATCATCAAATGAACCGTCTCCATCTGTTGTCCATGCAATCGTTCCGTTTGAACTTGTTGCTCCTGATAAAGTATAATCAGTTCCTGAACAAACTACATCATCTACACCTGCATCAGATACAGGCGTCCCAGAAACTTCAAGGGTTACTGTTTCTGAAGCTTGAGGTGTACAAGTACCTCCTGTTGTTTCAATCTCGAAATTTAACAAGCCAACATCAGTTGGTGTTCCTGATATAGTGTAAACGTTTGTAGCAACATCAAATGAACCAGTTACACCTGTTGGAAAAGCATCTCCGATGTTATCTGCTCCTGTTGCACTTCCACCAACTTCAAATGTTATATCATCAATAGCTACTCCTTCACAAACTGATTGGTTAGTTGTAGCAACTAAAGAAGTCAAAGTTAATGTTGGTTCTTCAACCTCTATAAGTTCAGTTGATGAATCATTAGTTGCATCTGCATCACCTACTAAAACAGTGAAGATGTTAAAAGTATATGTACCAACAGATGTAAAGTCAGCCAACGATGTCACATCAACATTCATTACAGTTGATGGAGCAAGTGTACCACTGGTTAAAGTCACATCAAAATTCTGAGCAATTGGCCCTGTAATATTAGCATGAACTTCAACATTGTCTGTTGCAAAATCTATTGTGCTAGCTGCATAATTTCTAATCCTAATCGTAACTGTTACATTATTCTGAGGACAATTTTCTGATGGCGGAGAGATTACTGTTACTGCTCCAACATCAACTTGTGCGTAATTAAAATTCAGAAATAACGTAGTTACTAGTAGTGTTAACAAAGAATATAACTTCCTCATAATTATATATTTAAATTCTCAATAAAATTCTTAAGATAGAAAAAGGTGTAAAATTACCTTTAATATATCATGCAATATTAACATTTTATTTTGTAAAACAAATCAATATTACCTTTTATCTACGTGATATCAATAAATAAAGTTTCTTTAAATTACAAAAATCTTAAGTTAAGAATAATAGTTTACAAAAAGAATAAAATACCTCAAAACGAAATTGAATAATTATATTTTTACCTTATTTTTGCAACAAATTATAAAAAAATGAAAGTACAAGAAATCAGAACACGTTTTTTTGAGTTTTTTAAGCAAAAAAATCATGAAATTGTACCATCTGCACCAATGGTATTAAAAAACGATCCCACATTGATGTTTACTAATGCTGGGATGAATCAGTTCAAAGATTTCTTTTTAGGAAATAATACTCCAAATCAAAAACGTGTTGCAAATTCACAAAAGTGTTTACGTGTATCCGGAAAACACAATGATTTAGAAGAAGTTGGTGTTGACACTTATCACCATACTATGTTTGAAATGTTGGGTAATTGGTCTTTTGGAGATTATTTCAAAGAAGAAGCAATTGCTTGGGCATGGGAATTATTGACCGAGAATTATAAGATACCTAAAGATCAATTATACGTAACTGTTTTTGAAGGAGATGCTACTGATAATGTCCCTATGGATCAAGAAAGTTATGATATTTGGAAAAAATACATCGATGAAGACAGAATCATTTTAGCCTCAAAAAAAGATAACTTTTGGGAAATGGGTGAAACTGGCCCTTGTGGACCTTGTTCTGAAATTCACGTAGATATTAGACCTCTTGAAGACAGATCTAAAATTTCAGGTAAATCATTAGTTAACCAAGACCATCCTCAGGTAATCGAGATTTGGAATAACGTATTTATGGAATTCAACCGTAAAGCGAATGGCTCTTTAGAATCACTACCTGCAAAACATGTTGATACTGGAATGGGGTTAGAACGTTTAGCAATGGCTTTACAAGGTAAAACTTCCAACTATGATACCGATTTATTTCAAACTTTAATTCAAAAAATAGAACGTCTATCTGGGAAAAAATATGGAAAAGACGAACAAATAGATATAGCTTTAAGAGTAATTTCTGACCATATTAGGGCAATTGCTTTTTCAATCGCTGATGGACAATTACCTTCAAACAATGGAGCGGGATATGTTATCCGAAGAATTCTTAGAAGAGCGATTCGTTACGGATACCAGACTTTGGGTTTGAAAGAACCTTTTATGTGTGAATTATCTTCTACATTAGGCCAAGAAATGGGAGAAGCATACCCAGAATTAATTCAACAAAAAGATATTATTTTCAAAGTGATTCAAGAAGAAGAAACAAGTTTTTTTAGAACTCTTGAATTAGGCATAAAACGTATAGAAAACATTATTGAGTATACAAAAAAACAAAACAAACAAATTATCGATGGTGTTTTAGTTTTTGAATTATACGATACATTTGGTTTCCCGGTTGATTTAACTTCATTAATTGCTCGTGAAAACAACCTTGAAATTGATCAAGAAGCTTTTGAAGCTGAATTACAAAAACAAAAAGAACGTTCAAGGGCTGCCTCTTCTTTTGAAACAGATGATTGGATGACTGTCCATGTTGATGAATCGTCAACGTTCGTTGGTTATGATGAATTTCAAACTGAAACTAAAATTCTTCGTTATAGAAAAGTAATTCAAAACAAAAAAGAATTCTATCAATTAGTTTTAGATAAAACTCCTTTCTATGCTGAAGGAGGTGGACAATTAGGTGATAACGGTTGGTTAACAAATAGAAATGAAACTATCTCTATTTTTAATACTAAAAAAGAAAATAATTTAACTGTTCATTTAACCGATAAACTTCCCTCTCAATTAGAGGCTTCATTTACTGCGAAAATTAATATTTCAGACAGAAATAACACAACAAAAAATCACTCTGCAACCCACTTGTTACACGAAGCTTTAAGAACAGTTTTAGGTGATCATGTTGAACAAAAAGGTTCATTGGTTGCTCCAAATTACTTACGTTTTGACTTCTCTCATTTTTCAAAAGTTACACCTGAAGAAATTGAAAGAATTGAAGCGTTAGTAAATACAGAAATTCAAAAAAGTTTACCTCTTCAAGAAAGTAGAAATATACCTATAGAACAAGCTAAAGAAATGGGGGCTAAAGCTTTATTTGGAGAAAAATATGACAATTTAGTTCGAATAATTCAATTTGGTAAATCAATCGAATTATGTGGAGGTTGTCACGTTCAAAACACACAAGACATTACTATTTTTAAAATTACTTCTGAATCTGCTGTTGCTGCAGGAATTAGAAGAATTGAAGCAATAACGGGTCAAGACGCTTTAAATTATTACAAAGAGAAAGAAACACTTTTAAATGACATTAATGATCTTTTAAAAAGACCAAAGAATGTTGTGAAAAGTATTGAGGATTTATTAGTTGCGAATCAAAAATTATCAAAACAAATTGAAAAATTCCAATTAGAAAAAGCAAATTCAATTAAATCTCAATTAAAACAAAAAATTAGTCCAATTGCAAGTTTCAATGTCCTTGCAGAGACAGTTGAATTAGATGGAGGTGCTATTAAAGATATCCTTTTCCAATTAAGAGGAGAAAATGAGAACTTCATTGGAATTATTGGAGGAAAAAATGACAATAAATGCACTTTAAGTATGATTATTTCTGATAGTATCGTTTCTGATAAACAATTAGATGCAGGAAAAATTATTCGAGAAGTATCTAAACATATCCAAGGTGGTGGTGGTGGCCAAGCATTTTTCGCAACTGCAGGAGGGAAAAACAGTGATGGTTTAACAAAAGCAATCTCTGAAATCAAAGAAAAAATTTCAGAGTAGTTGAAAATATTAATTGCTACATATTATTGGCCCCCAAGTGGAGGTTCTGGTGTACAAAGATGGATGTATTTTGCTAAACATTTACAATCATTCGGAATGGAGCCAATAATAGTAACAATTGATCCGGAAACAGCTTCATACAATACCTTTGATGAAAGCCTACTTGATGAAGTAAGTTCCATTCGTACAATTCATACAGAAGGAGGATTTCAAATCCTAAAATTGTACTCCTTTTTAAAATCAGGGAATGCCAATAAAAAAATTCCAACTGGTAATTTAGGAAGTAAAGAACCTTCATTTTTTGATAAAATTGCAAGTAAGGTTAGGGCAAATTATTTTATTCCTGATGCAAGAGTTTCTTGGAATAAAAAAGCTTTGCTTGAAATTCAAAAAATCATTCGAGAAGAAAAAATTGACTTGTTTATTACAACAGGTCCTCCACATTCAACCCACTTATTAGGTTTAGCTATAAAAAAATCTTTTACATCTATAAAATGGATTGCAGATTTTAGAGACCCTTGGAGGGAAGTATATTACAACAACTTATTCAAACGGTCTAAAAAGGCTGATGATAAAGATGCAAAATTTGAAAAAGAAGTGATTGAAAAGTCTGACTTAATTCTCACAGTTGGACCTTCAATGGCAGAGTTAATTTCATCTAAAACATCAAGTCCTTCCAAAGTAAAACACATCTTAAATGGGTTCGACGCTAGTAAAATGGACGGTTTAACAAAACAAAAGCATCCAGGATTTACGATTACGCACGTAGGTGTTTGGACCTTACAACAACCATTTCAAGAAGTAGTAGATGCTTTGAGTCAACTATTAAAAGAGCATACAGATTGGAAAATCAACTTTAGATTGGTTGGAAATGTACACGAGGATATCGTTCAAGCATTAAAAACTGTGAAGGGATTAACTGTTGAATTACTTGGAAAAGTGAATCATCAAACAGCTTTACAAGAAATGATGAATGCAGATGTTTTATTGAACTGTTTAGCTAATATGGAACAATCAAAGCTTTTAATTTCAGGAAAATTGATGGAGTATCTTGCAACAGGAAATAATACCATTATTATAGGTAACCCAAATGGTGATGCAGCACATTTAGCTCAACCAATCCCAAATGCTGAAGTTGTTTCTCCTAACGATTCAAATTCGTTAAAAGTAATTATTGAAAAAATCTATTTATCGGAAAGATTAGACTCTAAACCTCACCCTAGTATTTTTAATTACACAAGAGAAAATACTGCAAGAGAACTAAAAGAATTGATTGAGGTAATTTAATTTTTTTAAATTAACCTACTTTTTATTCCCATACATTTTCACATCTTCTCCCGAAATTACGGTATCACATAATATCACTAATCGTTCAATAATGTTTCTCAACTCACGGATGTTTCCAGTCCAATCAACTTTTTGTAATTCTAATAAAGCGTCATCTGAAAATTGTTTTTTAGCAATTCCTTGCTCTTCACAGATAATTGAAAGAAAATGTTCTGCTAACATTGGAACATCCTCTCTCCTATCATTAAGAGCTGGAACTTCCATAACGATTACAGCCAAACGATGGTACAAATCTTCTCTAAATCGTGCTTCTTTGATTTCTATTCTTAAATCCTTATTAGTAGCTGCTAAAATTCTACAATTGACTTTTATGTCCTTCTCCCCCCCTACTCTTTGGATGACATTTTCTTGTAAAGCTCTTAAAACTTTAGCTTGAGCCGCTAAACTCATATCTCCAATTTCATCTAAAAACAAAGTCCCTCCATTAGCCAATTCAAACTTCCCTTTTTTATCTTTAACAGCAGAAGTAAAAGCACCTTTTTCGTGGCCAAACAATTCACTTTCAATTAATTCAGAAGGTATTGAAGCACAATTCACTTCAATAAAAGGCATTTTATTTCGAGAACTATTATCGTGTAAAGAACGAGCGACTAACTCTTTTCCTGTTCCGTTACCCCCCGTAATTAATACTCTTGCATCTGATGGGGCAACTTTGGCAATCATTTCTTTGATTTTTAAAATCCCTTCAGAATCACCTATGATTTTATCTCCTTTGATTTTCTTGACGGTCTTTTTTAGTTGTTTTGTTTCCTCAACCAATGAAAACTTTTCTTTTGCATTTCGAATTGTAATTAAAATACGGTTTAAGTCCAACGGTTTTTCAATGAAATCAAAAGCCCCTTTTTTTATTGACTGAACAGCAGTTTCAATATTACCGTGACCACTAATCATAATAATAGGCGACTCGAATTCTTTTCGGATTAATTCATCCAACACCTCATTGCCATCCATTTGAGGCATTTTAATATCACAAAAAACTAAATCATAAGAAGACTGTAAAGCTTTTTCTAAACCTTCTTTTCCATTTTCAGCTTCGTGAACTTCAAATCCTTCATATTCTAAAATTTCTTTTAATGCTCTTCGAATTGCTTTTTCGTCGTCTATTATTAAAATCTTACTCATTCAATTTAGTTTTTAGTGATTGGCTTTTAGCAAATAGCAAAAAGCATGTATTGTATTTGATGTTTTAAACAACAAAACTTGTACCATTATTTAGAATTAGTTTTAAGAACTTCAATCAACAAAGTTAAAAAGGTTAAAAAAATTCCGGCATAGTTGAAATAAATTAAAATTCATTATCTTCGCAAGCGAATAAAAAAACTGAGTATGAATTACGACATTATAGTTATTGGAAGCGGGCCTGGTGGATATGTTACTGCTATTCGCGCCTCACAGTTAGGATTAAAAACTGCTGTTATCGAAAGAGAATCTTTAGGTGGTATCTGTTTGAATTGGGGATGTATTCCAACGAAAGCATTATTAAAAAGTGCTAACGTTTTTGAATATTTATCTCACGCAAGTGATTACGGTATTTCTGTTTCTGATGCAAATGTGGATTTCAATGCAATGATCGAAAGAAGTCGTGGTGTAGCAAGCGGCATGAGTAATGGCATTCAATTCTTGATGAAAAAAAACAAAATTGATGTTATTAAAGGATTCGGAAAAATCAAAGCTGGTAAAAAAGTAGATGTTACTGATGAAGATGGAACAGTTACAGAATATTCTGCTAATAAAGGAATTATCATCGCTACTGGTGCTCGTTCCAGACAATTACCAAACTTACCTCAAGATGGTGAAAAAATAATTGGATATAGAGAAGCGATGACTTTAAAGTCTCAACCTAAAAAATTAGTTGTTGTAGGTTCTGGTGCTATTGGAGTTGAATTCGCATACTTCTACAATGCAATTGGAACAGAAGTTACAGTTGTTGAATACTTACCAAACATTGTTCCTGTGGAAGATGAGGAAGTATCTAAACAATTAGAGAAATCTTTCAAAAAAGCAGGTGTTAAAATCATGACAAACGCCTCTGTTGAATCAGTTGATAAAAAAGGAAAAGGTTGTGTTGTGAATATCAAGACTGCTAAAGGGGAAGAAAAAATCGAATGTGATGTTGTATTATCTGCAGTTGGTATTCAAGCAAATATAGAAAATTTAGGATTAGAAGAAGTTGGAATCGTAGTAGATAAAGGAAGAGTTTTAGTTAATGATTTCTATCAAACAAATATCCCAGGATACTATGCTATTGGCGACGCTATTCCTACTGCAGCTTTAGCTCATGTTGCCTCTGCTGAAGGTATTATTTGTGTTGAGAAAATTGCTGGTCATAATCCTGAAGCTTTAGATTACGGAAATATTCCAGGATGTACATATTGTTCTCCTGAAGTTGCTTCTGTAGGTTTAACTGAAAAAGCTGCTAAAGAAAAAGGAATGGATATTAAAATTGGTAAATTCCCATTCTCTGCATCTGGAAAGGCAAGTGCTGCTGGAGCCAAAGATGGATTTATCAAATTAATTTTTGACGCTAAATACGGTGAATTATTAGGAGCTCATATGATTGGAGCAAATGTAACTGAAATGATAGCTGAATGTGTTTCTATCAGAAAATTGGAAACTACAGGTCATGATATTATTAAAACTGTTCATCCTCACCCTACAATGTCAGAGGCAATTATGGAGGCTGCCGCTGCTGCATATGGAGAGGTTATTCACTTGTAAGAAATAAAATTAAACTTTTGGAAAAGCTATCTCGAAAGAGGTGGCTTTTTTACTTTAGGGGTAGAATTTAATTTCTAAACATTAAAAATCTCCCAAAAAGTTAACATTCATTTGCCCCTCACTCCCATTTTCAAATTCAACTTTCAAATAATAAAATCCTGTTTCTAATTCAGAAAAATCAAGTTGAGTAGATCTTAAATTCAGATTATCAAAGAAATCTAAAACTTGGCCATTTGAATTTATAACTTTAACACTATGAATGATATTTTCAGAGACGATTGTCAATCTATCTATTACTGGATTGGGATAAATATGAATCTTTAAGTCATTTTTATTTACTGATAAATCTCCACAATCTGTCAAGTATGTCATATTCGAAAAATCAATATGGCAAGCAAAATCAGGATTATCGATAAATGGATTTCGATTGCCTTGAATGCTTTCGATAAAATCATTTCGTGCGATTTCATAATTATCTGGTAAGTCTTGAAAATGCCATTTCTTAAGAGTTTCTTGTGATTGACCATAAGGTACAATATCACTTATATTGTTTGGAAAAGACCAATTACTAGATAAAGAATAATAAACCATAGACATATACATCAGTGCTCTTGCAGCATCACCTTTTTGTTGGTTTCGAGGTTCAAAAACTATATTGCCGTTTACATCATAACCAATTTTACAAGCTTTATATGATTCAAGCTCCGAAACTACTTCTCCCAAAGGGAAATTACCTCTTAATGAATTCACTTGATTTAATTGAGTTGGAAACAAATGATGTAAATCTTGGTATTCTGGTTTTTCGGGATAATTACAAGGGTACGTTGGCATCCAACTGTGACAAAAAGTATGCTCTCTACTAAAACCAGTTTGAATCCAACTAAAAGGCTTATCAAAGACCTTATTCTCTCCACTGTAAACACAAGTAATTACAGATTTACCATCAAGTGTATCTCTTGATTCAAAAGGAGTTAATAAGATTTCGTCGTATAAATTATAATCAATAGTCTGTTTATTTAAATTCGAAATTGCATTCAATTGACTAATGAAAAAAGAACTACTATTCACATTTACTGAATGGTAAAAATCTGTTGGCACCATTGTTTTAGGAGTCTGAAAACTATAAAATTGATTATTTGCAGCATAATTTACAAAATCATTTGCCCCATAATACGGAACGACAGAAACGAAATAATCTGAATTCGCTATTAGTTTTGAATATGAAAATTGTTTCGCTTTGATAAGACCAATAACTTTTGCCTTGCCAACAGTATCTCCGACTTGATAAACTTTACCATCAGTTATCGTTACATTTTCATTTTTATTTGATAATATAACTAAATATCCATCAACTTCTTCAATATTTTGAAAAGCACAATCAAATTTGTAGGTAGTAACATTACTAAATAATATTGCATTATTAATTTTGTTCGGTTCAGATGCTAAATTTCCAGCTATTCCTTTCAGTCGTATTTTCGTTTTTTTCTCGTCGGAATCATTCGAATAAAACCATAAATCAACATAGTGATTTCCTGTGGTTTTTGGTTCAAATTCGATTTTAATTTCATTTG
>CAZOLZ010000060.1:0-10804 GCA_964580965.1 uncultured Flavobacteriales bacterium | reverse complement strand
TAACTAAAGAGGTAAATAGTTTAGCAAACAGAGCTCGTGAAAACAAATTAAAACCTGAAGAAATACAAGGTGGAACATATACTGTGACAAACGTTGGCACTTTTGGAAACGTTATGGGTACACCTATCATCAATCAACCTCAAGTTGCAATTTTAGCATTAGGAGCTATTCGTAAAATGCCTGCTGTTATTGAAACTCCAGAAGGTGACTTTATAGGTATAAGACATAAAATGTATTTATCTCACTCATATGATCACAGAGTAGTTGATGGTGCTTTGGGTGGTCAGTTTGTTAGAAGAGTTGCTGATTACTTAGAACAATTTGATATTAATAGAGAGTTGTAACAAAAAATTCTTATTTTCGTAAGACCCTCATAAATAATATTGTGAGGGTCTTACTATTTTAGAACATTATGAAAAAGTTATCATTTTTATTATACGCTTTATTACCATTATTGTCTGTTGCTCAATTAACCGATAGACAATTAAAAGAAATGATAAATAGCGCAACAGAACCTGAGCTTATTATTGAAGCTTCAAGTTTAGTTGTTGAAAAAAGGTTATATCAAGCAGAAATGGTTGTAGATAAATTAATCGAGATAAAACCAGAAAATGCTAACTTCAACTATCGTAAAGGATATATACTATTACAATCTAAACATAGGTTTAAGGAAGCTATTCCATATTTTTTGAAAGCATTGCCATTGGTTAATGATGATTATGACTTTTTTTCAATTACAGATACAACTTCTCCTTTTTCAGCAAATTTTTACATTGGAGAATGTTATCACCTAGATATGCAGTTGGAAAAAGCTAAAGAACATTACACAACTTTCTTAAATCAAACTAAAGATAAAGAAGATGAATTAACTAAGCTTGCAGTTGTTCGTATAGAGCAAACTAGTAATGCAATCAAAGCTTTGAAAATTCAAAAAAAGTCAACATTAAGAAATTTTGAAGAAATTAATACTGAATACCCTGAATATTCACCAGTAATTTCTTTAGATGGTAAAGCGATTTACTTTACATCAAGAAGACCTTGGAAAAATAATGAATCCGAAGCTTTTAAAGATTCTGAATTTAACGATTACCCAGAAGATATTTATGTAAGTAAGAGAAATGACGAAGGAAAATGGAGCAGACCAAAAAAGTTAGGTTTTTGTACTCCAGATAAAAATGAAGCCACAATCGCTGTAAGTTCTGATGAAAAAAGAATTTATGTATACAAAGACGATATAAACAATGGAGATATCTATTATTCAGATTTTGGTAATAACAGATTTAGTCGAGTTTTGGCTCTAGAATATGAAGGCGTTAATTCAAAGTATTGGGAAACTCATTGTACAGTGACAACTGATGGTTTACAAATGTATTTTGTTTCAGATAGACCAGAAGGTTTTGGTGGGAGAGATATTTATCGTGTTGTAAAACTACCTGATGGAACTTGGAGTAAACCGATGAACCTTGGTCCAACAATCAATACAGCGAATGATGAAGATGCTCCATTCATAGCTTCTGATAACAAAACATTATATTTTGCAAGTAATGGGCCTGAGAGTATTGGTGGATTTGATATTTTCTATACTGTTAGAGACGAAAATGGACAATGGGCGACTCCTTTAAATTTAGGCTATCCAATCAATAGTACAGGTGATGATGTTTTCTTCACAACTACTACTGATGGTTCAAGGGGTTACATTACATCATACAGAGAAAACGGAAAAGGTGGTAATGATATTTATGAAGTTATCAATGATAATTTAGGAGAAAAGTTAATCTCTGTATATTATGGTGAAGTTAAATCAATACCCAATTATAACTTACCTCAAGACTTAGTCATCAATTTTGTAGAAAAAAGTGATGAAAGGAAAAATACAAAAGTAAACTCATTTAAAAATGGTAAATATTTTGTAAATCTTCAGAGCTGTTCGAACTACACTGTAAATTATACATTAGGTGATTCAATCCTACTAACTGAGGAAATAAGTACAAAGTGTGATGGAGGAAGAGAAGACTTTTATAATAATTGGTTTTTTGATCCTGTACATAAAACAATTGAACAATATAACAATGATGAATCTCAAGAGGAGCTTGAATTAGTATTAGCTGAAGAAATGTTAAAGAAAGAGGCAAGAGAATTAGCTAGAAAAGAATTAGCTGAAAGAGAAAAAGCTAACAAAGAATCAAGTGAGTTACCCAATGGTGATATGGTCTCTAAAAAAGTAAAATATGGAACTGACTTAAATGATTTAATCAAAATTAATCCAATTTATTTTGACTTCAATAAGAGTGATATCAGACCAGATGCAGCAAAAGAATTAGATAAAATTGTTAAAATTTTGAATGATAATCCACAATTATCAATTAAATTAAATTCACATACTGACTGTCGTGGTAATGATAATTACAACACTAACCTATCAAGACGTCGTGCAAATTCATCAAAGGAATATATCACAGAAAGAATTAGCGACTCCTATAGGGTAAGTGCAGAAGGAATGGGTGAAACAAAACCAGTTGAGAATTGTGAATGTGATGAGTGTACAGAAGAACAACATCAAAAAAATAGACGTACAGAGTTTATCGTCATCAAAATGTAATTACTAAGACTCTTTCGGGAGTCTTTTTTTTGGAATAAAAATGCTTTTAAATTTAATTAAACCAATAGCAATATTTGACCTCGAAACAACAGGCTTGAATATTACAAAAGATAGAATTGTTGAAATAGCAATCATTAAAATTAATCCAGATGGGAATGAAGAAACATTTCATTCGTATGTTAATCCTGAAATAAAAATACCAAAAGAATCAGCTGAAATTCATGGTATAACTGATGAAAAAGTTCAGGACTCCCCTACTTTTAAAGAATTAGCATCAAAGGTTGTTGAATTTATCGGCGAAGCTGATTTAGTAGGTTTTAACTCAAATAAGTTTGATATTCCTGTTCTTTCAGAAGAATTATTAAGGGTTGGTAATGACTTTGACATCTCTTCTAAATCATTTATCGATGTTCAAAATATTTTTCATAAAATGGAACAACGAACATTAACAGCAGCTTTCAAGTTTTACTGCGATGAAGATATGGAGAATGCTCATTCAGCATTATATGATACAAAAGTTACTTGGGAAGTTTTAAAAGCTCAATTGAATAAATACGAAAATTTAGATAAGGATGTAAAGAAACTAGCAGATTTTTCACGTGCTGGAAATCTTGACATCTATGATTTCGCTGGTCGTCTTGCTATCAATGATAAAGAAGAAGTCATTTATAATTTTGGGAAAAATAAAGGAAAAACAATAGAACAAGTAGATCAAGAAGAACCTGGATATTATGGTTGGATGATGCAAGCAGACTTTCCTCTTTACACAAAAAAATGTTTAAAAAAGGAAATGGACCGTATAAAGGCTAAGCGAAATAAAAAAGTTGGGGCCAATTCAATTGAAGATAAATTATCAGCATTGAAAAAAAAATTTAATTCTTAATTTATTTTAAACAACGAATTACTATGAAAATTATATGTATTGGTAGAAATTACGCCGAACATGCTAAAGAGATGAATTCTACTCTTTCAACAAAACCTATATTTTTTCTTAAACCAGATACAGCGTTATTTAAAGATAATAATCCTTTCTACATTCCTGATTTCACCTCTGAAATGCATTATGAATGTGAACTTGTGGTAAGAATTAATAAAGTTGGAAAGAACATTCAGGAAAAGTTTGCCCAAAAATATTATGATGAAATTGGTCTAGGACTCGATTTCACAGCAAGAGATTTACAGCAAAACTGTAAAGAGAAAGGTCTTCCATGGGAAATTGCTAAAGGTTTTGATAACAGTGCTTTAATTTCTAATAAATTTATTAAAATAGATCATAATAAAATCAATGATTTAAATTTTAAATTGGAATTAAACAGGCAAACTGTTCAAGAAGGAAATCCAAATCAAATGATTTTTACAATTGATCAGATCATTGCTTATGTTTCTCAATTTATCACCTTAAAAACAGGAGATTTGATCTTTACTGGTACCCCCTCAGGAGTAGGTTCAATTAGTATAGGTGATGAATTAAAAGGTTTTATTAAAGGTGAAGAATTTTTTAATTTGGAAATAAAATAGTTATATAGTTACCAAGCTTTTACATTTCTAAAAAACAGATTATTACAAAGATTTAAAAACAAAAAATTAACATATGAAAAAAATTAGTTTGATTATATTTTTGGTATTTTTAGGTAAACAGTCCTTTGGACAAAATGACATAATTTCAATAAAATCTGATTCAGTACAATCTTCAATAATCTATTTAAACAATGGCAAGACTTATATTGGTGAAATCATTGAAGATGATGGTAGAGAAATTTTATTAAATTCCAAATCGGTTGGTAAAATTTATGTTCGTAAATCTGATATTAAAGAAATTACAACTGAAAAAAGCCGTATAATAAAACTTGAGGAAAAAGCTTTAGTTGAAAGTCCTTTTACTACAAGGTATGCATACACAAACAATGCGTTCCCTATCAAAAAAGGTTATAACTATGCAATGGTTAATCTTTTTGGTCCAGAAATCCATTTTGCAACCAGTGATCGTTTATCTCTTGGGGTAATGACAACTTGGATTGGAAGCCCAATTGCTTTTAACTTTAAATATTCGTTACCTAGTAAATCTGAAAAATGGCACTATTCAGTTGGATCAATAATAGGAACAAGTGGTTTTATCCTTCAAGGTAGTGGATATGGAGGCCTAACTTGGTTCACAGGGACCTACGGAAACCGAATAGATAACATTAGTATATCAGCCGGATATGGTTGTGTTGGAGAATTGAATTCAACCTACTTTATGGGAGGTCCATTATTTTCAATTGCAGGAATTAAGCGAATAGGTAATGGTATTAGTTTTATTTTTGATTCAATGTTTTCAATCATTGAAAGAAGTAGAGAAAAATATACTAACATCTATGTTGATGTTCCTTATTACGATTCTTTTTCTAATAGCACTTATATTATTCCAGAATATCAATACACTAAGCAAGAAACTATAAAAGCTTACAACTATTCTTTCTTTATAATGCCAGGGTTGAGATTTCAAAAACATAGCGATAGAGCTTTCCAAGTTTCGCTAGCTGGTGTCATAAATATTCACAAAGATCAAACAAATTCATTTCCAGTTCCAATGTGTTCTTGGTTATTCAAACTCTAAATTCAATTTTTACTCAAATGAATAATCCATTATTAGAAAAATTCGATTTAGCTCCTTTTTCAAGAATTAAAAATGAGCATTTTCTACCTGCTTTTAAAACCTTAATCAATGAAACAAAAGTTGAGATCGAAAAAATCGTTGAAAACACGGATAAACCTTCATATAGAAATACAATTGAAGCTTTAGAGTTTGCTGGTCAACAATTAGATCGAGTATCGAGTATTTTCTTTAACCTAAACTCTGCTGAAACAAATGAAGAAATTCAAAAAATAGCACAAGATGTTTCTCCTTTACTTACAGAATTTAGTAATGATATTACTTTAAACCATAAATTATTTGAAAAAATTAAGGTGGTTTACAACAACAAAAAAAATTTAATATTAACACCTGAAGAAGAAATGCTTTTAAATAATAAATACAAAAGTTTTTCGAGAAATGGAGCTAATTTAAATAAAGAAAACAAAGAAAAATTACGAAAAATTGATACTGAACTATCAAGTCTTAAATTAAAATTTGGAGAAAATGTTTTAGCAGAATCAAACAGTTATGAACTTCATTTAACAAGCGAAAAAGACTTACAAGGTTTACCTGAATCTGCAATAGATGCTGCACATTTACTAGCTAAAGAAAAAGGAAAAGATGGTTGGCTAATTACTTTAGCTTACCCCAGCTATATTCCATTTATGAAATATGCAACTAACAGAAATTTAAGAAAAGAGTTAGCGCTTGCATATGGGGCTCAAGCATTTAAACAAAACAAACACAACAACGAAAAAAATGTTTTAAAAATTGCTCAACTTAGACATCAAAGAGCTAAACTATTAGGATATAATTCTCATGCTGATTTCGTACTAGAAGAAAGAATGGCTGGAAATCCCGAAACTGTAGAAAAGTTCTTAAAAGATATATTAGACAAGGCTTTACCAAAAGCTAAGGAAGAACTTAAAGAATTAACAGCTTTCGCAAGACAAATAGATGGTATTGAACAACTGGAAAAATGGGACTCAGCGTATTACAGTGAAAAATTAAGAGTAAAACGTTTCAATTTAGATGATGAAAAATTAAAACCTTACTTCGAATTAAACAATGTCCTTAATGGTGCTTTCACAGTTGCAAATAAATTATATGGATTAAAATTTAAAGAAGTAAACCATATTGATACTTATCATCCTGAGGTAAAAACTTATGAAGTTTATGATGATGCTGACAATTTAAAATCTATTTTTTATGCAGATTTTCATCCGAGAGCAGGAAAAAGAAATGGAGCATGGATGACATCTTTTAAAGGTCAGCAAATTAATCATGGTAAAAATGAACGACCACACATTTCAAACGTTTGTAATTTCACAAAACCAACTTCAACAAAACCCTCTTTACTTACGTTTAATGAGGTAACAACATTATTTCACGAGTTTGGTCATGGACTTCATGGAATGTTAGCAAATACAAGATATCCAAGTTTATCAGGCACAAGTGTCTATTGGGATTTTGTTGAATTACCTAGCCAAATTTTAGAAAATTGGTGTTATGAGGAAGAATGTTTAAATCTTTTCGCAAGACATTATAAAACTGGGGAAGCTATTCCAATGGAATATGTTGAAAAAATCAAAGAGTCTTCAAACTTCCTAGAGGGTATAGCAACTGTCAGACAATTGAGCTTTGGATTACTTGACATGAGTTGGCACGGTAAAGATCCAAGTAAAATTAAAAGTGTTAAAGAACACGAAAAAGAGGCTTTTGCATCAACTCAAATATTCCCAGATGTAGCTGAAAATTGCATGTCTGTTTCATTCTCACACATATTCCCTGGTGGTTATTCTTCAGGTTACTACAGCTACAAATGGGCTGAAGTATTAGATGCAGATGCATTTGATGCATTTAAAGAAAATGGAATTTTTAATAGAGAAACAGGTAAAAAATTTGAAACTAATATTTTAAGTAAAGGAGGAACCGAGCACCCAATGAAACTTTATAGAAAATTCAGAGGAAATGAGCCTAAAATAGATTCTTTATTGAAACGAGCAGGATTAATTTCATAAATTGAATTAAAAGAATAGACTTTACAGCATAATTCGTTAAATTTGGTAATTGATTTTAGTCAAATACCATTTTTGAAAAAAATATGTCAACAACAAAACGAAATATATTAAGCTGTTCTTTAAGTTTTTTACTCATAAACTTAATATTTATATCAATTAACGCTCAAGAAATAAGTTCTGATGAAGATTCAACTTATGCAAACTATTTATTAATTAATTCGTTAACAAAGAAAATTGTTCCTATTAGTGATTCTGGTCCATACAACATTACTTATATTAAGGAAATTGATGATAGTATAAAAGTCGCGGATGTATTTCTTTTAACTGGAAACATTCGAACTTTAGAAAATAATTTTCTTGAATTTGACATTAGAAATGAATCTATAGAACAAAACTTCAAAGATGGTTCAATCATTTCAACATCACACAATTATTCAAGTCATTATTACTCAGAAAATCATTTCCCTCGTAAAATAAATTTGAAAAGTATTCGATATATGAGTTACTCTAAACCTGCTCGTCAAGTTGTACATTCGATTGGAATTGGAACTATGTTTGTTTCAGCTGCAACTACATTGGTATTTGCACCACTTTTCAACTATAATTTTAGGACCAATCAATTTAGTTCAAAACAATATTTAGAAGTGGTTAAATATGGATTAATGGGATTCTCTATTGGAGTTCCAATAACATATTTGACAAGAATAAAAAAATACAACTTAGGTAATAAAAATAGCCAAGACAAGGATCTTTGGTATATAGAAAAAGTTGAAAACTTACAACAATAAACACTCATGGAGTTTACATTAAATAAGATTGAAGAAGCAATCGAAGAAATAAAAAAAGGGAATGTAGTTATTGTCGTTGATGACGAGGATAGAGAAAATGAAGGAGACTTTTTAACTGCTGCTGAAAACGTTACCCCTGAAATCATCAATTTTATGGCAACACATGGTCGTGGCTTAATTTGTGCACCTCTTTTAGAAAGCAGATGTGATGAATTAGGTTTGGATTTGATGGTAAAATCGAATTCTGCAGCTTACGAAACTCCTTTTACAGTTTCTGTTGATTTAATTGGTCATGGCTGTACAACAGGTATTTCTGCTAGTGATCGTTCAAAAACAGTTCAAGCACTAATTGACCCTGAAATTAAACCCGAAGAATTAGGAAAGCCAGGACATATTTTTCCTTTAAGGGCTAAAAAAGGAGGCGTTTTAAGAAGAGCTGGGCATACAGAAGCTGCTGTTGATTTAGCTCGTTTAGCTGGATTTAAACCGGCTGGATTGATTGTAGAAATCTTAAATGAAGATGGAACAATGGCTCGCTTACCTCAGTTAGTTAAAATTGCTGAGAAATTTGACCTCAAGATTGTTTCTATCGAAGACTTAATTAAATACAGAATCAAAAATGAGTCGTTAATTGATCGAGTAGTTGATGTGGATATGCCTACCGAGTATGGAAATTTTCACCTACATGCTTTCAAAGAAAAAAACACTGGTAAAGAACATTTAGCTCTAATAAAGGGAGAATGGAAGGAAGATGAACCTATTTTAGTTAGAGTTCACTCTTCATGTATTACTGGTGATATATTCGGATCTTGCAGGTGTGATTGTGGACCTCAACTTCATGCTGCAATGCAAGCAATCGAAAAAGAAGGAAAAGGTGTTATAGTATATATGAATCAAGAAGGTCGTGGAATTGGATTGATCAATAAATTAAAAGCATACAAACTGCAAGAAGAAGGTTACGATACCGTTGAAGCTAACTTAAAATTAGGTTTCAAAATGGATGAAAGAGATTATGGTATCGGTGCTCAAATTTTAAGAGAATTAGGAATTTCTAAAATGCGTTTAATGACGAACAACCCTACAAAACGAACAGGATTGATCGGTTATGGATTAGAAATTGTTGAAAATGTTTCGATTGAAATCGAAGGAAATAAACATAACGAAAGTTATTTAATAACTAAACGTGATAAAATGGGGCATACAATCAAAAAAGATAAGTAATGCTTTCTGCAAAAGGAATTAAAAAAAAAATTGGGGAGTTAGAAATCCTTAAAGGGATAGACCTAGAAATTCAACAAGGAGAAATTGTCTCAATTGTTGGAGCATCTGGGGCTGGTAAAACCACTTTACTTCAAATTTTAGGTACGTTAGAAAAACCAGACGAAGGTACTTTAATCATTAACGATACAAATCCTTTTTCATTATCTTCAAACAAACTATCAAGATTTAGGAACACGAATATCGGCTTCGTCTTTCAATCTCATCAACTTTTACCTGAATTTAACGCAATTGAAAACATTTGTTTACCAGCTTTAATTAAAGGTGTTTCAATGAATGATGCTCAACAAGATGCTGAAAGACTTTTAGACTTACTTCACTTAACTGATAGAAAAGAACATAAGCCAAGTGAACTTTCGGGTGGAGAACAACAACGTATTGCAGTAGCTCGATCATTAATCAACCAACCTAAAATTATTTTTGCTGACGAACCAAGTGGAAATTTAGACTCTAAAAATTCAAAAGAATTACATGAATTATTTTTCAAATTACGAAACGAATTAAATCAAACCTTTGTAATTGTTACCCATAACAATGAACTCTCTGAAATGACTGACAGAAAGTTGGTTATGAGAGATGGTGTGATTTAAATGTAACATGAAAAAGTTCATCAAAAAACATCCGATTATCTCCATAATTATTGCTTTAACTTCAATTTTAATTATTGGATATATTGTTTTATTAACTATTGTATTTAGACCAATTTCAGAGAGTAAAGGAAGAATGAATAATTATAAAGTTTCATGGAGTCAAATCGAAATGAATATAAAAAACATTCATATTGGAATGCCTAAAAACGAAGTAGTTTCAACTTTAGGAACACCTGATAATATAATTAAAAGTGGTAATAAGATAACATTAAGCTATCAACAATATGGAGTTATAGCTCCTGAATGGATCTATGATGTTAAAATAGAAAATGATACTGTTATAAACATTGTACATTATCGATTTTAGAAATACCTCTACTATAGCAATTTTATCCCATGCAACTCCAGTTCAAAAATAAAAAAGCTCTAAAAGATTACCTCGACAAAGCAGTCGAAAAATACAATCATCCTGATTTTATAGAATCAGACCCAATTCAATTACCTCATTTATTTTCTATCAAAGAAGACATTGAAATTGTTGGACTGCTTGTCTCTACAATTGCATGGGGAAATCGAAAAAGCATAATCAATAATGGCCGAAAGCTTATTGAAATTATGCAAAATCAACCGTATAATTTCGTTACAAACTATGACGAAAATTTAGCCAAAGATTTGAAATTTGTTCACAGAACATTTAATGCTCAAGATTTAGATTTCTTTTTTAGAAGTCTTCAATACATTTATAAAAACGAAGGTTTAGAAGCAACTTTTACAAAAAATGAATCAATTTGGGGTGCTCAAGGACGTATCATATCATTTCGAAATAAATTTTTAGAAACTTTACACGATAACCGTTCAACCAAACATATTTCAAATCCTACAAAAAATAGTGCAGCTAAACGCTTAAACATGTT
>CAZOLZ010000059.1:0-11701 GCA_964580965.1 uncultured Flavobacteriales bacterium | reverse complement strand
AGTACTTATTCTATTTCTGGTATACCAACTGAATTTGGTACATTTATTTATACAATTACCTCAGATGGGCCATGTGGTGGATCATTCAGTACTGGTAAAATTACAGTAAACGAAGTTTTAGCTGGAAATACTGCAGGAACACTATCAACTATTTGTGAAGGTTCTAGTGTAACTATGTTAGGAGGAACGATTACAGGAGGTAATGGTAATAATTCATATTTATGGGAAACTTCATCAGTTTCTGGTGGACCATTTACTCCAGCTTCTGGAATAAACACGAATGCTGATTACATTTCTGATTCTTTATTCATTGATACATACTTTAGAAGAACAGTAACATCAGGTGGTTGTTCAGATATTTCTTTAGAAGTATTGATAACTGTTGATCCTGCTCCTAGCATTTCTGGCTCGGGAGGTTCTGCTACTATTTGTTCAAATGAATCGGCAAGTGTTACTGGCCTTGTTCTTAATAACACCTCTAGTACTGTTTCTGAAACATGGATGCATGACGGTTTTGGAACAATGACAAATGCTACAGGTACTGTTAATGATTATAACGCGGTGACAGATGATGCAGGAAATACTGTTAAAGTTACATTGATTGCTTCTGGTAATGGCGCATGTACATCTGACACAGTTCAAGGTCATTTTTATGTAAATGTTAATCCATTACCTACTGCATCAATAACTGATTTAACAGGTGATGTTTGTCCAAATGATTCAATACAAATAATAGGTGCAAGTGCAACTAACGGATCAGTTTTATGGACTACTAGTGGAACAGGTACATTTGATGATGCTACAATCGTTAATCCAACTTATACGCCAAGTTTAACAGATGCAGGTTCAAATGTTGTGTTAACAATGACTGTATCTAGTACTGTTGCTTGTGTTCCTCCAATTACACCTTCTGTTAATTATATAGTTAGTGTTAAACCATTACCAACTCAAAAATTAGAAGCTGGAATAGATGATACGTTAAGCTTAGGATCTTCAATCAGTTTATCTGCATCAGGTAGTGGAATCGTATCTTGGGACTGGTCACCTTCGACTAATTTAGATAATCCATACATAATGAGTCCTAATGCTACACCCGATTCTACAACAACTTATTATGTCGTAGGTACTGATGTTAATGGTTGTAGAGATTCTGATTCAGTAACTGTTTATGTTGAAGCTGACTTCAGCTTGGTAGTATCTAATATGATGACACCAAATGGAGATGGTAAAAATGATACTTGGATGGTAGGTACTATTGATAAATACCCAAATACTAGTGTTATCATTGTAAACAGAAAAGGTCAAGTATTATATGAAAATAATAACTATGATAATACATGGGATGGTACATATAATGGTCAGCAACTACCTGATGGAACCTATTATTACATAATTACATCGAGTAGTTCTTCAAAAGTATATAAAGGGTCTATCACAATTTTTAGTGGTAATTCTAAATAATATAAAGTATTGTAAAAATCAAAGCATATGAAAAATTTTAAATCATATTTGAGTTTCACACTGTTAATAATTGGAAGTTATGTTTATGCTCAACAAACTCCTTTTAGTAGTCAATATTACACAAATCAGTTTGTAACTAATCCGGCTTTAACAGGAATTAAGAATACAACAAATGCTTTTATTACGCATAGAAATCAATGGACTGGTATCGAGGGAGCACCTCAAACCACATATGTTTCAGTTGATGGATCGGTAAGAAGTGATAAGGTAGGTTTAGGTTTAGTATTTTGTTCTGATGTAACTGGAATTTTATCAAGAAATTCTATCAATGCTAATTATGCATATAAACTGAATATTAATTCTGATAATTCATTGAGATTTGGTTTATCCTTGGGGATTATGAATAATAGAATAGATTTTACCAAAGCAACTGTATTCGATTTAACAGACCCAATGTTATCATCTCAAGAGCAAGTAAGGACTAACTTAAATGCTGATTTTGGATTGCTTTATTCTTGGAAAAGATTAGAGGTGGGATTTGCTGCTCCTCAATTGTTAGCGAATCAAATTGACTACAAAAATAATATCGGAATGACAGGATTCTATAATTTGTCTAGGCATTATTATGGTTCTTTAAAGTATGTTTTTGATATTTTACCATCAATGGGTATAACTGCTTATCCTCTTGTTATGATTCGTTCTGTCGCTGGAGCACCATTACAATATGATGTTAACGCTGTAGTAGATTGGTCTGATTACGGATGGCTAGCAGGAACATATCATAGCGATTATGGTATGGCTATTAGTGCAGGTATAAGATTTAAAGGATTGAGCGTCGGTTATGCTCAAAATTTTGTAACAAATCAAATACAAAATTACGTTGGCTCCACTTCTGAATTTTTATTAGGCTATACTTTTGATAAAAAAGATCAAGGAATGTCAGAGCTTAATACTTTAAGAGAAGAAATTGCAGCTTTAAAAATCAATGATTCTATTCAAGATTCATTAATTAATGATTTAAAAGCTTTAGTTGATTCAAATAAGGTTGAAATAGAAAAATTAATGGCATTACATAATGAAGCAAATGATTCATTACAAAAAGCAATGTTAGAAGCTGAACTAGCTAAATTAAAAGATAAAGAAGATTCAGCTAATCTTGCTTTAAAAATGGCAGAAAATAATATTGAGATGAAAACTGGAAGTACATCTGATTTTGAAAGTGAAGGACATGATACAGATGCTGGATATTATGTTATTATTGGAGCTTTTAATAATCATGACAATGCTGAGATGTTTACTAAAGATGCAAAAGCTAAAGGTTATCCAACGGCTGAGATCATTCAAAATAAGAATAATCAAATTTATGAAATTGTTGTATTCAAGACACAGAATAAACAAGAAGCAATTGATAAATTAGATGGAATAAAAAGCGACTACTTTGACGTTTGGGTGTTAACTCTTAAGTAGTTATTCATAATATTTTTTTTAAATGAGGCTGTCAAATATTTACAGCCTCTTTTTTGTTTTATGACTAATTGTCATGTTTAAACTCTAGTTTTGATTCATTTGTCAGTTTTTGTTGACTGGCATAATGATTGACTAGAGATAGTCATATTACTTTAAAAATTAATTTAAAATGGGAAAAATAATAGGAATTGATTTAGGGACAACAAACTCGTGTGTTTCTGTTATGGAAGGAAATGAGCCTGTTGTTATTGCTAACTCAGAAGGTAAAAGAACAACTGCATCAGTAGTTGCATTTGTTGAAGGAGGAGAACGTAAAGTGGGTGATCCAGCTAAAAGGCAAGCAATCACAAATCCAACTAAGACAATATTTTCAATAAAACGTTTTATGGGATCTACTTATGATGATACTCAAAATGAAGTAGAAAGAGTTCCATATAAAGTTGTTAAAGGAGATAATAATACTCCTAAAGTAGATATTGATGACAGGTCATATACGCCTCAAGAAATTTCAGCTATTATTTTACAAAAAATGAAAAAAACTGCTGAAGATTATTTAGGTCAAGAAGTTACTGAAGCAGTAGTTACAGTTCCCGCTTACTTTAACGATAGTCAAAGACAAGCAACAAAAGAAGCTGGAGAAGTTGCAGGTTTATCTATCAAAAGAATCATCAACGAACCAACAGCTGCAGCTTTAGCATATGGTTTAGATAAAAAAGGTGTTGATCAAAAAATTGCTGTATTTGACTTTGGTGGAGGTACACATGATGTTTCAATTTTAGAATTAGGTGATGGTGTTTTTGAAGTTTTAGCAACAGATGGAGATACTCACTTAGGAGGTGATGATGTTGATAATGCAATTATCGATTGGTTAGTTGATGAATTTAAGAATGACGAAGGGTTAGACTTAAAGCAAGACCCAATGGCATTGCAACGTTTAAAAGAAGCTGCTGAGAAAGCTAAAATTGAATTATCTTCAACAACTTCAACAGAGATTAACTTGCCATATATTATGCCTGTAAATGGTATTCCGAAGCACTTAGTTAGAACTTTACAACGTTCTAAATTTGAACAGTTAATTGGAGATATCGTTGATAGAACTATTGCTCCATGTAAATCAGCGTTAAATAATGCAGGTTTATCTGTAGGTGATATTGATGAAATTATTTTAGTTGGTGGTTCAACTCGTATACCTGCAATCCAAGAAGCGGTTGAGAAATTCTTTGGAAAATCACCTTCAAAAGGGGTTAATCCAGATGAAGTTGTTGCTGTTGGTGCTGCTATTCAAGGAGGTGTATTAACAGGAGAAGTTAAAGATGTTTTATTGTTAGACGTTATTCCTTTATCTTTAGGAATCGAGACAATGGGAGGAGTTTTTACAAAGTTAATTGAAGCCAATACAACTATTCCAACAAAGAAATCTGAAGTTTTCTCAACTGCATCAGATAATCAACCTTCAGTTGATATACATGTGTTACAAGGAGAAAGACCGATGTCTAATGATAACAAAACATTAGGTAGATTTCAACTGACTGATATTCCACCTGCACAAAGAGGTGTTCCTCAAATCGAAGTAACATTTGATGTTGATGCGAATGGTATCATGAATATTTCAGCAATGGATAAAGGAACAGGTAAAAAGCAATCAATTAAAATCGAAGCTTCTTCAGGATTATCTTCAGAAGAAATCGAAAAAATGAAAGCTGAAGCAGCTGCTCATGCTGATGAAGACAAGAAGAGAAAAGAAGAAGCAGAATTAATTAATAAAGCTGATTCTTTAATTTTCCAAACTGAAAAGCAATTAAAAGAGTATGGTGATAAATTACCAGCTGATAAAAAACAACCAATTGAAGATGCTTTAACTGAATTGAAAAAAGAATTCGAAGCGAAGAATTTAGCGAATTTAGAACCTGCAATGGAAAAATTAAATAATATTTTCCAAGAAGCTGCTCAAGGTATGTATAATACTTCTGAAGGTGCTGAAGGTGGAGCAGAAGAAACATCATCAAACCCACAAGAAGAAGTGACAGATGTTGATTTCGAAGAAGTTGTTGATGATAAGGATAAAAATTAATCCTTTTAACATACAAAATCATAAAAGGCTGTCTGTCAAGGCAGCCTTTTTTTTGATTTTAATTCAGGAGTTAATAGCTGAGAAGTTGAATCGTATTTTTTTAATTTAAATCCATCTACAAAAGAATAGTCTAATTCAGGTTAATAATTAAAAACTAACTATCTTTAGTAAACAAACTTTTCAAAATGAACAACAATGAACAACCGCTAAAAATATTGAATGCTTCTGCAGGAAGTGGTAAAACTTATAACCTTGTTAATGAATATTTATACTTATTATTAAAAGAAGAATTTAATACAAATAGTTTTAAAAATATCATTGCAATGACGTTTACCAATAAAGCGGCGTTGGAGATGAAAGTTCGTATTATTGCTGCACTTGATATTTTATGTCATCCCGAAATTGAATCACAGAAGTTTGTGGAGCTATCTGAAAAGATTGCTAAGCGTTTAATTATTAGCAATGAAGCTGTGCATAGACGAGCGAAAAAAGTCCTGGAAAATTTGTTGCATCAATATGAAGATTTTTTTGTAATGACTATTGATAAATTCAATTTGAAACTGATTCGTTCATTTACTCGAGATTTAGATTTACCTGCAGATTTTGAAATTATTTTAAATGAAAAAGAGGTCATAACTCAAGTTGTCGATAAATTATTGAGTAGAATTGGAGAAAAAGATTTAGAAACACTAACTCAACTAGTGTTCGAATATGCTAAAGATAACATAGAAGATGGTCAACGTTGGGATTTTAGAAATGAACTAATTGATTTCGCTTCTATTTTACAGAAAGAAAATTATTTCGGTATTATTGATGGTTTATTAGATAAGGATTTCTCAAAATCAACTTTTACATCGTTGAAATTGGAATTGAAAACGATAGAAGATAGATTTTTAAATGCATTAAATACAGTAATAGAAACTTTTGATTCATTAAATTTTGATGGTACTGAATTACCAGGTGGAAGTGTGACGTACAATATGCTGGATAAATTAAGAAAAATTGACCAGTTTCCTCTCAAACTTTTTACGGATGCTTTTATTCAAAAATGTTTAAAAGAAACACCAAAAGGAAAGCGTTTTCCTGATGAGTTTAAACAACAACTGCTGGAATTACAACAATTTTGGACATCTTTAAAAAGTGATTATTTTGTGCGTTCTATTTTTTTGAAGAATTTCCACAATATGGCTTTATTACAGTTTTTAGCTAATAAGTTATCAGAAGTTCGAAAAGATGAGCAGTTGATTAGGATATCAGAATTTAACAAATTGATTTCAACATTGGTTAAGAATGAAGATGCACCATTTATTTATGAACGTTTAGGAAGTCGATTTAAACATTTTTTATTAGATGAATTTCAGGACACATCACATTTACAATGGTTGAATATGGTTCCGCTGATTCATGAGTCATTAGGGAATAATTATCAAAATTTGATAGTAGGAGATCCTAAACAATCAATTTATCGATTCAAAAATGGAGTGGCAGAGCAATTTGTTCAACTACCTAAAATTTATAATCCATCCAATGATTCAACAATTGCTCAAAAATCAACTTACTTTGAAAGTCGAGGCTTTAAAAAAGAATTAGATGAAAATTGGCGTTCAGGAACTAAAATAGTTGATTTTAATAATCAATTTTTTCAGAATTTTAAATCTATTTTAGGTTCCGAGTTTCAAAAGTTTTATGAATCAATCCATCAGTATCCTAAAGCCAAATTTGAGGGATATGTATCTATTGAAACAGAAGAGTTAGAAATGGTTGATTCTGCTAACGAAATTCAGTTTATTTTGCAGTGTATAACAGAAGCCGAAGAAGCTAATTTTAAGCGTGGTGATATTTGTATTTTAGGTGATAGAAATAAAGATTGTAGTTTTTGGGCAAATGAATTATCTAAACTGAAGATTGATGTTGTTTCATCAGATTCATTATTAGTTGGGACTTCTGATTTAGTCCAATTGACTTTATTTTACTTTTATAGAAGATTAAAGCCAAATAGTGATACAGAAAAGAAAAAGTTTGCTGAGAAGCTGTTTCGTTTTAAATTCAATGAAAATTTCGAAAAATTAAATACGTATTACAAAGAAATAGAACTTTCATCCGGAAAAAAATACAAAACCTTTGATGATGAACAGTTTTTAATTGATTTTTTTGGATCAAAAGAAAACTTCTTTTGTGCTTACGAAAATTTATACGATTTAGTTCAGAAATTCTATCAAATGATGTCATTTAATGAATTAGAAGATCCATACTTGCATCATTTTTCAGATATGGCTAATGATTTTGATTTAAATCGAGGTCCAGATTTAAAAGCTTTCATTGAACATTTTGAGTCAGAAGGATACAGAAGTTCAGTTCAATTACCAGAAAGTGAGCGTTCGGTTAAAATTATGAGTATTCATAAGTCAAAAGGATTGGAGTTTCCTATTGTTATTCTTCCAAAAATGAACTTTTCTAATGATATTATAAGTACTTCAAAATTTTTAGTAGAAGAGAATGGATTTATTTTGTATTCTACCTTATCATCTAATTCAAATGTGGATGCAATTGTTGAAATGAAAGAAGAAGAATCTTTACAGATTTTAACAGACAATATGAATAAATGTTATGTGGCATTAACAAGGCCGGTTGAACGTTTATATATTTTAAATCAATTTGATAAAAAAGGTAGAGGTTTTGGTAAAATGTTTCATCAAAATTTAATTGATTTAATAGAAAGTAAGGAAGGAAAGATAACTTTTGAGATGGGGGTTAAATCAAATCCAAATGAAGTAAAAAAGAATACAAATCAATTTTTTACACCAAAAAATATTACGGATCAATTATGGTTTCCCTCTATTGCTTTACAAGATGCAATAGCTTTAGAGAATTATCAATTAACAGAAGCTCAACGATTTGGTAATCAAATACATGAGTTGTTAGCATTGATTAATTCTAAAGAAGAAATTTCAATTTATATTGAACAAGGTATTAACGATGGATCAATTGAATTGGGATTTAAAGATCAATTGATTGAAAAGTTAGATTTGATACTTAATTACGAACCATATAACCAATTACTAGAAAATTGTGTACAAGTTTTCAATGAATATTCGATTATAACAGAATATGGAAATATTTTGAGACCAGATAAAGTTATCTTCGATCATGATAAAGTAATAATTTTAGATTTTAAAAGCGGTTTACCAAAGAAAAAGGATCAACAACAGGTTACAAATTATGTGAATGCATTTGAGCAAATGCAAAAAAAAACGGTTGAAGGATATTTGTTTTATATTTCTAATATGGAAATCGTCAAGGTTTGTTAATTTTTTAGGATCTTTTTAAATAAAGTTTCATTTTAATGATTCTTGGTTTAATTTTGCAGAATTAAATATTAAAATTATGAATGTTCCAGTTACAATATATGCAGAGATGACACCTAATCCTTCAACAATGAAGTTTGTCGCAAATAAACATTTGTTGATTGATGCAACTGTAAACTTTACATCAAGACAAGAAACAGTTGGATATTCTCCTCTAGCTGAGGAGTTATTTAATTTTCCGTTTGTACAAGGTGTTTTTATCAGTGCGAATTTTGTAACAATAACAAAATCAGATGCTGTTGAATGGGATTTTGTTTTAATGGAATTGAGAGAGTATATCAAAGAGTGGATTTCAGAGGGGAAGGACATAATTGTTCGAATGCCAGAAGAAAAAAAACCAGAAAAAAAACCAGAACAATCCATAAAAGAGTATAAACCATCTGAATATGATCAATTAATTAAAGATCTTTTAGATGAATATGTACGACCTGCAGTTGAAAATGATGGAGGAGCAATAGATTTCAGAAACTTTGATGACGGTGTTGTTACTGTTTTATTAAAAGGTTCTTGCGCAGGATGTCCATCTTCAACAGCTACATTAAAAGGTGGAATTGAAATGTTATTGAAAGATCATATTCCTGAAGTTAAATCAGTAGTTGCTGAAAACGAATAAGGTTTAAAATTCAAGTATTAAAAATAATGAAGTATTAGATTATTAATCTAGACCTAAATTTATTTGGTCTAGATTTTTTTATTTTATATGTAAATATTTCATTCTCTTTTTATTTCTTTTAGCATTTTTTTTAATTGATTTTTGAACTGATTTTGATTGATTCTTTAAATGTTCTTTGATAGCTTTTTTCTTTGCATTCTTTGCGTTTTTTAGTTCTTTAGCTCTTCTTTCTGCTATGATTCTTTCTGCATCTTCGACAGATCCGGGTTCTATTTCAGGTGATTTTGTTCCACAACCTACTATAGCTATAAATAAAAATAGAGGAACATTTTTCGTTATATTTGATATAAATCTTTGAATCATACTTGAATAGATGAAGTTAAAAAAAATAATAGGAACTCTTACTTTACTAATATTTTTAGTGAGTTGTAAAAAACATACAAACAGTAATAACCTAATTCCAAATATTAGTTTTGAAATTACGATTAATACTAATTTACCAAGTTACGCTGAATTGAATGGAGTAGGAGGTTGGGCATATATTAATGGTGTAGGAGTTAGCGGTGTGATTGTTTATAGAAAGGAATTAAATAGTTTTGTCGCTTTTGATAGGCGATCACCAAAAGATATCAATGGTGATTGTCCACAACCGTTAGTTTCAGACACCAATAATTTTTTGCAATTAATAGATAGTTGTAATAATGCTATTTTTTCATTGTACGATGGTTCTCCAATTAGTAATTCAGAATATGGTTTAAGACAATATCAAACAATTTGGGATGGATCAAATCAATTGCGAATTTTTAATTAATTTTGTAAAAAGAATGAAGATGAACGAGGTTACAGTAAAAATAATTGACAGAGATGGAGTGAACCACGAATTAGTAGCTCCAACAGATATGAATATGAATATTATGGAGTTGTGTAAGTCATACGATTTACCAGTTATTGGTGAATGTGGAGGTATGGCTATGTGTGCAACTTGTCAATGTTACCTTGAATCGGATACAGCATTACCGGAACAAACTGATGATGAATTGGATATGTTAGATCAAGCATTTTTTGTTAAATCAAACAGTAGATTGGGCTGCCAAATCCATATATCAGAGGAAATTGACGGAATCGTATTAAGGTTAGCACCAGAGGCCTGAATTAAATATTCTGTAAAACAAATAAGGAATAACTATTTTTGTTTGATTATAAATTAAAAGTCAAACCACTTTCAAAATATAATAGACTCCTATTTTCTTTAATACGAATCATATTTCTCATATCCTCACGAGCGATAAAATAATCGTCATCACTCTTACTAGTACTTGACATAAAGTCTAAATTAGGGACAAAATTAAAGGTATATCTAAATCCAAAATTAAACATTGAAAATTCATTTATAGGTATTCTCATCCCTAACCTATACAAGGCTGTATAACCTTTTATTTTATCATTTCTATAATTGTAATATTCTGAATTGACAACTACAGAGTTCGATGAATTAAGATACCAATTATTGTCGTACTCGTATGCCAAGTATTCTTTTTCTATTGGAGTATAAGTGTTAAATCCAATACCTATTTGATGGAATAATCCTAAAGGTAATAATCCATCACCAAACGAAAATTCAATTTTAGGTACGATTGATCTTTTATTGATTTTAAACATTTCAGCACCTAAATAATTACTTGATTTTCCATAATCAAATTCTGGGATAGCAAGAAAATTACTGAATATTCCCTCTAAACTAAGGGAAAGATTGTTATTAATAACTCTTCCTATTGAAGCTTGAAATCCAATATTGATTTTTTGATTTTTTTCAACTAAAGTCCCATTTTCATTTTTATATGAAGTCGAATAATAATCGGCATAAGTATAAAAATTATAAAGAGAAGGGTTATTAATACTTGTTGTGATTTCAAAGAAGTTTTTTTTACCAAAATACCCTTGACTTAATACAGTATTAGTAAAAGATATAAAATAAATGATTATAAAAGTATATTTTAGTTTCATGGTGAGTTAGTATTTAATGTTTTTAAAGATGTCATAAATTCTTGCTTCAAGAATTTTTTTAGTTGTTGGTTCTTGAAATGAGTATGAAAAACCCGTATCAATTTCACCTGATTCTGTATCTAAAACTATTAAGTTTATTTCTGTTTGATTTCCTGTCATGAAAGGTATGGGTATGTATCCAAACAATGCGGGTGGGTAAAAGATTAACCACAAAGCAGAAGAATTAAATTTAGGTCTATACCTATGTTCAACAATTGTAAAAACTATTTTAGATGTCCCATAGTTGTTTTCAATATCTTTTAATGCCGAATAGTCGACAGGAAATATATCTACATCATTATTTTGAACATATTGAAATAATAAATTTTGTAAAACATTTTTTTCATTAAACCCATCGGTACCGACTTGATTTAAATTAGAAGTACCTATATGATAGATTGAAATTCCTAACTTTTCTTTTGCTGCATCAATTGCTTCAATATACTTCGCTTCTATTTTCTCGGAACCATTGTAGTCAATTTCTTTTTTCTTATAACTAACAGCCGAAGGCTCAACCATAATAAATTCTTCAATAATTGATTTTTCAGCATCTTGTTCTTTGTTAAATTTCTTTCTTTCTCTAACTGAAAGAGCATTGTATTTTTCTTCTTGTTCTTCCAGTTTATCTAATATGTTTTTTTCAGCAAAATATTGATCTTCAAATAGTGAATCTGAAATGAT
>CAZOLZ010000058.1:0-11796 GCA_964580965.1 uncultured Flavobacteriales bacterium | reverse complement strand
TTATCAATGCACTGTTCTGCCAACATTGGTAAAGATGGTGATACAGCTGTATTCTTTGGTTTGTCAGGAACTGGTAAAACAACATTATCTTCTGATCCGAATCGTCGTTTAATTGGTGATGATGAGCACGGTTGGTCAAATGATACTGTATTTAACTTCGAGGGTGGATGTTACGCTAAAACAATTGATTTATCTAGAGAAAAAGAGCCTCAAATTTACGATGCTATCAAATTTGGAGCAATCTTAGAAAATATTACTTTCTTCGAAGATACTTCAACTCCAAATTATGAAGATAATTCTATAACAGAAAATACAAGAGTTTCATACCCAATTCACCACATTGAAAATATTGTTGTTCCTTCAGTTGGAACTTCACCAAAAAATATATTCTTTTTAACGGCTGATGCATTTGGTGTATTACCTCCAATCTCTCGTTTAACGAAAGAACAAGCAATGTATCACTTCATGTCAGGTTACACAGCTAAAGTTGCTGGCACAGAAATGGGGATCACTGAACCAACTACAACTTTCTCAGCTTGTTTTGGAAAAGCATTTTTACCTTTACACCCAGCTAAATATGCTGAGTTATTAGGTCAAAAATTAGATGGTAATGATACTAAAGTGTGGTTAATCAACACTGGATGGTCTGGTGGTTCATACGGAGTAGGAAGTAGAATGAAATTATCTTACACTAGAGCTATGATTACTGCAGCTTTAGAGGGTAAATTAGATAATGTTGAATTTGATACATTACCTGTATTTGATTTAGCTATTCCAACTTCATGTGAAGGAGTGCCTTCTGAAATTTTAAATCCAAGAGGTACATGGGCAGATAAAGCTGCGTACGATGAGACTGCTAACAATTTAGCTTCTCAATTTGTTCAAAATTTTGAGCAATTTGCTTCAGAAACAAGTGAAGAGATTTTAGCTGCGGCACCAAAAGTGTTAGCTAAAAACTAATTATTAGTTCTTATACAAATATTAAAGCTACCTCTGTGAGGTAGCTTTTTTTATTGGTAAATGATATGAAAAATAGATTTTAAATGACAGGTTAGTAGTATAATGTGTATTAGCATATATTACTTTTATTTCTATAGAAATAAGTTTGAGTGATAGTTTTAAGTGTTTGATAATTATTTGTTTGGGTTGTTTTTTTGTTGATTCTGAATATATTGTCAATCTGTTATTAAATCAATCGCTCGAACACCAAATTGACTATTGTCCCATTTGTAGGTTGCTATATTATTTTTGATGTAAATAAATGCAGGGAATTTTAGATCTGCAAGTTTTGCAAGCTTTTTGGGTTCAATTGCATTCGTTATTTTAAACGTATTATTTGATTCGATTTTATATGTTTCTAAAAGTGATGAATCAGAAGTGCAAACCACCATTTCAATGTTAAGTTCAGGGTGAAGCTTTTTAATTTCTTTTAATTTTCCAATAGCTTTATAACAATAAGGACAATTAGGAATTGTAACTACATATAGTCCATTTTTGATGTGATGCTCACTGTAGATATTTGACGTTAATTTTTTACCATCTTTTGAAAAGTCACCTTGGTAAATTGGATTTAGAGCAAATCCTAAAATAAATGGTGAAGAAAAGGATAAGAAACTTACGAAGAAAGTAATCAATTTGTTTTTAGAGAGTGTTTTTAAGCTAAACAGAGCGAAATAGGTTCCAGAAATGATTAATAAAAAATAGGGAAAAGCTTTAGAAATTGTCCATTGGTGCGTAATGTGCAGGAAAGTTGATTCAATTTCAGAAAAGAAAATGATAACTAATAACGTTAGAACAATATTAGTTATTAACAGACTTTTATTTTTCATAATATCATTGATTGGAGTTCTTAATACCTTGAATAAATACAATAAATTTTATTCAATAATTTTTATAAATTTTTCATTAAATAGTTGTAAAGTTCAACCATATGTACAATATCAATTTTAGCTACACGTTCATTTGGGGAATGCACATTATCTTCTGCAGCTCCAATAAAACACCAGTCAATAGGGACACTTGATTTTTGCATCATGCCACCATCACTCCCTCCAGCAGATTCAACTTCCAATTGAAATTTAACTCCTGATTCTTTTGCCAATTCAATAATACGATTTAAGAACGATCGCCTCGGAATACCACTATCTCTCATTGAGATAGCAACTCCTTTTTCATGTTGAACACCATCAGTAACCCAAGTTATATCCGAAATTAAAGCTTGATAAATTCCATATTTTTCAAATAAAAAACGAGAAATGAAACCAACAGAATTTCCACCATGTTCTTCATAAGTTGAAAAAACGATAGCGCCATTTTCGAGAGATTCAGCAACTTTTAGTGCATTCCAAACTCCTAAGCGATTATCCATATACGGAGATTCAACATAATTTTCGGTTTCTATAAAGTTCGGTTTGAAAGTCAGATATGTCCCTCTTTCAATTGGTCTTTCATAAACATATTCAATGCGCTTGAAGTTATCTAATTCTTCAATTACAACCAGTTCAGCTTCAATTTCACCTTGACTATCCGAACCAACTAATTCTATTCCATCAATTAATTTTGGTCCACCGACTTTAATTAATTCACGATCATAACCAACTGTAAAGCCTATACTATCCGTGTGAGCATAAATAGCTGTTTTGGGTTGATTTCCAAATACAAGAATTAGGTTGTCTTGGAAATATCCACCTTCAAAAATCGAAGGTTTTACTTTCCAACTATTTTGATTTTCATTGACATAGTTTAACAGAAATTGTTTCATTTTTCCTTCGTCACCTGAGGCACTTCTTATACCTGTTAACTGTTTTAGTAATTGCATTTTGAAAGTTTTAGATTATTCCTAAATCAATGATTTCTAATGATCTGAAATCATTTAATTCATTCGTTATTTTTGTTTTGTTAGAGATTGGGAACTCTACTATTAGTTCACAATCTAGCTCAAATTTTTGTTCTTTAATACTCAGTTCGTATTTTTTTACAAATGACATGATGTTGGGCATTAAATCGTAGTTGAAATTTAATTGAAGTCCATTTAAAATTTCTTTTTCAACAATAGAAGCTGCCTCTAATGATTCTTTTGCTGCTGTTTTATATGCGGTTATTAAACCACCAACACCTAATTTAGTTCCACCAAAATAGCGAATAACACCAATTAAAACGTTAGTGAGTTCGAAAGACTGAATTTGTCCTAATATTGGAGTTCCGGCAGAATTACTAGGTTCTCCATCATCATTTGCTCTGTATGTAGCGTAATCATAACCTAATCGATATGCATAACATAAGTGTCGGGCTTGATGATGCTCTTTTTTCCATTTATTTAGTAGCTTTTTTACCTCTTCTTCAGATTCGCAATGAGCTGCATAAGCAATAAATTTTGACCCTTTTTCTTTGTATAATCCTTCAGATTGATTAATAATCGTTTTGTATGTCGTATTTGAATCGATAACAATTTTTAGATAAAACTACAAAAAAAACAAAGATCAATTGATGTCACTTTTAAATTTAAAAAGAATAAAACTTTAAATCTTTTTTATTCTTGAACGTGTTTAAATTAGTTTCTAAATATTAAATCTTTAATCTTTAAGTTTTGAAGCTCATATCTTATAGAATTAACCTTATCTTTGTGAAAAATTAAATAAAAAAAGTATGTCAGAAGAATTAAATGCAGTTAGTTACTGTGTAGGAATGAGTATCGCCGAAAGTTTGAAACAACAAGATTTAGATGTTGTATCGCCTGAGGCAATGGTTGAAGCTGTTAAAGCTGTATTCAATGGTGAAACTTTAAAATATACACCTGAACAAGCAAATGGAATCATTCAAAATTATGTGAATGGTGTTGCCGAAAAAAAATATAGTAGTTTTAAAGAAGAAGGGGAAAAGTTTTTAGCTGAGAACAAAACAAAAGAAGGAGTTTCTGAAACTAATACTGGTTTACAATACGAAGTAATTACTGAAGGGAATGGTAAAAAACCAGCTGCTAATGATACTGTAAAAGTACATTATCATGGAACTTTAATTGATGGAACTGTTTTTGATAGTTCAGTAAGTAGAGGGGAGCCTGCAACATTTGGTGTACACCAAGTAATCAAGGGATGGACAGAAGCTTTACAATTAATGAATGAAGGTGCTAAATACCGTTTATACATCCCTCAAGATTTAGCTTACGGAGCAAATCCACATCCTGGAGGTGCTATTAAGCCATACCAAGCTTTAATTTTTGATGTTGAATTGTTAGAAGTTCTTTAATTTTAGCAAAAATGAAAAAGCTTATATTGGCTTCATCGTTAAGTTTATTGTTTTTTTCATGTTCAAATGAAAAAAAAGAATCAGTTGAACAGTTAGAATTCCCTACAATAAAACATGAGCTTTCTTACATCGCAGGAGCTGAACATTCTCGTATGTTGTTTAATTCTAAAGATCCAAACATTAATCAATTCAATATGGAATTGATTGCTGAAGGATTTAGTAATGATTTGGAGAATCCTCATCCTTTGACACAAGAATGTAGGGCTGCAATTCAAAATTTGTATGGACCCGATCAAATGGATTTTAATACAAAGTATTTGGATGAAGCTTGTAAATGTATGGGGTCATCGATAGCTGAGGCTTTTGTTTTAGATTGGAAAAAAATGAATGCTTTAGATAGCTTAGATTTAGAATTTGTTAAGGTTGGTTTTTTACATGGGCTAGAGAAGAGGGATACGATGATTCCTTTAGCTCGCAGAAAACAAATTTTCCAAAGTTTTGTTCAGCAGATCTTGATGAAGAAAAAAGAACATAATTTAGATCTTGGTGATAAAATGCTTGCTGAAGCAAAAGAAATTCCAAATGCAAGGGTTTTAGATAATGGATCAGTTTTGATTGTTCTTGAGCAAGGTAAAGGTGGATCTCCTCTAAAAAGCGATGATGTAAAAGCTGAATATATTTTAACAAATGCATTAGGTGATACGATTCAAAGTTCATTTGATTTTCAAAAAATGGGAAGATCTACCCCAATTTTCAATTTATCTCAAGTTGTTAGAGGTTGGACAGAAGCTTTTCCGAATATGAAAAAAGGAGGGAAGTATCGTTTATATCTACCTGGCGAATTGGCTTACGCTGAATCATCGCAATTTGAACCATTGATTTTTTACATTGAAGTTTTAGATTTTGGTCCATCAGGATCATTAGTTCAATAAAACATTTAACAAGAAATTATTTCAAAAAAAAGAAGAGCTTTAGCTCTTCTTTTTTTAGTTTGTCTTCTTTAATCAATTTAGATAAAAGCTAAAATTAAGCGAAGAAGAGATTAACCAGACTTCAAAATCTTTAAAGCCTCTTCTAAATCTTTATAAATTAAATCCATATTCTTATTAAATACCTGATACAAGTCTTGTATTTCATTTAGTTTGTGTTGTTCTTTTGTGTATTTTAAAATTTTGAGTAAAGCATCCGAGTTTTCATGAGGAATACCTAACATTAAAATACCAGGCTTAATTTTATGAGCTAATTCATATATTAAGTCCCACTTTTCCTCAGATATAACTCTTTTTAATTCATCAATTTTTGAAGGTGTTTCCCTTAAGAATGCTTCTATAACATTAATTGGGAATGTATAGCTTCCGGGAGTAATACTTTTTATAAAATCTAAGTCGCAAATTGTCATAAATTTATTGTATTTTATTTTTGTGTATCAATTTCATTTTTTGATTTTTCATACACGATAAAATAATACTTTTTACTTGATTGTTATCAATAGGTTTTTCTATGAATCCATTCGTAAACTTGTCTGAAAAATTATCATCCTTAACCCCAGCACTAAGAGCGTAAATCTCTAAAAAATAATCCTCTTTTAATTTTAAAATCTCTTTTGTTGCTTTATATCCATCTATTTCAGGCATAATTATATCTATAAAGACGAGATGGGGACGGTGTCTTTTGTAAAGTTCTATTGCTTCTTGGCCATTTTTAGCTTCAATTACTGCTATGTTTTTAAAATTGTCGCTTATAATTGTATTCAATAACAAACGGTTAATAGTGTTGTCATCGACTATAAGTATTTTTAAATTAAACGAATCAATTAAAGAATTATTCAAAGAACTATCTTTACTCTTTTCTAGTTTCAAAAGTTGTTCTCTTAAATGATTTACATTAATGGGTTTGTTGATTCGTGATACTAGACCAAGATGTTTGCATTCATCGTAATAAGTTTCATCGTGTATAGATCGAGTTATTAATCCAATAGGAGTTTTTGAAATCTTAAAATTTGGAAGATTAACAAGTTTTTTGAGCGCATCGTTGTTTTTTGTATTGTATAATTTACTATCAATTAGTATAAAGTCATATAAATGAGGTCTTTCCTCTATTTTAGAATGAGCTTCTTCGACTTTATTAATACATGTCACTTCTATTAAATCTTTATTTAATGATTTTTTAATCACTTTATTCTCTGAATCGTTTGAATTGATTAACAATAATTTTCTTTCATTATTAAATAAAGGGTTAAAATTTTCCTCTTCATATGCTAAATCTAATTCAAAGAAAAATTCACTACCATAACCAATTTTACTATTTACTTTTAACTCAAAAGCTCCCATTAGTTTTACAATGCTATTACTGATGTTAAGACCTAAACCAGTTCCACCATATTCTCTTGTGGTAGTGTTGTCTGCTTGAGAGAAAGCTTTAAAAATTTTAGAGATACTTTCATTACTTATTCCAATACCTGTGTCAATTACGCTGAATTTAATTTCAATAGACTTTGATTTTCTTTTAACAACTTTAACTTGAATGATTACTTCTCCCTTTTTTGTAAATTTAATTGCGTTACTAATCAAATTAATTAGTACTTGCCTTAATTGTGTTGAATCTATGTAAAGATATTTGGGTAAATCAATATCTAAGTCGATTATTGAGTCGAGGTTTTTTGATTGTGCTTGATAGGTTACAACATCAAATGTTTCATAAATAAATTCAGTAATATCAGTTTTTTCAATATTTAGATCAAGTTTTCCAGCTTCAATCTTTGAAAAGTCTAAGATATCATTGATAGTACTTAACAAAGAATTTCCAGCTTGAATTAAAGTGTTTACATATAATTTTTGATTTTCATTTAATTGAGTTTTTTGTAGTATTTCAGAAAATCCAATGATACCATTTAGAGGAGTTCTTATCTCATGACTCATATTAGCTAAAAATTCCGACTTTGCTTTGTTTGCTTGTTCAGCTTCTTGTTTTTGTAAAATTAATTCCTCTTTGATTAGTTTGTCATTGGTTACATCTCTTGCTGTAGCATAAAGTAAGCCACTTGAGGGGTCTGGAGATGTTCTCCAACTCAACCAGATGTAATTCCCTTCTTTTGTCTTATAACGGTTTTCAAAGCCAATGGTAGGAATACCTTGTGATAATTTTTCGATTTCTTTAAGTGTTATATCAACATCTTCAGGGTGGATGAAGTCTAAAAATAATTTTTGATTTAGTTCTTCTGAACTATATCCAAGTGATTTAATAAATTGGTTATTTACTCTTCTGAAGGTACCATCTATATTGGCGATACACATGAAGTCATTTGTTAAATCAAAAAAACTTTGTAATTCTTTTTGAGACTTTAAAGCTGCTTCTTTGATTCTTTTTTCTTCGGTTAAATCTCTAGATACAACAATAATGTCTTCAATTTCATTCATTGAGTTCTTTACAATAGAGAAATTTGCTTGAAACCATTTTTCTTCTCCATTAATTGGAAGCATATATTCAAGTTTATCATTAAGATTGTTTTGAATATTATTACTTAGTACATTTTTTATTTGCTTTAATAGATCATCATTAAAACCGACTTCATTTATATTTTTACCAATAAAAAAATCAGGTTGATCAAATTGGTTACTATTTTGTATGTTGGTATTTTTTTTGATGAAATATTCTTTATAATTTAAATCTTTATCTAGAACAAAAACTAGTTCATCCATACCTTCAATCAATGAACGAATTCGTTGTTCTTTATTTGAAATTTCGTTTTGTTGATGTTTCTCGAGACGTTTTGTTTTGATATGTTGAATGACATTAGCAATATTTTCAATTAAAGGAGATAAGAAGTCTACATTACTTTCAGAGTATCCAACAGGTCTGTTAGCTAATCCGACCATGCCAATTAATTCTTCATTATATACTATTGGAATACCTAAAAATTTGTTCAAATCAGGATGTCCATTTGGAAGTCCTCCAGATCTTGGATCGTTGGTAGGGTCATCGGAAATAGTGATTTTTTTTGTTTTTAAAGTATATCCAAATAATGTGTCTAAATTTTTAAATTCAAAGCCTTTGATGTGGTATTCATCAAAAAGCTTTTGAGTGTCTTTATTCCATGCAATATTAGTTAATGCATACGTTTTTAACCATGGGTTTTTATCTTCATAGAAAACTTCGCCAATAAATCCATATTCACTATCAGTGATATCTATTAAATCATCTAATAATGATTTAAATGCTTTGTGGTTGTTGTCATTTGACTTTATGAAGTTTTTATTTAAATTATTAATGGTGTTATGAAGGAATTCAACTTTTTTTCGTTGAGTTAAATCCTGATGAAGCCCAATTATTCGTTTTGGTTCTCCATTTTCTGTTTTTTCAATGACTTTAGCTCTATCGTAGATCCACTTGTAATAACCATCTTTATGTTTAATTCTATACTCTAATGACAATAAAGGAGTGAGGCCTTTTAAATGGTCTTTGAATTTTTTGTCAACATTCTCTCTGTCGTCAGGATGTATCATTTCAAGCAGTTTATCATGGTTCAACGAAAGTTCACCTTGATTGTAGCCTATATTTTCAAGAAATTGATCAGATTGAAAAGATTCTTGCTTAATTAAATCATAATCCCAAATACCATCTCCACTATTTTCAATAGCAAATCTCCAACGTTCATTTGAAATATTAAAGTCTATGTCTTTAAGTTTTTGATCCGTTATATCTTGAAGCGTTCCCTTTAACTTAATAGGTTTATTTAATTTGTCTTTTATTACACGTGCTTTTCCGAAAGCATATTTGATCCCATTTTCACAAATTATTCGGTGTTCAATTTCATAATCAAGACCTTTGGTTACAGCTAACTCCATTTTCTTTTCTAATTCAGGGATATCGTCTGGATGAATTTTTCCAAAGTATTGATCATTTAACTCTTCTTTAGAAATTTTCTCTTTGTTTATTTCAAAAATATTATATAATTCTTCTGACCAATTTATTTCATTATTAAGAATATTGTAATCCCAATTTCCTATTTTAGCAATTGATTGAGATTCAATGAGGTTATTGTATTGTATTTCTTTTTCTTGCTCAATTTTAATTAGATCAGATACATCTCGTTCGATGGCTATGTAATACTCTACTTCTTTTTTTTTGTCATCTTTGAAGATAGGAGAGATGTTTAAATTTAGCCAATATTGTTTTTTGCTTTTAGTGTAGTTTAGGATTTTTGTATCAATTTCTTCATTGTTTTGAATTGCATGTCTAATTTTTTCAATTGTGTTTTGATTACTTTCAGGGCCTTGAAGTAATTTACCTGGTTTTTTTCCAATTACTTCTTCAAGAGAATATTCAGAAAGTTTTTCAAATGCTTTATTACACCATATTATTGTTCCTTTTTTATCTGTAATTAATACTGCATCTTTTGTTTTGGAGATAATTTTTGATATAAAATCATGTTCTTTTATTTTATCAAACTGTTCGGTGATAATTTTAGATTTTGTAATGTCTTTGAATGTTGATACAACCCCTTCAAGTGTTTTATTGTCATTTTTGAAGATTGGACTTGAGTTTATTGATATCCAAGTTAACTCATTATTGGGTTTATGAACACCCATAATGATATTTTTTTGAGGTTCTTTTGTTTTAAGAGTTATCATTGATGGATGTTGATCTCCAGGAAAGTCGAGTCCATCTTCATGAATGGATCTCCAGCTTGGATCAACAGATTTTTTACCAATCATTTGATCGAATGATAAGCCTAATATTTTTTCTGCAGTATTATTACAGTCGGTAATTTCTCCATTATTGTTTTGAAAAACATACCCTTCTTGAAGGCTACTTATAAGAGATTCTTGGTTGTTTTTAGATGTTTCGAGTTGCTTTTTTTTAATTCTTAATTTTAATAATGAAATGATCTGTTTAGAAAGAAGAGTTAAGGCTTCTTTTTGATATTTATTTAGTGTCTTTTCTTTTTTATCAATCACACATAACGTTCCTATATTTAATCCTGATTCATCATGAATCGGAACTCCAGCGTAAAATTGAATGCTTGGGTCTTCAATAACAAGAGGATTGTCTTTAAATATTTTGTCCTTAGACGCGTTTTTGACTTGAAAAAGTTTCTGATCTAGAATTGTATATTGACAAAAAGATATTTCTCGAGGTGTTTCTCTTATATCTAATCCTTTTTTTGCCTTGAACCACTGTCTATTTTCATCTAAAAGAGTGATTAATGCTATTGGAGTTTCGCATATTATTGATGCTAACTCTACAATATTATCAAATTCTTTCTCGTAATCAGTATCTAATATTTCTAATGATTTTAAAAAATCTAAACGTTTTTTTTCATTTTTAGGATATTTATTCATTAGTAATATTGTTTAAATGTTTTCTAGTAATTGAAATTAATTCCTCGATTTTGTATGGTTTTGAAATGTAATCATTCATACCTGCCTGTATACATTTATCTTTAATTTTAGAGGTTACATCTGCTGTAATTGCAATTATAGGAATGTCTAAATTTAACTCATTACGAATAATTGAAGATGCTTCATAACCATTCATTACTGGCATCATTAAGTCCATTAAGATTAAATTAAAAGATTTTTCCTTAAGTGTGTTAATAGCTTCGAGACCATTATTTGAAATAATAAAATTAAACCCCTCGTTTTCAAATATTGTTTTTATTAATAATTGATTCATGGGATTGTCTTCGACTACTAATATATTGTTTTTATCCATTGCATTTAAATATTGGTCTAAATATAAAGAATTATCTTATAATTCTTTATCAAAATTTACGTTTGGTTTTTTGTCTAAAAAGAATTCGTTTTAACTGACTTACTATTAAACTTTGAAGTTTTTACTGATAAAGGCATTAAATTTTAAGATCATTCTAAAATATGATTTTAGTCATGTTTTATTGTTTTAATACTTTTTAATATTGCATTGTATAAATTATTTAATATTTAAAATTTAGCTATTAACAGTATTTTTTTAATTATTTATCTAATATATATGTTTTTTATGTCTTTTTTTAAGACTTTAAATTATGTTTAATAACAAATATTAATAATGGTTATTGCAATAGCAAACCATAAAGGTGGTACAGTGAAAATAATTAGATATGACTTTAGGTAAAAATATGAAAGTTGAAAAGTTGATTCCTTCAAAACCAAAGAAGAAGGAATCTATGGAAGCTAGTGCTAAAAAAGAGGGTGTAGAGGAATTTAAAACTTCTGATAAGCTTGATGATGAGCAAATAGTTAGTGATAAACTTGTTGATACCAAAACAAAAATGAATGAGATAAACTCTAACGAGGATACGAATGTTGATTTGGATACTTTTTTTAATAAGATTGATGGTGAACCTAAATCTAAAGGCGATGATGTATCAAGTGATTCTGAGGTATTGGAGTTAGACAATTTGACTGAAAGTGGCTCAAAGGGTCTAACTTCACAAGAAAATCAAACTGATGTTAAAGATGAAAAGTCTGAAACTTTTATAAAGCAAGATATAGAAACAGAAACAATTAAAATTGTTTTTAAACCATCAAGAAGGAAAACTCAAAAAAGAAT
>CAZOLZ010000057.1:0-12154 GCA_964580965.1 uncultured Flavobacteriales bacterium | reverse complement strand
GCTTTTTTTGTTTTAAATAACCTATCATCATATAAAGATAAATGGTTAAAAGCCTCTATTGGTACATCTAATTTTCTTTCTGATTAATAATTATTTCTTTCCTAGATTGAGGGAAGATTAAGATGGGAACTTGTTTTTATTAGTCCTCTGGCTTAAAGAGAAAAGACCGTGCTGTTTACAGAGTTTATATATAACTTAGAAACTTGATAGAAGTTGAAAAGGGGAGCTATTTGTTTGGGGGATTATGTGTAAAAAATCTACAAAAAACAAAAAGAGCAATAAATTCTAATCGGAATAAATTGCTCTTCTTGCTAACTTGCTAAAACTATAAAACCTAAATTACAACTATGAATTGCGATGCAAATATACAAGTTAAATTATTAGTATCAAATTTTTTACTTTAAAATAAGGAAATATTATATGAATAAATGTTAAAATTTTATTTTGTTTAAATTTTAAGATTGAAAATTAAACAAAAATAAGTAAATTTATAGTCAAACATTATTACAAAAATATAAACACCATGGAAGAGATGAATACCAAAGAAATAATAAATGCATACACTGAGTTTGTTTTAGATAATGGAGAAAAGCCAAAATCTATTTATAAATTTTGTAAGAGTATTGGTTGTACTGAAAAAGAATTTTACAATCACTTTAATTCTTTTGAATCACTTGAAGAAAGTATTTTTGGATTAATGTTTGAAGAAACAATCAAACTTTTAAATAATGATGATGCTTATCAAAATTATGACAATCAAACTAAACTTTTAAGTTTTTATTACACATATTTTGAGTTACTTACAGAAAATAGAAGTTTTGTAGTTTTCCTTTTAAAGCCAGAAAGTAAGGTTAAAAAAGAAATGTACAAATTGAAAGAACTAAGAAAGTTATTTAAAGGTTACATTCAATCATTGAACCTTAAAATAGTAGATATACCAAAAGAAGAATTCCAAAAGATACAAAATCGATCAATAGAAGAAATTGCTTGGGTACAATTCCTAGCAACATTAAAGTTTTGGTTTGAAGATACCTCTAAAGGTTTTGAAAAGACAGATTTATTTATTGAAAAATCATTAAAAGCTTCATTTGATTTAATAGAGCTTACTCCTGTAAAAAATATTATAGATTTTGGTAAATTTTTATGGAAAGAAAAGATGAAGCACTGAACATAAAATTATCATTACTATGAAGTCATTAAATAAAATTCCAACAAGTAAAATACAACGAGCATCAAAATTAGTTCAAACAGGGATGAAGGTTGGGGTGAATTATTTGAAATATTATGGAGATCAAATGATTCATACAAAAGAAGAGGCTAAAAACCGTTTAAACGAATCTAATGCTTCTGATATTTACGATGGTCTTAAAGAGTTGAAAGGAAGTGCGCTAAAAGTTGCTCAGATGTTGAGTATGGAGAAAAATATAATGCCTCAAGCATATGTAGAAAAGTTTTCACTTTCTCAATTTTCTGTACCTCCTTTATCAGCTCCTTTAGTCAACAAAACTTTCAAACAATATTTTGGTAAGTTACCTTCTGATATATTTGATTATTTCAATCCTGAATCTGTTAATGCCGCGAGTATTGGTCAGGTTCATTATGCAGAAATAAACAACAATAAACTTGCAGTTAAAATTCAATACCCAGGGGTAGCAGAAAGTATTTCAACTGATTTAGCTCTGGTTAAACCTATAGCTATGAAAATGTTCAACATCAATCCGAAAGGTTCTGATAAATATTTTAATGAAGTTGAGGGTAAACTCTTGGAAGAAACTGATTACATTAATGAAGTTAGTCAAAGTATGACCTTTGCAAATCAATGTAAAGAACTTAATCATATAAAATTTCCAAAATATTATCCTGAATTATCATGCGATAGAATTATCACAATGGATTGGATGCAGGGTATGCATTTATCAGAATTTTTTAAAACAACTCAAGATGAAACGATTTCAAATAAAATAGGACAAGCTTTATGGGATTTTTACATGTTCCAAATGCATAAGTTGAGAAAGGTTCATGCTGACCCACATCCAGGAAATTTTTTAATCAGTCATGACAATGAATTGATAGCTTTGGACTTTGGTTGTGTTAAAGAAGTTCCTGAGTCTTTTTACAAACCTTACTTTGAATTAGCTCAAAAAGAGATTTTAAACAAACCAGATCTTTTTGAACAGAAATTATTCGAGTTAGAAATTTTAAGAATTGAGGATACTGAGGAGGAGAAAATTTACTTTAAAAAAATATTTTATGAACTTTTAAGTTTATTTACAGAACCTTTTAATCAAACTTACTTTGATTTTTCAGATGATTTATTTTTTGAGAGAATTGCAGATTTGGGTAAACAGTACGCAAAAAGTTCGGAAGTTAAAAATATGAATGTAAATAGAGGTTCAACTCATTTTATTTATATCAATAGAACATTTTTTGGTCTATATAACTTGATGCACATGATAGGTGCAAAAAACATTGAAATCAATCGTTTTAAGAAATTCATTAATGATTCAAACGAAGATTAAAAAAAAAACTTGTTCTGGTGACAAGTATCTTCCTTCTTCTTATATTTGTTCCTTGCTTTAAAATAAATAGTTATGGTTCAATTATCAAAGCGTTTGTTAGAGATGGAAGAGTCTGCTACAATTGCTATGTCTAGAAAAAGTAGAGAATTAAAAGCTGAAGGAAAAGATGTAATAGCATTAAGCCTAGGCGAACCTGATTTTTTTACACCGCAATTCATAAAAGATGCTGCCGAAGAGGCAATGAAAAATAACTTTACAAATTACACTCCTGTTCAAGGTTATGATGATTTGAGAGAAAGTATTTCTTTAAAATTTAAAAGAGATAATAATTTAGAATATTCTAAAGATGAAATAATTGTATCAACAGGAGCAAAACAATCGATTGCCAATGTTGTATTAAGTTTGGTAGGACCTGGTGACGAAGTATTAGTTCCTGCACCTTATTGGGTTTCTTATTTAGAAATCGTTAAAGTAGCAGAAGGCACACCTGTCATTGTACCTGCGAGCATTGATAATGATTTTAAATTAACAGGATCTGAGTTAGAGTCAGCAATTACACCTAACACTAAATTGATTATTTTTTCAACACCTTGTAATCCTACTGGATCTGTTTATTCAAGAGAAGAGCTTTTGGAGTGGGTAGAGGTATTAAAACGTCATCCTCATGTGATGGTTATTTCTGATGAAATATACGAACACATTAATTTCAAAGCGAAGCATGAAAGTTTAGCTCAGTTTTCTGAGATTAGAGATCGAGTAATCACTGTAAATGGAGTTTCAAAAGCTTGGGCTATGACAGGTTGGAGATTAGGTTTTATTGGTGCTTCAAAAGAGGTGGTAGATGCTTGTAGTAAAATTCAAGGTCAGTTTACATCTGGTACATGCTCTATAACACAAAAAGCTGCTATAGCAGCTATGAATGCTGACTCATCTGTTTTAAAAGATATGATATCAGCTTTTCACAATAGGAGAGATTTAGTTATTGCTGCTTTAAAAGATATTGAAGGTGTTAAAATTAATTTACCGGAGGGAGCATTTTATGTCTTCCCTGATATTTCATCATTCTTTGGAAAACAAGTAAATGGAAAAGCAATTAATTCAGCGGAAGATTTAGCAATGTATCTATTAGAAGATGCTTTGGTAGCTTTGGTTTCTGGAGAGGCATTTGGGGATCCAAACTGTATTCGGATTTCATATGCGGCATCAGAAGAAACTTTAAAAGAAGCAATGCGTCGAATCAAAATTTCATTAGAGAAATTAAATGCATAAAGTTTAAAGATGAATTTTAATCAAGTAGCATCAGAGTTTATTAATAAACGTATCCTAGTGATAGGAGATGTAATGATTGATGCTTATATGTTAGGTAATGTTAATCGTGTTAGCCCTGAAGCACCTGTTCCTATTGTTAGTCTCAAAAAAGACGAAGAAAGGTTAGGAGGCGCAGCAAATGTAGCTATTAATTTAGTTGCTTTAGGAGCTCAAGTTACACTTTGTTCTGTAATTGGAAATGATAAATCGGGATTATTATTGAAAGATTTATTAAAAAAACATTCAATTTCCTCTAAAGGAATTACTTTAAGTAACGAAAGAACAACTACAGTTAAGACAAGGGTAATTGGAAATAACCAACATTTATTGAGAATTGATGCTGAGGAAACGGATGATATCACAAAATCAGAAGAGGAAACACTTTTAGCTAAAGTTGAATCAATTCTGTTAGACGGAATAGACGCTATCATTTTCGAAGATTACAATAAAGGAGTTTTAACAGAGCGTGTTATTCAAGATGTTGTAGAGTTAGCAAATGAAAAAGAGATAATTACAACCGTTGATCCTAAGCATAAGAATTTTTACGCTTACAAAAATGTAACATTGTTTAAACCTAATTTAAAGGAATTGAAAGAGGGGGTTAATAAGCAATTTACATTTCAAGATACTGTATTATTTAACGAAGCAATTAATTATTTAGAAAATCAGCTTAATAATCAAATTACTTTTGTGACTTTATCAGAATACGGTGTATTTATAAAAGATCATAAAACAAGTCATCATATTTCTGCTCATATTAGAAATATTGCAGATGTTAGTGGAGCAGGGGATACTGTTATAGCCTTAGCAACGTTATGCTTGACAGCAGGTTTATCACTAAAAGAGGTTGCTGAAATTGCTAATCTTGCTGGAGGTTTAGTGTGTGAGAAGAGTGGAGTGGTTTCTATTGATAAAGATCAATTAATAAAAGAAGTGTCATTACTTAGAAAAAAACAAGTGTTATAAAACAGCTTATGGCAAAGAAAGAAGTTAAACCATACGGACAGGATGGGAAATCTAAAAAGGAAGAAGTAGCTGAAATGTTTAACAATATTTCAGGAAAATATGACTTTTTAAATCATTTTCTTTCTTTAGGAATTGATAAGATTTGGAGAAAAAAAGCAATAGGTCATTTGAAAGAGGTTCAACCTAAACGTATTTTAGATATTGCCACGGGTACTGGTGATTTTGCTATTGCGTCTTTAAAGTTGAATCCTGTAGAGGTTGTTGGAGTTGATATTTCGTCTGGAATGCTGGAAGTTGGAAAGCAAAAGATGAAAACAAACAAATACGATCATATTATTTCAATGCATTTAGCCGACTCTGAAGCTTTACCATTTGATGATAATTATTTCGATGGGCTTACTGTTGGTTTCGGTGTTCGAAATTTTGAAAACCTTGAAAAAGGTTTAGCTGAAATGTTACGAGTAGTAAGAAAAGGTGGGAAATTGGTTGTTTTGGAATTTTCAAAACCTAAAAAGTTTCCGGTTAAACAAGGTTATGGGTTCATATCAAAATACATAATACCATTTTTTGGTAAATATATTTCGAAAGATGAAAATGCATATGCTTATTTACCAGAATCAATAGCCGCTTTTCCAGAGGGTAAAGATTTTACAATTATTTTAGAGAAATTAGGGTATAATAGGGTAAAAGCATATCCTGTTTCTGGAGGAATTGCTACAATCTATACAGGTATAAAATAAGTAATACAATGAAAAACTGATTTAAACGTTACTAACTCTATGAAGTATTGGTTATTTTTTTTCAGTTTTTTACCATTAGTTTTTTTAGCTCAAAAACAAAAGCCGTTGAATTACTCTAAGTTTGATGAGAAATTCATTCATTTTGGCTTTATGCTTGGTTTTAATAAAGCTGATTTTGTAGTAGAACAAAAATTAAACGCTTATCAAGATTTTAGATTATTGTCCTTACAAAATAAACCGACCTCTGGTGCTCAAGTTGGTATTGTAACCACTATGAAGTTAGGAACTCCAATTTTGAGATTGAGATTTATTCCAACATTATCTTTTCAGGAAAGGGTTTTGAATTATACCTTTGAAAATTCATCAGATTTTTTTAACCCAATAATTTTAGAAGAACGTGTTGGTTCAACATGTTTAGATTTTCCATTGATGTTGCAATTTAGAACATTAAGGTTAAATAATTTTGCTTCTTACTTATTGGTAGGAGGACAATATACACGAGATCTTCAGTCGCAAGAAGATGCGGCTCAAGATTTGTTAGATCCATTCATTAAAATAAAGAAAGATGATTTTCAAGGTCAGATTGGTGCCGGTATTGAGTTTTTTGCTCCATATTTTAAATTTGGAATTGAATTGAAATATTCAAGAGGATTTAATAATTCATTTATTCAAGATAACACAGAACCATCTCGTCCAATTAATAGTTTGCGTAATGAAGTTGTCTGGATTTCATTTATTTTTGAAGGTTAATGAGTAAGATAATACAGTTACAAGTAACACCAGAACAAGCAAAAGATTTTGTTTTTTTAAAGGGTTTAATTCGCAGTGAATTAGATTTAAAAACAGATGAATTTGACTTTGTATGGCGAAAACGTTCGATTGATGCACGTAAGAAGCAGATTAAAATCAATTGTTCGTTTGAGGTTTATTTCAATGACGAATCGGTTACCGAAGAAGTGTACTTTGTTTTACAAGATGTTTCATATAAAAAAGAAATTGGTATTGTCGGTGCTGGACCAGCTGGATTATTTGCAGCTTTACGAGCAATAGAGTTAGGTTTTAAACCTATAATTTTTGAGCGAGGTAAAGATGTTCGATCAAGAAGAAGAGATTTAGCTATACTTAATAAAGAAGGAATTGTAAATTCAGAATCAAATTATTGTTTCGGAGAGGGAGGAGCAGGTACATATTCTGATGGTAAACTATATACTCGCTCAAAAAAACGAGGAGATGTTTTAAAAGCTTTAAAGTGGTTTGTCCATTTTGGAGCAGATCAAGATATTTTAGTTGATGCTCATCCTCATATTGGTACAAATAAATTACCTCATGTAATTGTTGCTATGCGAGAAGCGATTATCCAAGCAGGGGGAGAGGTTCATTTTGAGTCTAAAATGACAGATATCATGATAAATCAAAATGAAGTGAACGGTATCGTTATTAATAACGAAAAAAAATATACATTCGATAAACTTATTTTAGCAACGGGACATTCTGCAAGAGATGTTTTTTATTTGTTGAATCAAAAGGGTGTAGAAGTTAAAGCAAAACCTTTTGCCCTAGGGGTTAGGGTTGAACATACTCAAGATTTAATTGATAAAATTCAGTATTCAGGTAGATTGAATGATGAGTATTTACCACCGGCATCTTATTCTTTGGTTACACAGGTTGAAGGACAAGGAGTTTATTCTTTTTGTATGTGTCCAGGAGGTATAATTGCACCTTGTGCTACTTCTGATGGGGAGGTTGTTACAAATGGGTGGTCACCTTCCAAAAGAAATAATCCATATTCTAATTCAGGAATTGTAGTAACAGTTAATCCTCAAGATTTACCAGGATATTCTAAAAATGATCCCTTCATAGCTTTGAAGTTTCAAAAGGCTGTTGAGCAAAAATGTTGGGAAGTTGCTGGAAGAAATCAAAAGGTGCCAGCTCAATGTTTAAAAGATTTTATCGAAGGAAAAGTTTCTGATTCATTTCCAAGAAGTTCTTATGTCCCAGGATTAAAAAGTGTTGATTTGAATGAAGTTTTACCATCTTTCATCGCTAAAAGACTAAGAAAGGCTTTTATTGATTTTGATAAAAAAATGAAAGGGTTTTTAACAAATGATGCAGTGCTTCATGCACCTGAATCACGAACATCATCTCCGGTTCAAATTCCGAGAAATTCAGAAACAATGGAACATGTTACAGTAAAAGGAATATATCCTTGTGCTGAAGGCGCAGGATATGCTGGAGGAATTATTTCAGCAGCTATTGACGGTATGAAAGCAGTTGATGCAATAGCAAAAAAAATAAATGAAAATTTATAATTTTTAAAAGTATGAGAAAGAAAATATTATTGTTGGGTTCTGGTGAATTAGGTAAAGAGTTAGTTATTGCTTGTCAACGTTTAGGGCAACATGTTATAGCAGTAGATAGTTACGAAGGTGCTCCAGCTATGCAGGTAGCTCATGAGTTTGAGGTTGTTGACATGTTAGATGGAAATGCTTTAGATCAATTGGTGGAAAAGCATCAACCAGATATTATCGTTCCTGAAATTGAAGCAATACGAACTGAACGTTTTTACAATTATGAGGCAAAAGGGATTCAAGTTGTTCCTTCTGCAAAAGCTGCAAACTTTACAATGAATAGGAAAGCGATCAGAGATTTAGCAGCTAAAGAGGTTGGAGTTAAAACTGCGCCATATCAATATGCCACATCTCTTGAAGAATTAAAACAAGGGGTAGCTTTTTGTGGTATGCCTTGTGTGGTTAAACCATTGATGTCTAGTTCTGGAAAAGGTCAATCTGTAATAAAGTCAGAAGACGATATAGAAAGAGCATGGAATTATGCCTTAGAAGGATCGAGAGGTGATCTGAAAGAAGTGATTGTTGAAGGTTTTATTGATTTTGATTATGAAATTACTTTATTAACTCTAACTCAAAATGAAGGGAACACATTGTTTTGTGCTCCAATAGGCCATAGACAGGAAAGGGGGGATTATCAAGAAAGTTGGCAGCCTATGCCAATGAAAAAAGAGGATATTAAAGTTGCTCAAGAAATGGCTGCAGCAGTTACTAAAGCTTTAGGTGGTTCAGGAATCTGGGGAGTAGAGTTTTTTATTGCGAAAGATGGAGTATATTTTTCAGAGTTATCACCAAGACCACATGACACTGGAATGGTTACGTTGGGTAATACTCAAAACTTTTCGGAATTCGAATTACATGCTCGAGCTATAATAGGAATTCCAGTGAAAGAAATTGTTCAAGAAAAGAATGGTGCAAGTGCTGTAGTTCTTGCAGATAAAGAAATTCTTACTTGGCCAACATTTAAAGGATTGGAAAAAGTGAGTTTATTTCCTAAATCTGATATTCGATTATTTGGTAAGCCTACAGCTAGACCATATCGAAGAATGGGAGTAGTTTTAACTTTTGGAGATGAGGAGGTTATTGATTTAGTTGACAAAGCTAAAAGTCTAGCCTCTATGATTGAAATCCAATAAAGTCATTGTTTTTAAATTAAAAAGGGAATCAAGTGCAAGTGATTCCCTTTTTAATTTTTGTAGACTCCTTTTTTACAAATTAAAATGTTTTTTTGCTTCTTCGGCTATATATCCTCCAATAGCTAATGATGCAGTTGCTGCAGGAGATGGAGCATTAAGTACGTGGATTGAATTTCCTTGGTATTCAATTCTGAAATCATCACGTGTATCACCATCCTCTCTTAACAATAGAGCTCTTACACCAGCTCTTCCTGGTTTGATATCATCCATTGTTAAAGAAGGAACCATCCTTTGTAAAGTTTTCAAGAATAATTTTTTTGAAAAAGCTCTTCTGTATTCATCGATACCAAACTTTATGTTTCCAAAGAATAACTTCCAGGTACCTTTGTAAGTTAATGCATCGATTGTATCTCTTAATGAAAAATCAGTTTTACCATACCCCTCTCTTTTAAATGTAAAAACAGCATTTGGTCCACATTCAATTTCTCCATCTGTCATTCTGGTAAAGTGAACACCTAAGAAAGGAAAATCTGGATTTGGTACAGGGTAAATTAAATGTTTAATTTTGTGGTGACCTTCTTCAGTTAATTCGTAATAATCACCTCTAAAACCAACAACTTTTTCTTTCAAATTAATTCCATCCTTCTTTGCTAATCGGTCAGCTTGAAGTCCTGCACAGAAAACTAAATGTTTGGATTGAAAATCACCTTTATTTGTCTTAAGTGTAGAATACCCATCATTTTTTTCAATTGAAATGACCTCATGCTGAAGTTTTAATTGACTTTCAGGTTGTATTTGTAAAGCAAGTTCAACCATTTTTTTAGTTGCCCCCCTAAAATCTATAATTCCGGTACATGGAACGTGGATACCAGCAATACCTTCACAGAAAGGTTCGATTTCTTTTATTTCCTCTGCATTTATTTTTTTTATTCCTTCAATTTCATTAGCCAAACCAGTTTGATAAACTTTTTCAAGCTGCTCAAGTTCACTTTTATCAGTCGCAACAACAATTTTACCACAAACATCGTGATCAATATTATGTTCTTTAGCGAAAGCTACTAATTCATGCCGACCTTGAATACAGTTTTTAGCTTTTAAAGAACCAGGTTTATAGTATAATCCAGAGTGAATAACACCAGAGTTATGACCTGTTTGATGGTCAGACAATAAGTCTTCTTTTTCAAAAAGTACTAATTTTAAATTAGGGTATTGTTTTTGAAGTTTGTACATTGTTGCTGCACCAACTATTCCACCACCAATAATTGCAATATCAAATGTCATGATTGTAAATTTTATTGCGGCAAAAATAATGATTCATTTTCAAAATGAATCATGAATTTGTCCATTGATTAAAGAAATAGTTCAAATTGATTGGATTTTGTACAACTTATTGTTCATATTGAATAAATAAAAAATAACTAATTAATCTATTTATATATTGAAAATTGATAAAAGTAATAGCTATTCACAATTTTGCTTTTATAATTCCTACCAAATAAATACTCATTTTAATTCGAATTGCTTACATTTGTAAAACGATTTTATTTAAAATATTTTATATGGCGGTAAAAGCTACAAAGAAACCTTTGAAAACTACAAAGAAAGCTACTACAACTGGTAATACTAAGTTTTCAAAGGAAACATATGTTAAGTGGTACAAAGACATGTTATTGATTCGAAAATTTGAAGAAAAAACAGGTCAATTGTACATTCAACAAAAATTTGGAGGGTTTTGTCATTTATATATCGGTCAAGAAGCTGTAGCTGTAGGTACTGCTAGTGCTTGTAGGCCAACAGATAAACACATGACTGCTTACAGAGATCATGCTCATCCAATAGCTTTAGGATCTGACCCAAGAGTTTTAATGGCTGAACTATATGGTAGATCTACAGGTTGTTCAAAAGGAAAAGGCGGATCTATGCACTTTTTTGATAAAGAACGAAACTTTATGGGTGGACATGGTATAGTTGGTGCTCAAATAGCAATGGGAGCTGGAGTTGGTTTTGCTGAAAAATATCAAGGTACAGACAATGTAGCTTTTGTATCTATGGGGGATGGTGCTGTTCGTCAAGGTATTTTACATGAAACATTTAACATGGCAATGATGTGGAAACTTCCAGTTATTTTTATAATTGAAAATAATGGTTATGCTATGGGGACAGCTGTTAGCCGTTCAACAAACGTTGAAGATTTATCCAAAATAGGATTATCATATGATATGCCTTCATATTCTGTTGATGGAATGTCACCAGAAGCTGTTCATGAAGCCATTGAAGAAGCATGTCATAGAGCGAGGAGAGGTGATGGCCCAACATTATTAGATATTCGTACTTATAGATACAAAGGTCACTCAATGTCTGATCCTCAAAAATATAGAACTAAGGATGAAATTGCCGATTGGGTGTCTGTTGATCCAATTCAACACTGTTTAAATGTAATTAAAGAAAACAAGTGGTTATCAGATAAAGAAGTTGAAGATATTGGTTCATGGGTCAAAAATGAAGTTGATGAGTCAATTGAATTTGCTGAAAATTCACCTTATCCAGAAGGTTCAGAACTTTATAATGATGTATACACTCAAGAAGATTATCCATTTATAAAAGAATATTAAGAAATGGCTGAAATAGTTTATATGCCTCAATTGAGCGACACAATGGTAGAAGGTGTTGTTGCTGATTGGTTTAAAAAAGTAGGAGATAAGGTTGCTTCAGGGGAAGTACTTGCGGAAATTGAAACAGATAAAGCTACAATGGAGTTTGAATCATTTTATGATGGTACTTTATTGCACATCGGAGTTGAAAAAGGGAAAGCAGTTCCTGTTAATACATTATTAGCTATCATAGGAGAAGATGGTGAAGATGTTTCTAAAATTTTAGCCGAAGCAGCAACGTCATCCGTAGAAAAGGAAGAAACAGTAGAGCCTCTAAAGGAAGAGCCAGTTTCTGTTCCAAAACCAGAGCCTGTTGTTGAAACTTCAGTTGTAAAAGAATCAGTTGCTCAAGCTTCTATTGTTTATAATGATGATGATAGAGTTTTTGCTTCACCTTTAGCAAAAAGATTAGCTGAAGAGAAAGGAATTGATATAAGAACAGTTGTTGGTACTGGAGAGAATGGTCGTATTGTTAAAAGAGATATTGAT
>CAZOLZ010000056.1:8848-13166 GCA_964580965.1 uncultured Flavobacteriales bacterium | reverse complement strand
GTTTGTAGATTAAATTTTTCTCATGGTTCTCATGAAGATCACGAAAATATAATCAAAACGATTCGAGAACTAAACGAAGAGACAGGATTAAATGTAGCTATCTTAGCTGACTTACAAGGTCCTAAAATTCGTACAAACGAAATGGAAGACAATGGTGTTGAAATTGTTAATGGACAATCAATCACTATCGTTACTGAAAAAATTATAGGAAATAATAAACGTTTCTCAATTAATTATAAAAATTTACCAAACGACGTTAAACCTGGTGAACGCATTCTTTTAGATGATGGGAAATTAATTCTTGAAGTTGTAAAAACAGATGGAATAAAAGAAATTGAAGCAAAAGTTATATTAGGAGGAATTTTATCATCTAAGAAAGGTGTCAATTTCCCGAATACAACTATTTCAATGCCTTCATTAACTGAGAAAGATCGTATTGATTTAGACTTTGCTTTATCTCAAAATGTTGACTGGATTGGATTATCTTTTGTTAGATCTGCGAGAGATATTATTGAATTAAAACACATCATAAGCAAACAAAAAGGTAAAGCAAAAGTTATTGCCAAAATTGAAAAACCGGAAGCCATTGAAGATATCGATGAAATAATAACCGCAAGCGATGCTTTGATGGTAGCTCGTGGTGATTTAGGAGTAGAAGTTCCTTATGAAAGTGTGCCATTGTTACAAAAAATGATCATCAAGAAATCTGCAAGCCAAGCAAAGCCAGTAATTGTAGCGACTCAAATGATGGAAAGTATGATTAAAAGCTTGACTCCTTCAAGAGCTGAAGTAAACGATGTTGCAAATGCTGTATTAGATGGGGCTGATGCAGTGATGCTATCAGGAGAAACATCTATTGGTTTATATCCGATTGAAGTTATCAAGACAATGACTCGTATTGTTTCTGAAATGGAAGGATTTGATGGAATTTACTACAAGGAGGAAGCGCCTGAAAAAAGTAATGAACGTTTCATATCTGATTCAATTTGTTTCAATGCTTGTCGTTTATCTCAACGTGTTCAGGCAGATGCAATTATTACAATGTCTTTTTCTGGATATACTGCTTATAAAATTGCCTCTCAAAGACCAAAGGCACCAATATATGTCTTTACAAGTAACCCTCAAATTTTAACTCAATTGAACTTAATTTGGGGTGTTAAAGGATTTTATTATGACAAACGCATCAGTACAGATCACAGTATTGCTGACATTAAATACATTTTAAAAAAACAAGGATTACTAAATACTGGAGATATAGTAATCAATATTGCTTCGATTCCATTGGAAGAAAATGGGAAATCGAACATGTTAAAATTAAGTGAAGTAGAGTAAATTATACTAATAAGGTGGGGAGTAACGTGTTTAGGTTACTATTTTTTAATTAAATAAGTTATTATAAAAAATGGCTAAATTTTCTGAAAGACACATCGGACCAAATGTTCAAGAAACAAATGCGATGTTAGCAAAGGTTGATGTAAATTCAATCTCTGAATTAATTGATAAAACAATTCCATCTCACATCAGGTTGAAAGGTGAGTTAAACGTTAGTGAAGCAATGACGGAACAAGAATACTTGAACCACATCGCTGAATTAGGAAATAAAAATCAACAGTTTAAGAATTTTATTGGTTTAGGTTACAATGAAACAATCGTACCTTCTGTTATTCTTAGAAATGTATTATCTAATCCTGGTTGGTACACAGCTTATACACCGTACCAAGCAGAAATTTCTCAAGGTCGTTTAGAAGCACTATTAAACTTCCAAACAATGGTAGTTGAGCTAACTGGAATGGACATTGCAAACGCATCTTTATTGGATGAGTCTACAGCTGCTGCAGAAGCAATGATTATGTTCTTCAATGCTCGTTCAAGAAAAGAAGTTAAAGAAGGAAAAAATAAATTCTTTGTCTCTGAAACTACATTCCCTCAAACTATTGATGTATTAAAAGGAAAAGCAAATAACTTAAACATCGAATTAGTTTTTGGTAACCCCGAATCTTTTGAAGGAAACAATGAATTCTTTGGAGCATTAATTCAATATCCAGATGCATTTGGTCATATTGGTGATTTAGAAGGATTCGCAACAAAAATGTGCGCACAGAATATCAAAGTTGCTGTAGCTGCTGATATCATGTCTTTAGTTTTATTGGATTCACCTGGAAAATTTGGTGTTGATGTTGTTTTAGGATCGACTCAACGTTTTGGTGTTCCAATGGGTTATGGTGGTCCTCATGCTGCATACTTCGCAACAAAAGATTCATACAAAAGAAACATCCCTGGAAGAATTATTGGTGTTTCAAAAGATGCTGATGGAAACCCGGCATTGAGAATGGCTCTTCAAACAAGAGAACAACACATTAAACGAGATAAAGCAACTTCAAATATTTGTACAGCTCAAGCATTATTAGCTGTAATGGCAAGTATGTATGCTGTTTACCATGGTCCGCAAGGAATGAAAGAAATTGCTTCTAACATTCATGAGTTAGCTGCTCAAGCTGCAAACGGATTAAAATCATTAGGTTATGAGGTGGTATCTTCCAATTTCTTTGATACGATTCATGTTAAAAATGTTACAACGGCTGAATTGAAAAAGTTAGCTGAAGCAAATAAAATGAACTTCCGTTATATTAATAAATACGAAGTATCAATTAGTTTTGGTGAAACACACACAATAGAAGATGTAATAGCTATAGTTGGAATATTTGGTGATATTAAAGGAATTAATGATTTTGAATTTTCAGTAAATGCTTCAACAAGTATCAAATCAGAATTATTAAGAAAAGAAGCAGTTTTAACTCATCCAATTTTCAGTAGTTATCACTCTGAATCGAAAATGATGCGTTATCTAAAACGCCTTGAAAATAAAGACATTTCTTTAGTACATTCAATGATTCCATTAGGTTCTTGTACAATGAAATTGAATGCTGCATCTGAATTATTACCAATCACAATGCCTGCATTTGCAAACCTTCATCCTTTCTGTCCAACAGAACAAGCTCAAGGTTATCACGAGATGCTAATTGAATTGGAAAAAGATTTATGTGAATCTACAGGATTTGATGCAATGTCTTTACAACCAAATTCTGGAGCACAAGGAGAGTACACTGGATTGATGGTAATTAAAGCCTACCACCAATCAAGAGGTGATTTCAACAGAACAAAAATGATTATTCCTTCGTCTGCACACGGAACAAACCCTGCATCTGCCGTAATGGCTGGATTTGAAGTAGTTGTTACTGGATGTGATGAAAATGGAAATATCAATATTGAGGAGTTAAAAGCAAAAGCAACTGAATTAAAAGATTCATTAGGAGGTTTAATGATAACTTACCCATCTACTCACGGTGTATATGAAGAGGGAATTAAAGAAATTACTTCAATTATTCACGAAAATGGTGGTCAAGTATATATGGATGGTGCAAATATGAATGCACAAGTTGGATTAACGAACCCAGGAAATATTGGTGCTGATGTTTGTCACTTAAACTTACACAAAACATTCGCTATTCCTCATGGTGGTGGTGGTCCAGGAATGGGCCCAATTGGTGTTGCTAAACATTTAGCTCCATTCTTACCGGGAAGTGCATTAGTTAAAGTAGGTGGAGATAAAGCTATTCATGCAGTCTCTGGAGCACCTTATGGAAGTGCTTTAATCTTATTGATTTCATACGGATATATCAAAATGTTGGGAGCAAAAGGATTGAGAGAATCTACTGAATATGCTATCTTAAATGCAAATTACATAGCTGAATCTTTAAAAGGTCATTACGATATTTTATATACAGGTAAAAACAACACTGTTGCTCATGAAATGATTTTAGATTGTCGTGATTTCAAGAAAACAGCTGATGTTGAAGTTGCAGATATCGCAAAACGTTTGATTGACTTTGGTTTCCATGCACCAACAGTATCTTTCCCTGTAGCTGGAACATTAATGATTGAACCTACTGAAAGTGAAGATAAAGCAGAATTAGATCGTTTCATTGAGGCTATGATTAAGATTCGTGAAGAAATTAAAGAAATCGAAAACGGCCATGCAGATAAATTAAATAACTTATTAAAAAATGCACCTCATACTGCGGATTGCATCATCAATAAGAACTGGGATTACCCATATACACCTCAAGAAGCAGTTTATCCAATTGAATACTTAAAAGAATTCAAATACTGGGTTCCTGTGAGAAGAATTGACAATGCATTTGGTGATAGAAACTTAATTTGTTCTTGTCCAAGTATTGAAAGTTATAACCATATTGTAGCGTAAAAAATAATCTCTATGCTAAAATCAATGACCGGTTATGGAAAAGCAACCGGAACA
>CAZOLZ010000056.1:3390-8748 GCA_964580965.1 uncultured Flavobacteriales bacterium | reverse complement strand
AAAAATAATCTCTATGCTAAAATCAATGACCGGTTATGGAAAAGCAACCGGAACATATCAAGGAAAAAAAATTACGATTGAAGTTCGTTCATTAAATAGTAAATCGTTGGACCTTAACATTCGTTGCGCTCCCTTTTACAAAGAATTGGAAGGTGAAATTCGAAGAGTAATTGGCGAACAATTAGATAGAGGTAAAGTTGATCTTTCTTTGAATATTGATAATACGGGCGAATCTAAAAATTATAGTATAAATAAAGATTTAGCAAAAGCATATAGTTCGGATTTACAAGCATTAGAAGAAATTACTGGGAAACCAATCGATGATTATGCTACTTTGATTTTAAGAATGCCAGATATTTTTGTAAATGAAAAAGAAGAAATTATTGAAGAAGAACGTAATTGGGTGTTATCAATTTTAAATGATGCATGCAATAAAATCAATGAATTTAGAAGACAAGAAGGTGTTGCACTCGAAAAAGAATTTGAAGAGCGCATTAATGACATCCGTCATTTATTAAATGAAGTCCCTAAATACGAACAAGAACGTATCGATATTATTCGTGCTCGTATGAAAAAAAGTTTAGAAGATATAGACAGTAAATCATACGATGACAATCGTTTTGAACAAGAATTGATCTTCTACATTGAGAAGTTAGATGTTTCGGAAGAGAAAATGCGTTTATCGAATCATTTAGACTACTTTTTAGAAACAATGAAAACGAATGTTCCTGGTAAAAAACTAGGATTCATCGGACAAGAAATAGGTCGTGAGATAAATACACTTGGTAGTAAAAGTAACCACGCTGAAATGCAAAAATTAGTAGTGGATATGAAAGATAATTTGGAAAAAATAAAGGAACAAATCCTAAATACGCTCTAGGCTATGTGTTAGTCATCAGCGAAAATTAATATGGAAGAAATAAAAGGTAAATGTGTTATAGTTTCAGCACCATCAGGAGCAGGGAAAACAACTATTGTTCATGCTTTATTAACTAAAAATTTAGGTCTTTCGTTTTCTGTTTCAGCATGTAGTAGGGATCCTAGAGGAGAAGAAACAGATGGTGTAGATTATCATTTTTTAGGTATTGAACGATTCAAACAAAAAATTGAAGAAAACGCATTCATAGAATGGGAAGAGGTTTATACTAATAACTATTACGGCACACTTAAATCCGAAGTTGAAAAAATTTGGGAGAGAGGTGAAACAGTTATATTTGATGTTGATGTTATTGGTGGACTAAATTTGAAAAAAATTTTTGGAGATAATGCTCTATCTGTTTTTATTCAGCCACCGAGTTATGATGAACTCGAACGTAGATTAAGGTATCGAAGTACAGAGACAGAAGAAAAAATTCAGATGAGAATGGCAAAGGCAAATGCTGAGTTAGGATATACTTCTCAATTTGATAAAATCATTGTCAATGACGATTTAGAAAAGGCGATTCAAGAAGCAGAACATACAACTCGTACTTTTATTAGTCAAAAACAATAAAAATGAACATAGGGTTATATTTCGGAACATTCAATCCTGTCCATATTGGTCATTTAGTCATAGCCAATTATATGGCAGACTATACTGATTTAGATCAAGTCTGGATGGTTGTCAGTCCACATAATCCTCTGAAGAAAAAAAGTACCTTGTTGGCAGATATTCATCGTTTAGCAATTGTTCAAGAAGCAATAGAAGGAAATGATAAATTAAAAGCTTCTGATATTGAATTTAAACTACCCAAACCAAGTTATACTGCTTCTACCCTAGCCTATTTAAAAGAAAAATACCCTCAACATACTTTTTCCCTCATAATGGGAGAAGATAATTTAAGAACTTTTCACAAGTGGTTCAATCACGATGTTCTGATTGAAAATTATCATTTTTATGTTTATCCAAGAGTTTTAACAGAACAAGAGGAATTGGAGCACACTGAAATTGGTTCAACAAAAGAGCATACTTATCACAACCATCCTAATATTACCCTTTGCAAAGATGCTCCAATAATGAAGATTTCTGCTTCGTTTATTCGACAGGCTATTAACGAAGGTAAGGATGTTCGTTACTTATTGACAGATCCTGTGATGAAATATATTGATGAGATGAACTTTTACAAAAAGTAAGATTTGGTTGTTAGACCTGTCAAAGCATTAATTTATAGTTATAAATTCTACTACTTCTTCAACCAACCCCTCAATCAAAGGTAAACTACCATCCATATAAGTTTGCATATTTACAATTCTATCATCGGAATCAACACGCTTTAAAACATGATTCATTCCTTCGATGATTTTCAATTTAGAGTTCGGATTGGCTTGATGTAAAAGGTTTGCGTCCTCAATCTTAACTTGAATGTCTTTTGTTCCTTGAATGATTAAAATTGGTTTTTGCAATTTTGAAATTTCTTGTTTTGGATTATAATTGAACCAAGAAATTAAATACGGTTGAATTTCTTCTTTAACTAATGGCGCTAATGAAGATGGATATTTTTTGACTGTTTTACCATTTGCTAAACTGTCTAAAATTGGCTTGGCTTGTTTTGCTAGACTTATGTTTTGATTGGTCAATTGTTCTAGCAAAACAACATTTGCAGGTTGACCAACCCCTGCAAGTGAAATGAGTTTAGATATCGATTCACTTTGTGAAGCAATCGTTCCTATTAATGCACCTTCACTATGCCCCATTATTATTATATCAGAAAATCTTTGATCTTTTTTCATTAAATCAACCCAAGCTTTTACATCCTTCACATAATCATCAAACGTAAATTTAGATTTATTTTTTAGCGCTGATTTACTTTCACCTACTCCACGTTTATCAAAACGTAAACTTGCTACGTCATTTTGAACCAATCCTTCAGCTAAAAACTTTAATGAATTATTTTCCATCATAAATTGATTCCCATTTCGGTCTGTAGGTCCTGACCCAGAAATAAAAACTACTAAGGGCCTCTTTACTGATTTATTTTGAGGTATCAATAAAGTTCCATATAACTTCCCTGTTTTCGTTTTTAAAACTACCGATTCATTTGATTGAGCAAATAAACAGATACATGAAAATAGAATGATAAAAAAGCACCAAAAATTCTTAAAATGAAGCATAACGTATTTATTATAGAAAGGGATACAAAGTTAATAAAAAAAGGGACTGTCTTTCCTGACAGCCCCTTTAACCTAAATATAACCGAGTAGCTAATTACTTCACTAATTTCCAGCTTCTAACTTCTTTTTTAGATTTTATCATCAATACATATTGACCTTTAGGTAAATCGTTAACGTCTAAGTCAACATTACCATTTTCAAAAGTCGTATTAATTAAAACCTTGCCAACGATATCAGAAACAATGACTTGAGCTTTTTCTGTTGAACTCAATTCAATTTTAATCATATTGTCAAATGGGTTTGGATAAACTTTCATTTGACTTTCTGTAACCTCTTCAAGGTTAGCAGCAGAGTTGTTTAAGTAATACTTTTCTGATGCTGTCACGTATTGTCCTACGGCTTTTGAAGGACAGTAAACTTGCATTGTAAATGTATATACACCATCATTAAAATCTAAGATGTCATACGTGTTTAATATATCAACTGTAGAGTTATCAATAAACAATAAAGTCCAGATTACATCAACAGTTGATGCTGAAGTAGTGATTACAGATGTAATTGAAGCAGAAACAATAGAATCAAAATCAATATCACAGTTTGAAATCGCTTCATTAAATAAACTATCAACAACTGTTGAATCATTAAGTGATGTTGACGATGTTGTAGTAACAATATTAGCTGGTGAAGGAATAATGAAATCTAAAGATAGGGTATCATTGTCCGCGTCAACTACAGTTACATACTGAATACCTGAACATAAGTTGAATGCTGAAGGGTTTGTAGACCCATTAGAATACATAAATGTATAAGGTGCTTTTCCTCCATAAACTACTGTTGAGGCTGAACCATCACATATACCAGCATCTGAAACTCCTTGAGGAATTACATAAGCATCTAACGGTTGTGTTGGTTGAGGTGAAACTGTATCATCTAATGCAACATAACAAGAAGCTATGAATTTACAATTATTAGTATCTAAAACCTCTAATGTATACTTTCCTTTACAGATATTAACTAAATCTGCTGTTTGCTCACCATTATTCCAGTTGTAAGTATATGGAGCAGCTCCACCTGTAACTTGAGATACAATTGTTCCATTACAGTTAGTAGTTCCATTTGAAGCTGTTGGCATTAATGAAATATTGATGTAAGTGTTTTGACATGGATCAACAACAGTTACAAAGTCTTCAACCACAGTTCCAACAGCAGAAGCAGTACATCCATTTTTATCTGTAATAGTAACAGAATAGTTACCAGCACACACATTATGTAACGTTGGGCTTGTTATACCATTGTTCCATTCAAATGTGAAAGGTGATTGACCACCAGAAGCATAAACCTGAACAGATCCATTACAGTTTATTGAATCTGTTACTGCCAACACATTAATATCTCCTTGTAAGTTACTATTTAAACAAGGATCAACTGGATCAACATTTGCTACACCAACAAAGGCATTGATTTTTCTTGTACACCCAACATTATCAGTAATTGTAACGTCGTAGAAACCTTCACATAAACTATCAATAACATTAGTTGTTGCACCATTATCCCAAGCATATGTATAAGGAGCAACTCCACCAGTACCTTTAACCTCTAACTGACCATCACAAATTGTTGAGTCAGAAACTTCTGTATGGTAAATAATACCATTCAAGTTTGTATTAGCACAAGGGTTAGCATTAACCATTGCTACATGTACTTTTGCATTGATTAATTTAGAACAACCATTTAGATCAGTTACAGTTACACTGTAATCTCCCTGACATAAACTATCAATCATGTTTGCAGTTGAACCATTTGACCAAGCAAAAGTATAAGGTCCAACTCCACCATTTCCTGTAACAGCTAAAATACCATCACATTTTGATGAATCTGATGCTGGAGTTGCATTAATAACTCCATTAATGTTTACATTAGCACATGGTGTTGTTGAAGATGTTGAGTCTTTTACAAAACCTACATAAGTATCAAATGTTTTAACACAGCCATTATTATCTGTGATTGTAACGTCATAATGACCAGGACAAATACTATCAATCATTTGACCAGACATACCATTACTCCAAATAAAATCAAATGGTCCATTACCACCATTTATTACTACTTGAATTCCTGCATCGCATGATGTTGAATCTGATGCTAATGTTGGATTAAAAGCTACCGTTGTATTAACATTTGCCGCACATGGATCGTTTCCTGGGCCTCCACCATTTGGATCTCCAAAATGTGGGAAAGTCAATGTGTCTACATAAGTATCTTGACAAC
>CAZOLZ010000056.1:0-3290 GCA_964580965.1 uncultured Flavobacteriales bacterium | reverse complement strand
CATCAAACTCTGCTTGACAAGGCTTACCATTATGTGGTTGTCCCCCTGGACCTCCACCATTTGAATCTCCATTGTATGAAAGATAGATGTTGTGAGTCTGTGAACATCCCTCCATGTCTGTAACCGTTAAATCATAGTTACCTGGACATAAACTGTCGTTTACTGTACCTGTGAAACCATTAGACCATAAGTATGTGAATGGTTGATTTGTACCTGATACTACTGCTTCAATGCTACCATCACATGATACTGAATCTGTTGCGTCATATGGCATTAACTGTACATATAAGTTAGCACCAGCACATGGATCGTTTCCTGAACCTCCACCGTTTGGATCTCCATTGTATGAAAGATAGATGTTGTGAGTCTGTGAACATCCCTCCATGTCTGTAACCGTTAAATCATAGTTACCTGGACATAAACTGTCGTTTACTGTACCTGTGAAACCATTAGACCATAAGTATGTGAATGGTTGATTTGTACCTGATACTACTGCTTCAATGCTACCATCACATGATACTGAATCTGTTGCGTCATATGGCATTAACTGTACATATAAGTTAGCACCAGCACATGGATCGTTTCCTGAACCTCCACCGTTTGGATCTCCAAAATGTGGGAAAGTCAATGTGTCTACATAAGTATCTTGACAACCTGCCGATGTGTTGATCGTGTATTCAAAAATGTGATCACCTGCTGTCATCTGAGCATTATAAACACTATCTGTTGATACTACCGACCCGTTAATTTTCCATTCGTAAGATACTACATATCCTGAATCTACTCTCGAAATATCTGTCAATATGAAATTTAACCCTGTAGAATCAGTTGGTTGGCCATCAAACTCTGCTTGACAAGGCTTACCATTATGTGGTTGTCCCCCTGGACCTCCGTTTGGATTACCTGAACTGTTAGCCATACCAATATAAAAAGCATACTGATGATTAGCTCCAGAAGCATCTACATAATGAAGCATATAATCTCCTGGACACAAGTTTGTTAGCTCATACCCCAAATCTTGAATGAACGTTGAGGAATCTTTAGTCCAGTACCATGATGAAGATGTAAACTGGATGGTATCAATTTTAGCCAAACCATCACAGTTTACAGAATCATTAGAAGGCATAACCTGAACCAAATTTTGAGCTTTTAAACCCAAACTTACAATTGTAAGTAAGAATGTTAAAAGTAAAAATTTAAATTTCATAAGCGTTTTATTTAATGATTTGATCCAACAAATCTATAAACATTAAACAAAACACCACATAAAATCTATATTAATCTATCATTTAAAGCTTTTTATCGAATATTTATAGTCGTTTTATCGACAAAGGAGATACTTATATTGATGTTTTTTACACTTCATAGTAATAACATAAGAAAACTAAATCAAAATTATTTTTACATTTGTGGGTAATTAATGAGTACAGAACAAAAAATCGCAGTCATTGGAGGAGGTAGCTGGGCAACAGCTCTAGTTAAAATACTCTGCAACAATGTTTCATCGGTAAATTGGTGGATGAGAAATGAAGAAGCTGTTTCTCATATATTAAACTACAAGCACAATCCCAATTATTTACAATCTGTTGAATTCAACTTGGATAAAATCGCTGTTAGTTCAGATTTAATCCAAACAATTGAACCTTCTGATATTATCATTATTGCTTCTCCCTCTGCATTTCTTGTAAACCTTTTCAAGGATGTACCCACTGATTTGTTAAAAGATAAGGTTGTATTTTCTGCAGTAAAAGGAATTATACCTGAATACAATGCAATTCCTGCTCGATTCATTCATAAAACTTTTGGGACACCATACGATAAAATCGGAATTATTTGCGGCCCATGTCATGCTGAAGAAGTTGCAATGGAACGCCTATCTTATTTGACAGTTGCATGTCAACGAGAGAAAAGTGCAGAATATATGGCAAGCGTTCTTTCTTGCAGATATATTAAAACGACTGTTTCAGATGATTTATTCGGAACTGAATTTTCAGCAGTTTTGAAAAATATTTATGCATTAGCTTCTGGTATTTATGCTGGTTTAGGTTACGGAGATAACTTTCAATCTGTATTAATTTCAAATGCGATTCAAGAAATTGAGAACTTTATTGATGAAGTAAGCCCCATTCACCGTGATGTAAAATCAAGTGCTTATTTGGGTGATTTATTGGTAACTGCATATTCTAAATTTTCTAGAAATAGAACTTTTGGTTTTATGATTGGAAAAGGATATTCTGTGAAAACAGCTCAGTTAGAAATGGACATGATTGCAGAAGGATATTATGCAACGAAATGTCTCATTGAAATCAATAAAAAATTCCAGGTTGATTTACCAATAGTTGAGGCTGTTTATAACATTTTGTATGAAAAAATATCGCCTTCTATTGAAATGCGAATCCTTACTGACAAGTTAAGTTAATCCTTTTCTCTATTATTTTCCTTTAAGCCTCTTTTATTGTTATCAATTATAAACATCTAAGTTCAAAAGACAACAAATACTTAATTAATCTTTTACTGATAGAATCAGTTTATACCATCTAATTTGTTCATTCGAATTAGGTAAATCAAATTACCCTTTTTTCTCTTAAAAATCTGTAGATTAGCTTAATTAAAAAATGAATTGGTAACTAATCTATTCTTTCTTGTTTTTAAATAATATAATTATTAAATTATTTCGGTGAAACTTCATTCTTATGAAAACAAACTTAAGATTAATCATATCCATTGTAATATTAATTAGTAATACGGTTTACGCTCAATATTCGGGTAGTTACTATGTGAAAGCATTTGACCCCAAGGAATCTAGGACAACTGCACAAACTTGGGCTTGTATTCAGGATAATTCTAATCTATTATATTTTGCGTCGGGGAATAAAATTGTCACTTTTGATGGATCTAGTTGGAACTCGATTAATATTGAACACAATGCCAACCCACTTTCTTTTAACAAAAATAAAAATGGTGAAGTATTTGTTGGTGGTAATAATGCTATTGGATTTTTAGGCTCTTCACAAAATGGTCAATTGAAATATTATTCATTAAAACATTACAACGATACAATTGGAAATATTGGAAATGTTTGGAGTGTTAAATCTCACGATGAGTATGTTTACTTTTCAAGTTCTGTTGGTGTAATAATTTGGAATACGATCTTAAAAAAGCTTGAAATATTGAAGGCTAAAATTGACCTGACTCTCATAGATATTAATGATAAAGTTGGTTTTGTTGATCATGAGAAAGGGTTGTGTTTATTAGAAAAAAATAAAATAAAAATAATTAACAAAAAATTT
>CAZOLZ010000055.1:0-14110 GCA_964580965.1 uncultured Flavobacteriales bacterium | reverse complement strand
TAATAAACAAATAATAATCAAGTAAAACCCCTGTAAAATTAACACTGTTACTTTGTTGTAAATTAAAACAACAAAGAATGAAAAAGAAATTTTACTCTTTAGGTCTTTTTGCGCTTGGCCTTACTTTTAGCGCTTCTACTATTAACGCTCAGGATGTGAAATTGGAAAGACTGAGTGGATATTCATCCGGTATATTTGATGAAGGTGCTGCAGAAATCGTTAGCTACGATAAAAATGGAGAAAAGCTTTATTTTGTTAATGCAGATGCAGGAACAGTTGGTGTTTTAAACATTTCTGACGAGTCAAATCCTGTTTTAGAAACTACAATTGATGTAGCTTCTGATGTAGCGAATACAGGAGGTTTAAATGCTGTTGCAGTTGGACCAGATTTCTTCGCAGTTGCAGTTGAACACGATGATAAGCAAACGAACGGATTCATCGCTTTCTATTCTTTGAACGGAACTTTCATTACAGCTGTTGATGCAGGAGCTCTTCCTGATAATATTCAAGTTTCTCCGAATGGAAAGTATGTGATTTCAGCGAATGAAGGTGAACCAAACGATGCTTACGATAACGATCCTGAAGGATCAGTTACTATTGTAACAATCCCTGCAGATGTGAACAATATTTCTAATAATGATGCTATAACTTTAGGGTTTACACAATTCAATGGACAATCTTTCTCAGATGGAACAAGAATTTTTGGCCCAAACGCTACAGTAGCTCAAGATTTAGAGCCAGAATACGTTGCATTTTCTTCCGATTCTGAGAAAGCATTCGTTGTTTGCCAAGAAAATAATACAATCATCACAGTGAACACAGTTAATAAAGTCGTTGAAGGTATTACAGGTCTTGGTTTTAAAGATCACTCTTTAACAGGTAATGGATTTGATGCTTCTAATAAATCAAATGCTGTTAATATAACTACACACCCAACTAAAGGAATGTATCAACCTGATGCAATGGTGGTTTATACAATTAATGGTGTTGATTACATTTTCACTGCCAATGAAGGAGATGCAAGAGATTATGATGGTTATTCTGAAGAAGTTAGAGTGAAAGACTTAACTTTAGATCCTACCATTTTCCCAAATGCAGCTGATTTACTGTTAGAAGATAACTTAGGTCGTTTAAAAACAACAACAGCAACAGGAAACAACGATAATGATCCAGAATTCGAAGAGATTTATAGTTATGGAGCTCGTTCTTTCTCTATCTGGAATGCATCTGATATTTCTCAAGTGTATGACTCAGGAGATGATTTCGAGCAACAATTATTAATTGCTGATCCTGATAACTTTAACTCAACTAATGACGAAAATAATTCTTGGAAAAACCGTTCAGATGATAAAGGTTGTGAGCCAGAAGCAATAGACGTTGGAACTATTAATAACAAACACTACGCTTTTATTGGTTTAGAAAGAATGGGAGGTGTAATGGTTTACGATGTTACTGATGTAAATAATGTAAAGTTTGTGACTTATGAAAACAATAGAAACTTTGATGTTGCTGCTAACTCTATAATCAATGGAGAATTTGAAGCAGGTGATTTAGGACCTGAATGTATTGTATTCATTCCTGCTGCGGATCATGGATCAGGTAAAGATTTACTAGTTGTTTCTAATGAGGTTTCTGGTTCTATATCAATCTATGAAGTGGCTATGCAAAATCAAACAACAGGTATTGAGACTATCGAAAATAAAACGTTATCTGTATATCCTAATCCAGTTTCTAGTGAAGGAATTCAGACAAACATTGTTGATGATTACATAGTTGTTAATGCAATGGGGCAGGAAATTGCTTCTTATAAGAATACACAATTTATTTCAACAGATCAATTAGCTAAAGGAATGTATTTATTAGTTGCAGTTAAAACTAATAAGAGAGTTTCTTTTATTGTTGAGTAGGATAAAGTTTATAATTTAGATTGTGGCTAGTTTTATAAAGCTAGCCACTTTTTTTTTATTTTAAGTTGTTATTAATTACAACTAATTTTATTGACTCTATTTTGATGTCTACCACCTTCGAATTCAGTATTGAAGAAAATATCTACGATATCTTTTGCTTCTTCTAATGATAAAAATCGAGCAGGTAAAACTAAAATATTTGCGTTATTATGTAAACGTGCCAATTCTGCAATTTCAGCTTTCCAACATAATGCAGCACGAATTCCTTGATATTTGTTGGCTGTCATATTAATACCATTACCAGAACCACAAATCAATATACCTTTCATTCCATCTGTTTCTTCAACTAAAGAAGCTACAGGATGTGCAAAATCAGGATAATCAACACTTTCAGCCGAATGACAACCAAAATCTTTCAACTCATATCCTTTTTCTGTTAAATAATTGATTAAACTTGCTTTAAGTTCAAATCCTGCATGATCAGCACCAATTGGTAAAAGTATCTTAGACATATTATTATGATTTTTTACAAAAGTAATGAGTATTAACAATTGTAACAATATATAAACAATTAAAGATTTATTAAGTTTTCAAATAACTGTAAATCATATATTTAAAAATATTATTTGTAAACTATTTTTAAAATAAATTGTTAATTAAAGTTGATAACAATTAAAATCATTTTCTTGTTTTATTCAACTTAAAAGTATAATTAGATATTTTTTTGGATAAACAAGGTTTAATAAAATAAATTTTTTAAAGAAATATAAACAAGTTTTAATAATAATTTAAAACTGAAATTCAATAAAGAAATAAACATTTAATATTATGAACACAATTGTTAAAATGTAATAGAAAAGAATTAAAATCAACTAATTAAAAGAATTAATCATGTTAATAAGTCTAGACTTTTATTTGATAAATCAATTGAACAAGTTTTTGAAATTATTCTTATTAACATATTAACAGACTTAATAAAAAGAATAAAAAGTTTATTTTAAAAATCTTTTATTTTATTATTTATTTAGAATGAAAATTGAATGGATTTTGATTCTTAAATTTTAATTTTTATCTTAAGTAAGATTTTAAGTTAATCTCTTGATTTTTAATGATATAGAAAAATATTTTTTAATTTAATTATTCATTTTAAAATAAAATACATAAATTTATAAACTCAAAAAAAAGTAAATGTCAAAAGTAAAAGTTTTTGTTGTTGAAGACGAATCAATTGTTTCAAAGGATATTCAAAATAGTTTAGTTAAAATTGGGTACGAAGTTGTTGGATCTTCTGCAACTGGAGAAAAAGCGATTGAAGACATTCAAAACAGTTCGCCAGATATTGTTTTGATGGATATCATGTTAAAAGGAGAAATAAATGGTATCGAAACTGCAGAAATTGTTCGTAATAATTTTAGTATCCCTATAATCTTCTTAACTGCTTATGCAGATGAAGATACTTTACAGAAAGCTAAAATAACTGAACCACACGGTTATATTTTAAAGCCTTTCAAAGAGATTGATTTGCAAACATCAATTGAGATGGCAATTTATAAACACCAAAAGGAACAAGAGGTAATCAAAGAACGCGACTTTTTATTTTCTGTTGTTGATAATAATGCTAATAATCACGAATTTATATTTGTGAAAGCTAGTAGTAGGCTTGTTAAAATTAATACTAAAGATATTTTCTTTATTGAAGCTTTGAAAGATTATGTGGTTATAAATACGGTTGATACTCGTTATACTATTCATTCAACCATGAAGGAAATTGAACAAAAAATGGGGAAAAAAGACTTCGTTCGTGTTCATCGTTCTTTTATTGTTCGTTTAGATAAAATTGCAAATATTGACTACCCTAACTTAAATCTTGAGAACGATAAAAAATCAATTCCAATTGGAGGATCTTACCGAGATGATTTGAATAGTAGGATTAAATTGGTTTAAGTTAGAATCAAGACAAGATTAAAAGAATATAGATTTTTAGATTAAATTATTCTTCTCGGGTGTAAGCATTTTATAAATTAATTTTGACATCTATTCTAATCGTTCTATGGGATTAAATATTAATCCTCTACTAACTCTAAATCAATCTGTCTTTTTTGTGGATGAATTTCATAAATACGAACCTTTACCTTATCTCCGAAATTGAATTCTTTTTTATTTCGTGTGCCTATAATAGCAAATTTATTTTGGTCGAAATAAAAACGATCACCAGGTATATCATTCATTGTTACTAATCCTTCACATTGGTTTTCATCCATTTTTACAAACATTCCAAATTCAGCAAGCCCTGAAACTGTTCCTGTAAATTCTTCACCAATTTTATCTTGTACGAATAATACTTGAAAGAATTTAGTTGATTCACGTTCTGCATCTACAGCTTTACGCTCCATTCGAGAAATATGCTTACAAAAAGTATCTAAAATACTTCCATATTTATGTTTTTGATTTGTTAATTCTTCTTGTAAAATACGATGAACGATTAAATCGGCGTAACGACGAATTGGTGATGTAAAATGAGTATAGTCTTTGAAAGCTAAACCGTAATGTCCAATGTTTTGAACATCGTAATTCGCTTTTGCCATTGACCGAATCGCCATTGTTTGTATCAGTGAATATTCATTTTTGTGTTTTACATCCTCAAGTAAAGCATTGATTTTTTTTGCAATGTTATTTTGATCATCAAAATCAATCTTGTACCCAAATTTATCAATGAATAAACTGAATAATCCGATTTTTTGTAAATCTGGTTTATCGTGACACCTGTAAACAAACGGAATAGGATTGGAAACCTTACCTCTCTTACCTATAAATTCAGCTACTTTACGGTTTGCTAATAACATAAATTCTTCGATTAATTTATGAGCATCTTTTGAAGTTTTTAATACAACATCAATTGGGTGACCTTCTTCATTCAATCTGAATTTCATCTCTTCAGATTCAATTTTTAAAGCTCCTTTTTTTAACCTTCTTCCTCTTAAAATTTTAGCAATTTTATCTAAGGTTAAAATTTCATTTTTAAAGTCACCATCTTGACCTTCAATAATTTCTTGTGCTTCTTCATAAGTAAATCTTCTATCTGAATGAATTACTGTTTTACCGAACCATTCATTGTAAATTTCTCCTTTTTCATCCATTTCAAAAACAGCCGAAAAACTGTACTTATCTTCATTTGGTCTTAATGAACAAGCTAAATTAGATAATTGTTCGGGCAACATTGGGATTACTCTATCAACTAAATAAACAGAATTTGAACGTTTTAATGCTTCTTTATCCATTGCAGAGTCCGGACGAACGTAATGACTCACATCTGCTATATGTATACCAATTTCTAGGTGTCCATTTTCTAAAACTTGAAAAGATAAAGCATCATCAAAATCTTTTGCATCTAATGGATCAATGGTGAACGTTGTAATTGGTCTAAAATCTCTTCTTTTTGCTATCTCAGCTTCATCCAGATCCATTGAAACGTACTCAGCTTCTCCAATTACTTCATTTGGAAATTTATAATCAATTCCGTTGTTCAATAAAATACTAATCATTTCCGTATCATTTGAACCAGGTCTTCCTAGAACTTCAATGACTTCACCATAAGGGTTATTAGCAGATTTAGGCCAAACAGTAATTTTAACTAATGCTTTGTTCCCGTCCTTTGCACCATTTAATTTTTCCTTCGGAATATAGATATCTGAGTGCATAGTTGAATTATCAGGTAATAAAAAAGCGAATTTTTCATGCATTTTTATTGTACCAACAAATTGTAAACGTTCACGTTCAATTATTTCAATTACTTGACCTTCAGTTCTATTTTTATTTTTTTTAGTGATTTGAATTTTAACTTTATCACCATTTAATGCTTGTTGAGTTAGGTTTGGAGCAATAAAAATATCCCTTTCATATCCTTCAGCAGCTACAAAACCATACCCTTTTGAAGTCATAGCAATAACCCCATCAATTACATGGTTGTTATCTAAATTTAATTTAAAACGATCGTGAGCTGTAGCGACTAAAAAATCTTGATGTGTTAAATCTTTTAATAAATTGAAAACTAATGTTCTTAAAACACCATCTCTAACATCTAAATTGTCGCAAATTTCTCTATGAGAAAAAATCATTCCGGGATTTTTTTGAAAAAGTTTACGAACCGTATGTAGTAGCGATTGTTTAAGCTTATTATTTTTCTTTTGACCGAATTGTTTATTTTTTCTTCCCATAAAAAATGTATCTAAAGCTAAGTTACTCAATATTTAGCTTGTTTTAAGCTAGAAATATTAACAATATTCATTCTAAATTATTGAAAGAAAGTCAAAATTGTTTTCAGTCGCGAATATAAAGTCATAAATTTGTGTAAAAAGGATATTATGAATACTAGAGTACAAGAAGTAATAAATGGTCAAATAGCTAAAGAAGCATCGTCTTCATATTATTACTTAGCAATGGCATCATGGGCTGAAAATCAAGGTTTAAATGGAACAGCTAAATTTTTATATGCTCAATCAGACGAAGAAAGATTTCATATGTTGAAATTGATTAAGTTTATCAATGAAAGAGGAGGTAAAGCTGTAATACCAACAATTACTACACAACCACCTTCAGAATTTGATTCATTAGAAAAAGTATTTGAGTTATTACTAGAGCATGAGATTTTAGTAACTCAAAGTGTCAATAATTTAGTTGATATTTGTTTACAAGAGAAAGATTATACTACACACAACTTTGTGCAATGGTATGTTTCTGAACAATTAGAAGAAGAAGCGACAGCAAGAACTATTCTAGATAGAATTAAATTAATTGATGGAGATAAAGGTGGTATGTATATTTTTGATAGAGATTTAGAAAAATCTATCGTAATAAATACAACTGATGAGGGTTCTGAAGGAAATTAATTTATTTTAGAATAATTATTTTAAAGAGGTTGACCATTTATTAGTTAACCTCTTTTTATTAAATAAACTATTTTGATAATTAAACGTATATATGTTTTATTTGTGCTAGTATTGACATATACTAGTCCCTATTTTTTTGCTCAAACAACCTATCGATTTAATAACTATTCAATTAATGAAGGACTTTCTCAAAGTTCAGTTACTTGTATAGTTCAAGACAATACAAATACTTTATGGATTGGTACACAAGATGGTATAAATCGTTTTGATGGTAAAAATTTTGAAGTATATACTTCGGATGATACAAAAGGGTTAGAAAGTGAATACATCCGTTGTGCTTTTAAAACAGCTGATGGAAACTTATGGTTTGGTACATCAAATGGATTAACTAAGTATGATATTCATAAAGAAGAATTTAAAACTTTTCAAGTTGAAAAGAAAAGTGCGCTTCAAATTGATAAAATTTCATCAGATCAGAAAGGTAATTTATTCATTGCTTCATTAACATCAGGTTTACATATTTTCAATGTAAAGTCTGAAAAATTTATACCAAATAATTATCTCTTACCTTCCAAAAAATTATTGAATGTATTTGTTGCTGAAAATGATGATATTTTTATAACCTCAGAAGATAGAGGTACTTACAGATATTTTAGAAAAAAAGATAATTGGAAAAGAGTTAAATTTAATAACAATCAAAAAGCAAGCATTTTTAAGATTACTTCTTTTCAACCAAATAAATTACTTTTTTGTACCACAAAAGGTGTTTTTAAATATGATTTAAATACAGAAATTGTCCAACCAATATTTACACAACTTAATACAACTTATGGAAATATTGCGATCACAGATATTTACCAGACAAAAAATAACGATTGGCTACTTTCGTCTGCAAATAATGGTTTATATACAATCAAAGCTGACGGAACGATATTGAATAGTTCAGAAGATATTTTTCAAAAAAATGCTTTATTAAATAATAAAATTAATGTTCTTTTTAGAGATAATCAAGGAACATTTTGGTTAGGATCAAATAGAGGTTTAAGTAGTTTTAACCCTTTAAATCAAGGGTTTTTAGGTGTAGGACCAACAGGACATTTAGAACGAGGTATACCATCTCCTACAGTATGGTCATTTGCTGAAGATGAATTTGCAAATTATGTTTATATAGGAACTGATAATGCTATTTCCAGATACTCTAGAAAATCAGGTCTTTTTCAACATTATTATTTAGACAAATTACTTTCAATTGTATCTTTTAGAGAAATTATCATTTTATCGTTAGAGGTGATTACAGAAAATAAAATTTTAGTTGGAACCACAACAGGCTTATACCTTTTAAACGTTGAAAACGCAACAAATTATAATTTTGAAAAAATACAATTAAATAAAGATCCTTCATATAATAATCACAGTCGTGTTTATTCTATTTTTCATTGGAAGGGGAGTAAATATTTCCTTGGTACGAATGGAGGTGCTGTATTGTTAGATTTTAAAACAAGAAAAACAATACAATTTGAACATTCTGAAAATGAACCATCAATTTCAAATGGATTATGTCGTTTGGTACATCGTGATCAAAGTGGGATAATATGGTTTGCAACAAGTACAGGTGGGTTAAACGTACTAACTGAAAAAGGGAATCAACTCAAAATAGTTCCTTATAAGTACAACCAAGATATTTTAAACATTTCATCTAATTACATTACATCGATTTATCAACGAAGTTCAAATGAATATTGGTTAGGTACTTTTGGTTCAGGTTTAATTAAATGGAATGCTAAAACACAAAAATCAGAAGTTTTTAATAAAGACCATGGACTACCAAATAATGTAATTTATGGCGTTTTACCAGATAAAGATAACAATGTATGGTTAAGTACGAATAGAGGTATTTGTTGCTTTAATTTAAATACTAATACTACATTAAATTTTAAAGAAGTTAATGGTTTAATGAGTAATGAATTCAATATGGGTTCTTACTTTAAATCAAAAACAGGAGAGTTATTTTTTGGTGGAATTAGTGGTTACAACTTCTTTAAACCTGAAAACTTATCATTGGATAATCCAGATATCAGTGTAAAATTCACGAAATTAAAAATCAATAAAGATTGGGTAAATGTAAACGATAAAAAAACACCTTTAACTGTTTCTGTTGCTGAAACTAAACACATTGATTTATCGTACCGACAACGTAATTTAACATTTCGTTTTTTAGCTTCCGATCTAAGTAATCCTGTTTTAATTAATTATAAATATTTTATACCTGAATTAGAGGAAGATGGATTGTTAGGAAGTAGGAATGAATTTCGTCTACCGTCATTATCTCCAGGTGAATATACATTTTATGTTTATGCAAGAATAGGAGAAGGAAAATGGTGTAAAAAACCAGCAAAAATTACCATTTATGTAGCATCTCCTTTTTGGTGGAAATGGTGGTTTTGGATCATTGCTGCAGGTATTTTAACTCTTTTAATACGTTTCTTTTTCCGTCAAAAAATTGAATTGGAGCGTAGAAAACTTGTGCGATTGGAAATGAAAATTGCTGAACGTACGACAGAAATTAGAGCTAAAAATGCTCAAATTGAGCAGCAGAACAAAATCATTAACGAAGAAAAAAATAAAGTATTAGAACAAACCAAATTGTTACAAATTGAAAAAGATAAATCTGAAAATTTAATTCGTAGAATTATACCAGAATCAACAGTTGATGAATTAAAGAATAGCGGTAGATCTAGTGCACGAGCTTATAAAATGGTTTCTATCTTATTTACAGATTTTGTTGGATTTTCAAAAATATCTGAACGCATGTCACCTTCTGATTTGGTTAGTAAATTAGACGTGTTTTTTAAGAAATTTGATGAAATTATAGTTAGAAATAATTTAGAAAAAATTAAAACAATAGGTGACGCTTACATGTGTGCTGGTGGTGTTCCTGTAAGAAATAATACCAATCCGATTGATGCTTGTTTAGCTGCTCTACAAATCCAAGATTACATGGCTCAGTTAAAAAATGATGCTATTGAAAAAGGAGAAGAATATTGGATGTTACGTTTGGGCATTAATACAGGTGAAGTTACAGCTGGTGTGATAGGAAACGAGCGTTTAGCTTATGATATTTGGGGTTCAGCTGTTAACCGTGCACAACGTATGGAAATGTTAGGTGAACCAGGAAAAGTTACTGTAACAGGAGAAACGTATAAATTGATTGAACCATATTTTGAATGTACGCTAAAAGGTATAGCAAAATCTAAAAGCAACAATGAAATAGAAATGTATACGGTAGATTCTATCAAGGCGCATTTATCAATTGATGGTCAAGGAATTTATCCAAACGAACGTTTCCAACAAATTGTGAATCTTTATTTATACAGTTCGATTAATTATAATAAGGCTGAGCGTTACATATATAAATTATTAGAAGATAATCTTTCCGATAAGCTATATTATCACTGTATTGAACATGCAATGGATGTTGTAAATGCTGTTGAGAATTTAGCGATTAAAGAGGGTGTTACTGATGAAGGCTTATTCTTATTGAAATCAGCAGCTTCCTATCATGATGCTGGATTCATCGAACAATACGATAATAATGAACCAATAGGAGTGAAGATGGCAGGTGAAATATTGCCGAAATACGGTTATACGGACGACCATATTCAAATCATTAAAGAATTGATTTATGTAACGACTATTCCTCACAAACCTAAAAATAAATTGGAAGAAATTATTTGTGATGCTGATTTAGATTATTTAGGAAGGGATGATTTCCACGAAATTGCAGATCGTTTAAGAAGAGAATTAAGAGAACACGGTAAAATTGATAGCGATCGTAAATGGGATGAAATACAAGTTCAATTTTTGACGATGCACCGCTACTTTACAGAAACTGCAATTCGCGAACGTAGGCCAAAAAAATTAAAAAACTTAAAAGAAATCAAAGCTCGTTTAGAACGAAATGAGTATAAAGATTAATTAAAAAAAATAAACAAAAAGATCACCTATTTAAAAAAGCTTTATTATATTTGATTAAAATTTAATCAATAAAATGTTTAAAAAATGAGCGGTTTTAAATTTCTTAAAGTAGGTGATCAAGCGCCAAATTTTGTGGCGAAAAATCAAACAGGTGAAAAAATAAGTTCAACTGATTTTAAAGGTAAAAAATGGGTACTTTATTTTTATCCGAAAGATCAAACACCTGGTTGTATTGCACAAGCTTGTAACATCAGAGATAACTATCAAGAGTTATTAGATAGAGGAATTGAAATTATTGGTGTAAGTGCTGACGGACAAGTTTCTCATCAAAAATTTATTGAAAAGCAACAAATACCCTTTCCTTTAATTGCTGATGAAGATAAAGCTGTTATCAAAGCTTTTGGTGTTTGGGGTGAAAAAAAGTTTATGGGAAAAGTTTATGATGGAATACACCGTACAACTTTTATCATGAACGAGCAGAATGAAATCATCGGAATAATTGAAAAACCGAAGACAAAAGCTCATGCTGAAGAAATTTTAGAATTTTTTAAATAAACGTAAATAGATTACGTACTTAACCAATCATCTTTGTATCAACATTAAAATTAAACGTTATGGCAAAAGAAGTAAACACAGAAAAATTAAAGGCTCTTCAACTAACAATGGAGAAACTTGATAAGACTTATGGAAAAGGGTCTGTTATGAAATTAGGAGATTCACCTGTAGAAGAATTAGATGTGATTCCAACAGGATCTTTAACATTAGATTTAGCATTAGGTGTTAATGGGTATCCAAAAGGAAGAATTGTAGAAATATATGGACCAGAATCATCTGGTAAAACAACTTTAGCTATCCACGCGATTGCTGAATGTCAAAAACAAGGTGGTATTGCAGCATTTATTGATGCAGAACATGCTTTTGACCAATTTTACGCACAAAAGTTAGGTGTTGATTTAAGTAGTTTATTGGTTTCACAACCAGATAACGGTGAACAAGCGTTAGAAATTGCGGATAGTTTAATTCGTTCAGGAGCTGTTGATTTAATTGTCGTTGATTCTGTTGCAGCATTAACACCAAAAGCTGAAATTGAAGGTGAAATGGGTGATGCACAAATGGGGTTACAGGCACGTTTAATGTCAAAAGCATTGAGAAAATTAACGAGCTCTATTAATAAAGCAGGATGTACGTGTATTTTTATCAATCAATTAAGAGATAAGATCGGTGTTATGTTTGGTAACCCTGAAACAACAACAGGAGGTAACGCCTTAAAATTTTACTCTTCAATTCGTATCGATATTCGTAGATCAAGTCAAATTAAAGATGGTGAAGATGTATCTGGTAACCGCGTAAAAATTAAAGTAGTTAAAAATAAAGTAGCGCCACCATTCAGAAAAGCTGAATTTGATGTTATGTATGGTGAGGGTATATCAAAAGTGGGTGAAATCGTTGATTTAGGAGTTGATTTAAACATCTTAAAGAAAAGCGGTTCTTGGTTCTCATACGGAGAAATAAAATTAGGTCAAGGAAGAGATGCTGTAAAACAATTGATTTCAGACAACCCAGAATTGATGTCAGAATTAGAAAATAAGATTAAAGAAGCTCTTACTCCAGCTGCTTCAGAAGCAATATTGGAGGAAGAATAAACCATATCGTTTAATTGTTAATGAAAAGGTGCTCGAGTAATTGAGCACCTTTTTTGGTATGTGAATGATTTAACCACAGTGTTTCACAAAGTATAGCACAGATGAACACAGAGTTGATTTTTGAACCAAAAAAGAGACGTTTTACTTTTCCGAAGTAATATTAGGTCTCCTTCCTTGAGGAAGGATTAAGGAAGGTGACATAAATTAAAAATGAATGTCGAATCGAAATAGTGATAAATGAATTAGAATGTAAATTAAACCCTCATTTTCAAATTTTCAAATTTTCGAATTTCCTCATTTCCAAATTAACTATGGTAAATCCCCCTCTTACCGGAAACGAAATAAGCCACTACACTTGATAAAGCAATAAAAGGAACACTTTCTAAACCAAATAACTCAAAACCCATTAAAATACAAGTAAGAGGTGTTTTAGCTGCACCAGCAAACACGGCTAAAAATCCCATTCCTGCTAAAAGACATAAGGGTAAGGGAACAAACCAAAACAAAGCATTTCCTAATGTTGCACCAATATAGAACAGGGGCGTAACTTCACCACCTTTGAATCCTACACTTAAAGTAAAAACAGTAAAGATTAACTTAATTAAGAAATCATAGGGTAATAGATTTTCTGAAAAAGCTGCTTGTATTGTTGGTATACCTAAACCAATGTATTTTGTCGTTCCGATAAGGTAAACGGCAAGACTTACAACGATTCCACCAATAAATGGCCGAAGCGGAGCATACTTTATTTGATTTTTATACCAACCAGAAAAATAATGAGAAGACTGACTAAATAGCATGGCTACAAGTCCAGAAGCGATACCAACTACGATTGCCCAAAATGAATTTGTTAAGGATATTATTGGAACATTATCAACGAAATAATGTGCGTGTCCTGCACCCACAAACGTACAGAAATAATCAGCTATAAAAGCTGTTAAAATGATCGGAATTAATCCCTTCTTTATCAATTGATTTAAAGCTAAGATTTCAAAAGCGAATAAAATTCCGGCTAAAGGCGTACCAAAAACAGCTGCAAATCCACCACTTACACCTAAACCAATGATAATTTTTCGGTCTTCTTCTGTTAATTGAAAAGGTTTACTAAACTGATCTGCAATAGCACCACCCATTTGAACTGCTGTACCTTCGCGACCAGCAGATCCTCCAAATAAATGTGTAATAATTGTTCCCAAAACAACCATAGGAGCCATTCTGAACTGTACCCTTTCTGTAGGTTGTTTTACTTCTCGAATGAGTAAATTATTTCCACTAACAACTTTGTAGCCAAATTTATAGTAGGTATAACCAATTAAAAACCCGGCGATAGGTAACAACCAAATAAGCCACTGATTACCTTCACGTGTATTTGTTGCCCAATCCAATCCAATTAAAAACAAAGCGGATCCAGTACCAATCAATATACCAACAATAACGGATAGTGTAACCCATTTTGTGAGGTAATGAAAATTGATGAATTTGGATAGTTTTTCCATTGTGACACAAAAATAAGGTTTTTGAGTGATATCAGATAGAGAGATGATACAGGCGATTCTAAATGAAAACTTTGAGCTTTACATTTTATACCTCAAAGCAGCAATAAGTTGATGTATTTTTGCTATTTTTGAATCAGATGTTCAACAACTCCACTATGAAATTATACCAAACAGATAACTTTAATTATTTGACATACAAACGA
>CAZOLZ010000054.1:0-14114 GCA_964580965.1 uncultured Flavobacteriales bacterium | reverse complement strand
TGTTGATCATGATAAAGGGTTGTGTTTATTAGAAAAAAATAAAATAAAAATAATTAACAAAAAATTTAAACATTCAATCATAGATGCTGTATCGTTTAACAACAAGACCTTAATATTAACAAATGATGTGGGTCTAATTTTATTAAATCAAAATGGAGCAATTTTATCCAGCGATATTAGATTTAATGACGTAAATAAAAAGTGTGGTAAATTATATCCTTATTGTATTGAAAAATCCAATGATAACAGAATTTATATTGGTACTATTTACGGTGGTGTATTTGAATTTGATTTATCTGGTAAAATATTAAATTCAATTAATTCTAATAATGGATTAATTAACGACGCCATTAATAATATTTTCATTGATAATACTGATAATTTATGGCTTTCTACTGATAAAGGTATTGCATATGTCGAAACAGGAGCTCAAATAAAAAAATGGACTAACAATGAAGGTGTAGAAAGTACAGTTGAAGATATAACTAGATTCAATTCAAGATTATATATTGCGACTGACATAGGTTTTTCGTATATGGAAAATGGCATCTTTAAATCAAATAGGGATATTAAAACTGAATGCTGGAAATTTGAAAAATCTAATAATCAACTATTTATTGCCTCTTCTGTTGGTTTAATCTCAATTGATACAAAAGATAATCTAAAAATTAATCTAAAAGGTAGATCAATTTTTACAATTTGTGTAAAAGATGAACAGTCATTAATTCTTGGATTAAAAGATGGTGTTTATTTGTATAATATTTATTCAGGTGACACCACCAAACTAATTCATACTGGTAATGTTGTAAGATCAATAGCAATCAAAAATCAGGAAATTTGGTATGCAACAGAAAACAAAGGAGTTGGTTACATTAATAAAAAAGGAAACATATTCAGGTATGACGAAAAAAATGGATTAAACTCAAATTCTTTCAATAATGTTTTCAGTTACAATAATCAAATTTTCATAGGAACTAAATCAGGTGTCTTAACATCTGAAAAAGGTGAGCTAATTCCTTCAACAAAGTTGGGTGACTTCCTCAACCAAAAGGAACTTGGTTTATTTAGATTCTATGAAAGTAATAATCAAATTTTCACATCAACATACGGTACAAACCAGAATAGATTAAACCGTTTTTTAGTAGATAAAAACCTAATAACAAGAGACAGCCTTGTTCTTAAAAGGTTACCAAATATCCATTACTTTTCATTTTATTTAGAAGATGATAAACTTTGGTTAGGGTCTTCTGAAGGAATCTTCCAAGTAAATTATAAGGGAAATAAATTTAAAACAAATCCTTATGAAGTACTAATATCGAAAGTTAATATTGGTAAAAACGATTCTATTATCTTTCACGGTTTTCATCAGAAGTTAAATATAATTGGAAATGATACAGTTTATAGTATAATTAAAAATCAATCTAAAAGTAGTATTGTAAACTATGATAATAATGAACTCGTATTTCATTTTTCAAGTCTTTTTTATCAGGATTATTTCAAAAATAGTTACCGCTATAAATTAGAGGGTTTTGATGATAATTGGAGTAATTGGATTTATGAAACTAAGAAGAACTATACAAATATCCCAGAAGGAGATTACATCTTTAAAGTTCAAAGTAAAAACATCTACGGAAAATTAAGTCAAGTAAGTCAATATGAATTAAAAATACTTCCGCCTTGGTATAGAACAATTTATGCCTATATCGCCTACATCATTCTATTTATCTTGTTTGTTCGCTTATTGATTCGTATAAATTCAAAAAGGTTAAGAGAGGCTAATATTAAACTTGAAAATATTGTACAAGAAAGAACTGCAGAAATAGTAGAGCAAAAAAATGAGATCGAAGAAAAAAACAAAACCATAACTGAAAGTATTGAATATGCGAAAACAATTCAAGAGGCAATTCTAACCTCTGATGAGTTTTTTAAGAAAACATTTGACGATTATTTTATTCTATACAAGCCTAAAGATATTGTAAGTGGAGATTTCTACTGGGCATATCAATCAAAGGATGAAAAAATATTTTGGGTAGCTGCTGACTGTACAGGTCACGGTGTTCCTGGTGCTTTTATGACAATGATTGGAAATTCATTGTTAAATGAAATAATTATTGAAAATGAAATTCAAGAGGTAAACCTCATCTTAGATAAACTGAGAGAGTCAATCATATCAACTTTAAATAAAGACATTGATTTAGATTCTGATGAAAGAATGAGAAATGGTATGGATTTAAGTATGTGTTGTTTAGATAAACAATCAAACACACTTTATTTCTCAGGTGCTAACAATCCTGTTTTTATCATTAGAGACAATGAATTAATTGAATTTAAAGGAGATCGACAACCTATAGGTCTTCACAAAAAAATGAAGCCTTTCAGTATTCATTCGATTGAATTAAAAGAAAATGACAGAATCTATACGTTTAGTGATGGTTATGCAGATCAAATGGGTGGAGAAAATGAAGAAAGGTTTAAAATTTCTAATCTTAAAAAGTTGATTATTAAAAATCATTTAAAAGAAATGAACGAACAGAAATCGATTTTTTCAGATACGTATTTAAATTGGAAAGGGGACGTTGAACAAATGGATGATGTTGTTTTAATAGGAATAAAAATTTAATTCAAGAAGTAGATTATTCTACTTCTTGAATTTCATATGGAATTTCAACTAAATCAAGTAATTCTTCTCCAGCCTCCATCATTTCTTCATCATCTGTTTTATATTGCCAAACAACTTTTATATTGATTGAATCTTCTACTTTTTCTTCAAATAACTCAAATAAATCTAGTAAGACCTTACTTGTTGACGTATTGAAATAATCCAACTGAACTTGAAAAACAGTTTCATCATTTGGACTTTCAAAATATGTATTTAACCAATTAAAAACATGAGAATAAAAATCTTTAGGGTTTTCTGGCCTTGAAGTTCCTTTGATATAAAATTCATTATTTGACTTACTCAATAAAATTTTTGGAGTTACCTTATCTCCTTCATTAATAAAATCTGTCATGTTATTTAGTTTCAAAGTTTATTGTAATGAATAATGTAAAGAACGTTAATTCGTTATTAAAATATTCAAAATTATACTTAATTTCTTGCTTCGTTTTTCTTGCTATTTCAATCAAACCTAAACCAGCATTTCCTTTATGGTCTAGTGTACCGTTTTTAAGTTGATCTCTATACAAGCTATTCAGCTCATCTTTATTTAAATTATTTAATTCTTGAATCATTTCAAGGATTGCAGCTACCGAAGAGTTTGGAATGATATTTCTAGTTGTAACAAATAAATTTTTTGAGCTTAAATCGATTTTACAACTAAAGCTTGATAATTCTCCAAAAACATTTGCCTCTGAATGCCTACAAACATTATCTAAACTCTCTGTTATTATTTTGTTAATAATCTTTCTGGAATTTAGCGTTAAATCAAATTGATTGAGTTTCTTCTCTACTGCATAAATAGCTTCTGTTGTGTTTTCCCACTCAAATGGTTCAGTTAGAAGTAATAGATTGATTGCATCTTCTGAAACTCCAAAGTTGGCCAACAAATTTTCTAATTTTAATGACATAACTTAAATTTTATAGTAAAAATATAAATCTTTTTAGAATTCAATCCAAATTAACTTAAAGGATACTGATTAAATCACATCCTTTTTTTCAATAAATAAAAATCTAATCATTGAAAATTAAGCCTTCTCGTTTCTTTGAACTACCAATCCAAAAAACCTTATAAGCATAATCAGGATTTTGATGATCTAAGTTGGGAACATGCACTTTAATCTTTCCAAAAAATGAGGAAGAAACCAATTGAGAGGCTGATTGATGCTTCATTAAATCACCTCTATTAACATGGTAAAATTCTACTTTATACCATTGATTTCGACTAAAACTACTTCTTTTCAGATTTGAAACTTGAAAACAAGGATTTTCTTGAACGGAATTGTTTTTGATAGCCATTACTCCTCCCTGCAATGTATAACTATCGTTAAAACGACTGTCTTTAAAGTTTCCTTTCGGTTCTTGATTTAAATCATGGCCTTCACCCACAAAACAAGGATATTTCAAACTATCTTGAGCTACTATTTCAGCTATACAACTATTTCCTTTTAATAAATTTCTCCAATAAAAAGTTGCATTATGAATCCATCCAAAAACGGTGTCTTTTTGTTCGCTTAGTAATGTAAAATTTTCTAGCTTTCGCTTAGAAACAAGAGATTCTGACCATTTTTGAGGTGTTAATTTCATATTGTTTAAGTCATACCCATCAAAATATTGCTGTAGTGGTTTTAAATCCAAGTGATAACCAAAATCTTGAACACCTCTATCCCACCACCAATCTAAACCTGTTCCTGTAGACCCAGACATTACACTAGACCAAATGCTGTTATGGTATTCTATACCTGAACAACAATAAATGCGAAGTTTACTATCTGAAACACCTATTTCTTCCATTAATACAGGTTTATCATATTTTCGATCAGCATATTTTATAGCCTCATATCTATTTTTATAATTTATTGCTTTTGTTTCTCCATAATTATGAAGTGAAATAATATCAGAGCTTCCAAATATCCCTTCTTTGATCTTTTTTTGCTCAAAATCTGGTAAAACACTATACGAATTTGAATAAAGCATATTAGGTGCTAATTCATTGATGTATGACTGTTGATTATTAAACCATTGTTTAAACAATTCTAAGGCATCGTTTTGATTAAACTTAGGATTTGTATGTTGTTGCTCTATAACTAGATCTTTAATCCAATTGTCAATTTCTGAATAACCATAGAAGCTAAAGTTTGGAGAATAAGCCCATCTTGAAATAACATACCTCAATGCATTTCTTTGAGCTAACAAAGCTGTAGAATCTGTGAAATAATCAATCTTTTGTTCTAATTTCAACTGTTTTTGATAAGGATTATCAAACCAGCTTACACCACTCCAATCTGAACCTCCTGGATTCGTTTTACTGTCCATTAGTTCGATATGATGCCTAAATACAATAAAATAAACATCATTTTTTTCACATAAATCGACTATTTTATCAAAGGCATACATCTCATCTAACTTACCTGCATAATTAGAAATATCAGGCCAATCTGGTAAAGCTGCTTGAGGCTGCATGTCAAAACGTGTAAAATTTCCTCCAACATCAATTAATTGCTGCACCCCTTTTAAGTGTCGTTCATTTTGAGATGGTTTATAAGTTAAAAACCCACCACTTGATATATTGTTACCAATCGTTAGAAAAGTACTAGAATCTTTTTTAAATTGGAAGTATCGTTGCTTTTTTTCAGCAATTAAATATCCTTTATGTTCTGAAGAATCACAACGAAATGATAAATTTAATGTATCAGATTGAACCTTATCCGTTTGATAAGAAACCTTAACCTTCCATTCTCCTATTTCAGCTGGAGCAAAACGAATGCGCCAAGGAAAAGTAGTTGTATCTCTGGTCCATTTATCTAATACCTGGTTTGATTTGAAAGGTTGGTAATAAAATCCGTATCGTGTTGACTTCTTTCCAGATGGTGAACTGAATTCTGCTTGAACATTAATCTGTAAGGGGTCAAATGGATTTGTTTCCTCTTCTAAACGTTGATAAACAAATCGATTGATTCCAATGGACGTTTTAAGATCCAATTGCAAACCAATTTCATATTTTTCATACCTTCTCGCTGTTGAATCAAATGAAATTTTACCAAAATAACTTTGAGCATTTCCATACGAAAAGATAAAAAAGAATGATAAAAATAAAACTTTAATCTTCATCTTCTGAAACTTCATTTTGAGTCTCAATATTTTGGGCCATTTCTTCTTTAGGAAAATAAGATTTCTGTCTGATTAAAATTAAAATGATTCCACAAGAAATTGAAAAGTCTGCTAAATTCCAAATGGCTGGAAAAACTTCAGAACCTCCAACAAAAGGAACCCACTGTGGCCAAGAGGCTTCAAATTTAAACATATCAACTACGTTTCCTAACAAAAATCCAGTGTTTCGAACTTCAACTCCCCCATAAAGGTTGCAATCAACAAAATTTCCTGAACCTGGCATGAAATTATAACGCATACAAGGATCAAATTGGAAAATGTAGTCGTAGAACATTGAATCTAGTAGATTACCTGTGGCTCCAGCGATAATCATTCCTAAAGCGATAAGGTATTCCATTTTAACACCTTTACGAGCTTGTTTAAACCAATAATATATAATTCCTGATATCGCCAAAACTCGAAAGATACTTAATGCTAACTTATGCCAAGCTTCTGAACCAAAAGTTGTCCCAAATGCCATACCTGGATTTTCAATATATTCCAAAACAAGCCAATTTCCTAACAAGGGAACAGCATCATCATAAGGTGTAAAATTATTTTTAACTAACACCTTTATCAATTGGTCTAAAAACAAAATGAGGACCACAATAGTCCCCACAATGTATAATTTTTTCTTCAAAACTATTTGTTTTGCATCGTTTTAGCTTCAATACTTAACGTAGCATGAGGAACTAATTTTAATCTTTCCTTTTGGATTAATTTTCCAGTAACTCGGCAAATACCGTAAGTTTTATTCTCAATTCTCAATAAGGCATGTTCTAAATTTTGAATAAACTTTTCTTGACGTGCACAAAGTTGAGCTGTTTCTTCTTTAGATAAAGTTTGAGATCCATCTTCCATCATGTTGAATGTTCTACCAGTATCATCTGTTCCATTATCTCCGTTAGATAAAGAATTTTGAAGTAAGTTAAAATCTTCTTTTGCTTCTTTTAATTTATCTAATATAATCTGTTTAAATTCAGACAATTCAGACTCAGAGTATCTCGTTTTTTCTTGTGACATAATATCTATTTTAAAGTGTATAAAATCATTTTTAGATTGGCAAATATAAACGAAAATTCAGAAAAAACAAGATTAATGTTTTGTTAAAACAAAGTAATTAAAATCACTTAAAAATTTAACAACTAAATTACTGTACTTTAATCACTTTAGACGTTACTATTTTATCATCAAAATTAGAGTGGATAAAATAGATTCCGTTTTGGTAAGATTGAATATTTAATTCAATTTGAGTATCGTTCACTTGCGTTGAGTTAACGACTTGGCCATTCATATTAACAATCGTAATTGAATTAATTACAGTTTCAGAGGAAATGATAACGTTTTGCTTAACCGGATTCGGAAAAACTTTCACTTCCAAATTATTTGAAACTAACATTTCTGAAACCTCATCTTTCTCTTCTTGATTGCTCACAATAGACTTAACAACACAAACACATTCATGTGGAGATGTTGCTTCTTCATTTCTAGCACAAATAGGTAACTCTAGAGATACATCATCCATCCACATTTCGTAACTCGGAAGACAATTGATAGGATTGACAGTAATATCACCCATAAAAATTGAGGATGGTAATTCTGGTAAACACTTCAATTGGTTGGTACCACAAGCCAAATATTCTAAGTTGCTCGGTAAATTAGGTAGAATTGTTAATTGATTAAAGTTACAGTATAAAACCTTTAAACTAATTGGTAATTCTGGTAACTGAGTTAGCAAATTATCAGCACAACTTAATTCTTCCAAATTTGATGGCAAATCTGGTAAAACGGAAAGTTGATTCATACTACAATCCAAACGTTCTAACTTCTTTGGTAGTTCTGGTAAAGATTTTAAGTTGTTTTCAATACATTCTAAAGACCTTAAACTTGAAAAATATTGAATTCCTTCTAAACTATGAATATTCAATCCATTCAATTTCATCTCCCTAATTTCCAATAATCTAGGTGATGAAAGATTCAACCTGTTCCCGGATATGACTGATGGATATGACTGATTTAGATACAATGTAAAATTCTCGTCCTCAATCGTAAAATACGACTGAGAAAAACCCATCATTGAGATGAATAGACTTATGAAAAATACTTTGTACATGATGAATTAATGCTCAATTCTTGAAACAAAATTACTCATAAGACACACATAGATTTCAAAAATTTCAAAAAGTAACAGACTTCTGATTGTTAATAACTTTAACAGATAAATCTAACTACCCTATTCTTAATAGATTACCGTAGTATAATTTTTTTTGAGTTGTTGATATCATCCAAAGCTCTTTCAAATCACTAGAATAGTTTGGGAAATAACGGTTTTTTAATAAAGCAATCTCTTTCAATGAGATAGATGGAGAGTATGTATTTAAGATTAAAAAACCATCTTTCTCTAAAACCTGACTTGTTAACTGAAAAAGAGACTCTAGTTTTTGTTCTAATTTCCACTTTTGACCTTTAGCTCCAATTCCCCAAGCAGGAGGATCCATTATTATACCTTTGTATTTTTTACCTCTTTTCCCCTCTTTTTCTACAAACTTGAGCGCATCTTCATGAATCCAGCGAATATTTTCTATATGACTCTCTTCTTGATTCTTTCTTGCCCATGTAATTAATTGTTTAACAGAATCTACATGCGTTGTTTGTGCACCCGCTTGTTGTGCAACACAAGAAGCCGCACCAGTATATGCGAATAGGTTTAAAAATTTATCTCCTGGTTGAATTTTAGACTCAATGAATTCCCAATTCGTGTTTTGTTCAGGAAATAATCCGAGGTGTTTAAACTTAGTCAGTTCAAGATTAAAAGTAAGGGCTTTAAATTTTATTTGCCAATTTTCTGAGGTCCCTGATTTTAAAGTGACCCATTCTCCTTTTGTATTGGATGTAGATTTAAATTCAAAGTGAGCTTTTTTTCTCCATTCTGCAATTGAATAACCAGGTTGAAAATAAGCTTGAACTTCGGGGCGAATAGTAATAATTTCACCCCAGCGTTCCAATTTCATTCCGTTACCAGCGTCAATTAATTCATAATCGTTCCACTGTTCGGCTAACAAACGTTCTTTACGAACCATGAATTATCTTCTTCTTGGCATTTTTTGGCGACCTCCTTGCATTTGAGCCATACGCATTTGATTCTTCGAAGGAACTCCCATTTTCATTTGCGCCTGCATTTGCTGAATCTGATCTTTCATCATTCCAGATTTATCTAATTTTTTTGCTTCTGCTAATAAAACATTTGCCTCTTGCCTTCTATTTGTCTGAACACAGATTCCTGCTAAATGCATTTTGGCAACTGCTTTATCTTGAGCTGTTCTCAACCCCATACTTAAAGCTGAACGAAGCAATTGTTCTGCTTTTGCAAAACCAATTTCTTGTGTTGTAAGAACCGCTTTCATGAACAAAACATAAGCGTGTTGTTTCTTCGGTAAAAAACGTGGGTCAATTTTATTGATGTGAATCTTAGCTTTATCAGTATTACCAACCCTCATTTGATTTAAAGCTAATATCATTCGTTCGTGTCTAAAGAACGAAAAGATTATAATTGCTAATGGAAAAATCATTGTGATTCCCCATCCCCAATGTCCAGAAGTAAATAAAAAAACCACAAAAAAAGTGGTAGCCAAAGCTAAAATCGATCGTAGTATAAAGTTTATCATAATTTTTTAATCAATTGTTGCAATACATTTTAATTCAATTGCGATTGGTGTTGGAAGTGAAGAAATTTCACAAGTTGTTCTACAAGGTAAATTATCTTTAAAGTACTCTGCATAAATTCTATTGTACGTATGGAAATCTCTCTTCATATTTACAAGAAATACTGTTACGTCTACTAATTTATCCCAACTAGAGCCAGACTCTTCAAGGATAACTTTTACATTATCAAATACACTTCTACATTGAGCTTCAAAATCAAACTCAATAAAGTTTCCATTTTTATCTAATTTTAAACCAGGAACTTCTGAATCTGTTGCATCAGAACCTGCTACCCTAGGTCCAACTCCTGATAAGAATAATAAATTTCCAGCCTTTCTAGCGTGAGGATATAAACCTACAGGCTTAGGCGCTTTATTTGTTGATATGCGTGAATTATCTGACATTTTTAACTTTTTTGTGCAAATATAAGGAGTTTTAAGTGAAATTTAACAATTTAACGTCCATCACCATCCAATAAATTACCTAAACCGCCTAAGATACTTCCTTCCTCTTTTCTTGGACCTCTGCCAAATGATAATACACGAGAAGCTAAGCGAGAAATTGGTAAGGTTTGTAACCAAACTGTTCCTGGACCTTTTAGTGTAGCAAAGAACACTCCCTCACCACCGAATAAAACGTTTTTAACCCCACCTACAAATTGAATATCATAATCAATCTCTTGTGTATAAGCAACTATACAACCTGTATCAACTCTTAGGGTTTCTCCGGGTTTAAGGTTACGTTTAATAATATGTCCTCCTGCATGACAAAAAGCCATCCCATCTCCTTCTAGTTTTTGCATAATAAACCCTTCACCACCAAAAATTCCTGTACCTAATTTACGCTGGAACTCAATTCCAACAGATACGCCTTTTGCAGCACAAAGAAATGCGTCTTTCTGACAAATAATTTTACCTCCAAATTCATATAAATCAATTGGAATAATTTTTCCAGGATAAGGCGAAGCGAAAGCCACTTTTGCTTTTCCATATCCGTTATGGGTATAGGCAGTCATGAAGAGACTTTCTCCTGTCAACAATCTTTTCCCTGCTCCGAATAATTTATTTAATAATCCACCTCCATTTTGAGTTGAACCGTCACCAAAAATGGTTTGCATTTCAATTGAATTATCCATGTACATAAATGCACCAGGTTCAGCAATTACAGTTTCTTGAGGATCTAATTCGATTTCGACACATTGCATTTCACTCCCAATAATCTCAAAATCTATTTCATGGTTTGTTTTCATCTAATTCTTATTTTTAAAAGGATTAAAGATGAGAATATTTTGTGGAATTTGTTATTAAAAAATTGTAAATGTGTGTTTACCTTTTTATTTTTCATCGAAAATAACTGAAGATTAAAATAATTAGACTTTCCCTTTTTTTATTAGTTTTGAATTTACATCAATTTAAAATAAAGTCAAATACAATGTATGAAACCACAAACTAAACGACACACAAACGACAATAAACGGATAAAGTGTTGAAAATTAAAAATTTAACAACAAACAGCTATATTGGAAATAAACGACATTTCGTTTATTAACTCGTTGTGTTTAATTAAATGAAAGAAAAAGCCCTCATATTGACTTTTATCCTCTGTTCATTATTGAGCCTTGCACAGAATGTACAGCCAGGAACATATATTGGAGACAAGGAGCACGGATATCAGAAATTGATCCTGAATTCAGACAGTACTTTCGAGTATGAATACAGAGATCCTTGGGCAACTCTAATGGCTGGATATTCCTCTGGAACATGGAAGATTGAAAAGGAAAAACTTGTTTTAAACACAAATCATCAATTGGACGAATACAAAGTGGAGGAAAAATGGATCGACTCCCTTGATGGATCATATATTGAGATCGAAAATTATAAGCATGAACCGATCTGGGAAATGAAGAGAATTATGATCAATGATGATACAACTGAAGTCTGGGGATTGGTAAGAGATTGGACAAAGGATAACTCTCCTTGTTTTTCAAATTTTCGTAAAGACACAATAAATCAAGTACTAATATTCAATGGGTTTTTCGTCTTATTTGATTATCAAGTGAAAAAAGAAAAAGTCAACTACCTGAAAATTACTGGCAACTTTTCCAACCAATTATGGTACAAATACTTTGACGAGATAGAGCTTAAAGTGAAAAAAGACAAACTGAAAGGACCAAAGGAATTCGGGACTTTTGAAATAAAAAAAGAATAACTAAACACAACAAGACCTAAACTGCATTAAAACGCAGCTTAGCCAAACCGTTGCAATTAAAAACAACTTAAACTGATTTAACTTTTAAGATTATGATTAGACTCTACATATTTATAGGACTAATAACCCTTTTGGTACAATCAGTGTTTTCACAAAGTGAGATTAAGATTTATGGAGCATATAATGATTACCCTGGTATTTCATTTGAATACACATTAAGTAAAAACTTAAGTGTGGAATTAGGTGCTTCATTTCGGTCAAAAAATGCTGGCACCTGGAATGGCTTAGAAACTAGAAATAACAATCTTATTATAAATGGGATGCTAAAAAAGTACTGTACGAATAAAAAAGGTAAAACGAATTTCTTTTATGGTACATATATCAGATACTGGTATTCTAACCATTTTGCTGTTAATGCGGAGCAATTGCCATTACCTACATCAATACAATCATTATTAGACTCTAATTATAATGTCACTCATACTACAAAAACGCATAAAGTTTCTCTTGGATTTCTTGCAGGTTATAGATGGGCAATTGGAGATCGGTTTACGGTGGGAATAAATACTGGAATTGGATTTTCGTTCCCTTTTGCTTACTGGCAGAAAGAATACACATACAATCAACCAGCTACCATTTCATTATACGGAGAGGATGCCTGGTTAGGATATTTTAATCATTTAAGTCTGGTTGGTCAATTAAGCATTGGGTATCACTTTGGAAAACAATAAAATAGAGAACTGCAACCAACAAGGTGTATAGTGCATACCCTTCGGGATACGCACCATACACAGAACGTTAACAGTAAAAGAAAAATAAATGTTTAGTGTAATTTATAAATTTGAAGTCAAACCAGATCGAAAGGATTCTTTTGAAAAATCATGGAAAGATTTAACTCAATTAATTTATAATTATGCAGGTAGTTTAGGATCAAGACTTCATAAAAAAGATGAATTTAACTATATTGCTTACGCACAATGGCCAGATAAAGAAACTTGGGAGAATTCTTCAAATAAACTACCAGAAAAATCAAACGAAATAAGTAAATTAATGAAAGAATCGTGTAATTCTATCGAAACATTATTTGAACTTGAATTAATTTTAGATTTACTTGAAGATAAAACTAGTGATAACAATCACGAAAGTTGATAGTTTACTAATTTAAGCCTTGATGTAACAGGTAAAAACATGAAAAATATATTTATTATACTTTCAACTATCTTTATTGTGGTTAATACCACAAATGCTCAACTAGATAGTATCTACAATCAGGGAGAGTATCGAACTTTCATTGTCCACAAGCCAACAGGATATTCGCCTTCTAACCAATATCCACTTGTGATTAATTTACATGGCCTAAGCTCAAACGCAACCTTTCAACAAAACTATACACAGTTTGATGATGTTGCTGATTCGTTAGGTTTTATTGTTATATATCCAAATGGGAATTCAAACTCTTGGACTACAATAGGGAATTCAGATGTAGATTTTTTATCTGATTTGATAGATTCTATTCATGCTGAATACTCTACCAACAATTGTTTGTTTGCCACTGGTTTTTCACAAGGAGGTTTTATGACGTATAAATTTGCAAACTATACAACTCATTCAGTTACGGCCATAGCTGTTGGTTCAGGAAATATGTCATTGGCTCTTCAAAACGCTTCGGTTTCCGCTCCTCAGATACCAGTCATGCATTTTCATGGTACCGATGATAATATCGTTTCCTATGATGGCGCTGCTTTGATTTCAACAGTAGATAATACAATTCAATGGTGGATCAATCACAACAATTGTAATACAACACCTGTATTCAGTAACATTACAAATTCTAATTTAACTGATGAATCAACTGTGGAGAAGTATTCATACAGTGGAGGAACAAATGGAAGTGAAGTGATTTTTTATAAAATAATTAACGGTGGACATACCTGGAGCGGAGCAACTCCAATTCCTGCCTTTGGCTCAACCAATCAAGATATAAATCAAAGTGCCATAATTGGAGGTTTTTTTGCAGATTTTTGTTCAGAAACAATAGGGATTAATGATGAAGAAAGTGAGGTTTCAGTGAACCTTTATCCAAATCCATTCTTAAATCAACTTATTATCCAATGTGGTTCAAAATCAGAATATAAATTCATTCTTTACGATAATCTTTCAAGGATAAAATTAAAAGAGACCTTTATTGGCAATTCAACTATATCTACTGATAATCTGTCTAATGGCATATATTTTTACGAAATACGAGATGCTGAAAAACAATTAAAGACTGGTAAGGTTATTAAAAAATAATTCTTTGAGCAATAGAAACCAATAACAAAACCTAGACATCATAGTTTCGTTAAGCCATCAAAAATTGAAATAATTGGAATGTTGGTTTCGAGAACCTCTTCCAACT